>CAYZKQ010000025.1:0-16396 GCA_964478975.1 uncultured Vicinamibacterales bacterium | reverse complement strand
GGCCCTTTACGGGCCGCCGCGGGGGCCCGGGGGATGCCGTCCCCCGGAGTGACGAAGCAGAAGAAGCAGAAAAACATGAGCCACAAGAACGACGGTTCGTCGTCCAGTTCCGACATCCGCGTCGTCGACCGTCGCTGGTGGGTGCGCGGCGATGACGAGGGCGAGGCGGCGGCCGAGGTGCCGTCGCTCAAGCCGAGTTACGTCGAAAGCCTCGAGCAGCAGCTCGCCGAAAAGGACCGGCTGCTGCAAGACACGATCGCGAAATACCGCGCGGCGGCGGCCGAGTTCGACGAAGCCCGCGCCCGCCTGCGCAAGCAGATCGCCAAGGACGTCGAACGGGGCCGGCGGGCGGTGCTCGTCGAGCTCCTCGAGGTCGTCGACAACCTCGACCGGGCGATCGACGCGGCGCGGGCCGGCGGCTCCACCGACGCGCTGCTGCAAGGCGTGGAGCTCGTCCGGCAGCAGTTCCTCGCCAAACTCGAAGGCTTCGGCGTGACCGCCGTCGCAGCCCTCGGCCAGCCGTTCGACCCGGCCCGGCACGAGGCCGTCACGACCGTGCCCGTCATCGACTCCTCGCAGGACCACGTCGTCGTCGGGGTCGTCCGCCCCGGCTACGCGATTGGCGACGAGATCCTGCGGCCCGCGCAGGTCGCGGTCGGCCGGCTGCACCCGCCCGAGTGATCCGATCAGCTCTCAGATCGCCTCCAGCGCCTGTGCCAGGTCGGCGATGAGGTCGTCCGGATGCTCGATGCCGACCGAGATGCGGAGCATCGCGGGCGTCACGCCCAGCGCGGCGAGCTTGTCCGGCGGGACGTCGGCGTGCGTCATGGTGGCCGGGTGCTCCATCAACGTCTCGGTGCCGCCCAGGCTGACGGCGAGCTTGATGAGCTTCAGGCGGTTCAGCACCCGGAAGGCCTCGGGCTCGCCCCCGTGGATCTCGAAGGCGAAGGTCGAGCCCGGCGCCTTGCACTGGCGGCGGTAGATGGCCAACTGCGGGTCGTCCTCGCCGAGGAAGCCGAGGTAGTGGACGCGCCGGACCTTCGGGTGGTCCGCCAGGAACTCGGCGACGTAGCGCGCGTTCTTCATCGCGCTCGTCATGCGCAGCTTCAGCGTCTCGAGGCTGCGCATGAGCAGCCAGCACGTGTGCGGGTCGAGGACGGTCCCGATGATGGAGCGCAACGCCCGGATGCGGGCGACGAGCGCCCGCGGGCCCACGACGCCGCCGGCAACCAGGTCGCTGTGCCCCCCGGCGTATTTCGTGAGCGAGTAAATCACCAGGTCGGCGCCGAGCTCGAGCGGGTGCTGCCAGAGGGGGCCGAGGAACGTGTTGTCGACGGCGACGAGCGGCCGGCCGCGCTCGTCCGGTTCGGCGCGGCGGGCGGCTTCGACGCACGCCGCGATGTCGACGAGCCCGTTGGTCGGGTTGGCGGGCGTCTCCACGAAGATCATGCCGAGGCGGCCCCGGTGCCCCGCCTCCGCCACCGCCTCCTCGAGCGTGCGTCCGCGCGGGCCGGCCGCGAACGCTTCGTGCTGAATGCCGAACGACGGGAGCACGCTCTCGAGGAGGAACTCCGTGCCGCCGTACATCGGCTCGCTGTGGACCACCACGTCCCCGGGCCGCAGGAACGTCAGGAGCGTCGTGGCGATCGCCGCCATCCCGCTGGCGAACACAAGACCGGCTTCGGCTCCGTCCCACAGGGTGAGCCGGTCCTCGAGGATTTCCAGGTCCGGGTTGTTGATGCGGGAGTAGATGAGTCCCATCTCCTCCGCGGGCCGCTGTTCGCGCAACCCGTAGGCGAGCTCGAAGAACGCCTTGCCCTCCTCAGCGCTCTTGAACACGAACGTCGAGGTCTGGAAGATGGGACACTTGACGGCCCCCTCGGACAGCCTCGGGTCGTAGCCGTACCCCATCATCAGGGTCTCGGGCCGGAGTACATGATCGCCGATCGTCCGGTGGCGGTACTGCTTGTCGGTCGCGGCGGGCGTGCTGCCGAGAGCGGAAGCGAGCGGTCGCGCGGGGGTGTCGGACATACGCACCTCGCAGGCCAGAATGCGCCGCCTCTGAATATGCGCGGACTGCAGGGGCCGTGTCCACTCCAAAGCTGGTTCCCCGAGCCGCGGGTCGCTCACAAGCCCGCGCCGACGTCCGTGCGGCTGCCGGATTTCCGGCAGCGTGTTCTCGCGTATCCTGAAGGGACGCGATGCTGGTGGTCTTCGACCTCGACGGCACCCTGGTGGACTCGTGGCTGGACCTGGCTGTGAGCGCCAACGCGCTGGTGGTCGAGTACGGCGGGCGCCCGCTGCCGGAGCGTGTGGTGGCGGACATGGTCGGCGACGGTGCGGGAGCGCTGGTCGAGCGCGTGTTCGCCGCCGCCGGGCTCGGCGCGCCGCCGGCGGATGCCGTCGCGCGCTTCCTCGCGATCTACGACCGGCACCTGCTGGACCACACGCGGCCCTATCCCGGCGTGCCCGCGCTCCTCGCGGCGCTCGCGGAGCGCGGGTCCCTGGCGGTCCTGACCAACAAGCCCTCGGGCCCGACGCGCCGCCTTCTCGACGGTACGGGCCTTGCGAGCTTCTTCCGCGCGGTCGTCGCGGGTGACGGGCCGCTTCCGCGCAAGCCGGATCCGGCCGGACTCCGGCACCTCATGGACGAGTTCGGGGCGGGCCCCCGCGAAACGCTGCTCGTGGGCGACTCGGCCGTGGACCTCGAAACCGCCAGGCGCGCCGGCACGGGCGTGTGTCTCGCGCGCTACGGCTTCGGCTTCCGCGCGGATGCGCTCGCGCTCCGCGGCGACGAGTTCGTGGTCGACACGCCCGCGGCGATCGACGCGATCGTGGCCCGCCTCGGCCGGCCCTAGGACCCCGCGCGGCGCCTGTCGATGTCCGGATCGACCATGACCGACGCACCCATCGTCGAGCTGCGCCGCGTCTCCAAGCGGTACGACGGCAAGCGGCAGGTGGTCGCCCTCGACGACGTCGACCTCGCGATCGCCTGCGGCGAGATGGCGGCCATCGTCGGGCCGTCGGGCTCGGGCAAGTCGACCTTGCTCAACCTGATCGGCGGGCTCGACCGGCCCTCGTCCGGCGAGGTCGTGGTCGACGGCCAGCGCCTCGCCGGGCTGTCGGACGATGAGCTGACGCGGGTGCGGCGGGAGAAGGTGGGCTTCATCTTCCAGTTTTTCAACCTGCTGCCCACCTTGACGTGTCTCGAGAACGTCGCGCTGCCGCTGCACCTGCGGGGCTGGCCGCGAGCGCGCACGCGCGAGCGGGCGCGGGAGCTGCTCGAGCTGGTCGGGCTGGCCGGGCGGATCGATCACCGGCCGGACGAACTGTCCGGGGGCGAACGGCAGCGAGTGGCGATCGCGCGGGCGCTCGCCGTCTATCCCCCGATCCTGCTCGCGGACGAGCCGACCGGCAACCTCGACACCGTGACGGGCGCCGAGATCCTGAAGCTCGTGCGCGACCTGCACGCGCGGCTGGGCGCGACCGTCCTCATCGTGACGCACGACCTTTCGGTGGCGCGCGCGTGCCCGCGGCGCCTGACGCTCCGGGACGGGCGGCTGGTCGGGGACGAGCGATCGTGAGGCTGCTCCGCCTGATCTCGTGGCCGTACGCGCGCCGCCACCTCGCGCGCGTCCTCCTGACCACCGGCGGGGTCGTCCTTGGTGTGGCCGTCTTCATCGGGATGCACGCGGCGAACCGCGCCGTCTTCGACGGCCTCGCGGCCACGGTGGACCGCGTCGCGGGCCGCGCCCAGTTGCAGGTGACCGCGGGCGACGGCGGGTTCCCCGAAGACGTCCTGGAGCGGGTCCAGGCCGTCCCCGAGGTGCGCGCCGCGGTGCCGGTCATCGAGGCGCCGGTCGAGACGGGACTGCCCGGACACAACAGCCTGCTCGTGCTCGGCGTCGACATGACGGGCGACCGCAGCCTGCGCGACTACGCGTTCGAGAGCGGCGAGGAGGCCGTGGTCGACGACCCGCTGGTGTTCTTGGCGCAGCCCGATTCCCTGATCGTCACGCGCGAGTTCGCCGCGCGGCACGGGCTGTCGACCGGCAGTCGGCTCGTCCTGAGGACGATCGAGGGCGACCGGACCTTCACGGTGCGCGGCATCATGGCGGCGACCGGCTGGGCGACCGCCTTCGGCGGCGACCTGGCCGTGATGGACATTTACGCCGCGCAGCGGATGTTCGGTCGCGGCCGCACCTTCGACCGCATCGACGTCGCGCTCGCCGACGGGGTCTCGCTCGAGGCCGGCCAGCGCGCCATCGCGGGGGTCCTCGGGCCGGGGTTCCAGGTCGAACCGCCCGCCGCGCGCGGCCGCCAGTACGAGGCCGTGCTGGAGGTCTACGCGATCTCGATGAGCATCTCGAGCCTGTTCGCGCTGTTCATCGGGATGTTCATCATCTATAACGCCTTCGCCATCGCGGTCACCCAGCGGCGCACCGAGATCGGCATTCTGCGGGCGCTCGGGGCGACGCGCGGCCAGATCCGGACCCTATTTCTCGTCGAAGGGGCGGTCCTCGGCGCGGTGGGCGCGGGGCTGGGCGGGGTCGCGGGCCTCGGGCTCGCCCGCGGCCTGGTGGGATGGATCAGCGGGATGCTGGAAGGCGTCTTCGGGTACGCGCAGCGGCCGGAACCGGTCGAGCTGGGGCCCGGTGTGCTCGCGGCCGCCGTGGCCGCCGGCCTCGTCACGAGCGTGGTCGCCGCGTGGCTGCCCGCCCGACAGGCCGCGCGCGTCGACCCGGTGCAGGCGCTCCAGAAAGGGAAGTACCAGGTGCTGACCGCGGGCGAGAACCGCGTCCGCCGCCGCCTGGCTCTCGCCCTGAGCGCCGCCGCCGCCGGGTGCCTGGCGCTTGAAGGCTTCCGGCTCGCCTTCTATGCGGGCTACCTGCTCACCGTCGTGGCCGCGCTGCTCCTCACCCCGACGCTCGCCCTGGCGCTGGCCGAGTTGCTGCGTCCGGTGCTGCGCTGGCTGCGGCCCGTCGAGGGGACGCTCGCGGCCGACAGCCTGATCCAGGCGCCGCGCCGCACCTCGGGCACGGTCGCGGCCCTCATGCTGTCGCTCGCCCAGGTCATCGGCCTGGGCGGGATGGCGCGCGCCAGCTACACCGACATCCTCGACTGGGTCACGACGGCGCTCAATCCCGACCTGTTCGTGACCCCGACCGGCAGCTTGTCGGCCCGGTCGGTGCGGTTCCCGGCGGCGCTCGGCGACGCGATCGCCTCGGTGGAGGGCGTCGACGCGATCCAGCGCGTCCGGAGCACGCGGATCCGCTATGGCGATCACCCGATCCTGCTCATCTCGGTCGAGCTCGACAGTCTCGGCCGGCGCGCGCCCCGGCGGCCGGTGGCCGGCGACGCGCGCGAGATGTACCGCCGCGCGTCCGCCGGCGAGGGGTGCATCGTGTCGGAGAATTTCGCCGACCTCGAGCGCATCCGGCTGGGCGACCGCCTGGCGATCCCGACGCCGCGCGGTCTGCTGCGCCTGCCCGTGGTGGGCATCGTGAAGGACTGGTCGGACCAGCTCGGCACCATCTTGATCGACCGGCGCGTCTTCATCCGGGAGTGGGGCGATGACAGCGTCAACGTCTTCCGCGTGTACGTCCGCGACGGAGAGGATCCGGCGGCGGTCCGCGCTCGCATCCTGGCGCGCCTCGGGCCAGGCGGACGGGTCTTCGTCTTGATGAACCACGAGGTCCGCGAGTGGATCCTCGGCCTGACGGACCAGTGGTTCGCCTTGACGTACGCGCAGATGGCCGTCGCCGTCCTTGTCGCCGTCCTCGGGATCGCGAACACGCTCACCGTGTCGATCCTCGACCGCCGCCGCGAGCTGGCCGTTCTCCAGGCCGTCGGAGGCCTGCGCCGCCAGGTCCGCGGCACGGTCTGGATGGAGGCGATCGCGACGAGCGTCATCGGCCTCGCGCTGGGGTTCGCCCTGGGCGGCGTCAATCTGTGGTACGTGCTCGAGGTGGCCCGGGACATCGGCGGGCAGCACCTCCAGTATCAGTATCCAGCGGCGATCGCCCTTGGCCTGGTGCCGACGCTCGCGGCGGCGGCGCTGCTCTCCGCGGTCGGACCCGGGGAGGTCGCCGTACGCGCGTCGCTTGTGGAGGCGCTCGCCTATGAGTGAACGGATCGCCGCGGCGGCGCTGGCCGCTGCCCTCCTCGGCGGCCCGGCACCGGCGCTTATCCCGCCACAAGATCCCCGGGACATCGTCGCCGAGCACCAGCGGCGCAGCGAGGCGCGGTCCCAGCACTACGAGGGGCGCCTCCAGGTCATCGACGCCAGGGGCCGGATCGTCGACAAGCGCTGGACGTTCGACCGCCTCGGCTCGCACGGACGCAGCAAGGCGGTGCTCCGCTTCCTCGACCCGCCCGAAGTCCGCGGCGTGGCGCTCCTCATCGTCAATCATCCCGACCGCGCGTCGGATCAGTGGATGTGGACCCCGGCGCTGCAGCGCGAGCGCCGGATCGCCCTCCAGGACCGCTCGACGCGGTTCTTCGGCACCGACTTCAGCTTCGAAGACCTCGAGGAACGCGACGTCGACCAGTACGAGTACCGCCTCCTCGGCGAGGAGATCGTCGAGGGGACGTCCTGCTGGAAAATCGAGGCCCGGCCCGGCCCGCGCAGGATCTCGCAGTACACCTCGTCCATCTTGTGGATCCGAAAGGACACCTACGCCTTCGTGCGGATCGAGAACTACCTGAAGCAGGAGCTGGTCCGCCGTTTGAACTACCGGCAGATCGAGAACGTGCAGGGGATCTGGACGGCCCGCGTACTGGAGATGACGGACTTCCGGCGGAAGAGCCGGACGATCCTCACGCTCGACCGGCTCGCGTACAACGTTCCGATGCGCGAGGAAGACTTCACCCTCGAGGCCCTCAGGCGCGGTCGGTGATCTCGGAGCGGCGGGCATGCGATCGAACCGGAACCGGGACCGGCGGTGCAGAGGCGCGCGGGGGGCGATGGCGGCGCTGGGTCTCGCGTGGGCCCTCGCGGGGGATCTCGGGCCGGCCGCCGCACAGCCTGTGACAGCCGGCGGATTCCTGCAGGTGCGGGGCGACTGGTACCCGCAGGCCTCGGCGACCGACGCGACGCGCCTCATCGGCGACGTCCACGCCCGCCTGGAAGGCGCCGCGGACCTGGCGCGCGCGCTCCGCGTGCGCGGGGCAGTCGATGCGCGCCTCGACACCTACGGTCACGTCGAGCGCACCTGGGCGCTCGACTGGTTCGACCAGGCGCGCCGGCGACGGGCCCTCGCGGTCCGCGAGCTGAACGTCACGGTCGCGCGCGGGCGGTTCACGCTGGAGGCCGGCAAGCAGTTCATCCGCTGGGGCGCCGTCGACTTCGTCAATCCGACCGACCGCTTCGCGCCCCGCGACTACCTCGCCGTCGTGGACGAGGAGCTGCTCGCCGTCACGGCAGCGAGACTGGCGTACGGCGGCGAGCGGCACAGCCTCGAGGTGGTGTGGACGCCGCGCCCCACCCCCAGCCGCATCCCGCTGTACGACAAGCGCTGGACGGTCGTCCCGGAACCGGCGCGCGGCCTGACCCTGCTCGACGCGGGCGTGCGCGTGCCTCGCAGGCGTCAAATGGGTGTCCGGTGGACACACCTCGGAGACGGCTACGAATCCGCCCTGACGTATTTCGACGGTGTTCAGCACCTGCCGGTAGTGGACGCGTCGGTGCTGCCGACCCTCGTCCCGCCGCCCGCCGTGGCGCTCGCGCAGCGCTTCCCGCGGCTGCGCAGTCTAGGCGGTGACCTGGCGCGGCCGTTCCCCTGGTTCACCGTCAAGACTGAGGCCGCGTATTTCTGGGCGCCGGACCGCGACGCCGACGACTACCTCCTCTACGTCGTCCAGGTGGAGCGCCAGCGCGGCGAGTGGCTGCTCGTGGCCGGATACGCCGGCGAGCTCGTGTCCGTGCGCCGGCGCGGGACGGCGTTCGCGCCCGATCGCGGCCTCGCCGGGGCCGTCGTGGGGAAAGCCTTCTACACGATCGACCCGAACCGCCGGGTGGCGCTGGAGTGGGCGGTCCGGCGGACGCTCGCGGGCCTGTGGCTGCGCGGCGAGTACTCGGAAGCGTTCGGCGCACACTGGCGCGTCACGCTGACCGGCAGCCTCATCCGCGGGGCCTCGGACGACTTCATCGGACAGTTCCACCGCAACTCGCACCTCTCGGCGGCCTGGCGGTTCAGTTTCTGACCGCGCCTGTGCGGAGAGACTTGAGCGGGATGCGCACCCTTGAGTACACTAGAGGGGATTCCCGCCTTTACGACCTCGGGAGGCGTTCGGCGTGAACGGTCCCATGACGCGACTGCTCCGAGTCACCACCATCGTGCTCCTCAGTTTGATGCTGGAGACGCGCCCCGAGGCCTGGACCGCCCAGGCCGCGGCGGCCCCGATGGCGACTCCGGTGCGGACAGGCGCCGACGTGTACGAGCAGGCCTGCGCGGTGTGTCATGGACGCGACGGGCGCGGGGCGCCGCGCGAGCGCGTCGGCTTCGACCTGCCCCTGCCGGACTTCACCGACTGCGCCTTCACCACCCCGGAGCCCGACCTCGACTGGCTGGCGGTCGCCCACGACGGCGGTCCGGCTCGCGCCTTCGATCGCCGCATGCCGGCCTTCGGCACCGCCCTGTCGCCGGCCGAGCTCCAGCTCGCCATCAGTCACATCCGGACCTTCTGCACGGACCCCGCGTGGCCGCGCGGCGAGCTCAACCTGCCCCGCCCGCTCGTCACCGAAAAGGCTTTCCCCGAAAACGAAGCCGTCCTGACCACCACGGTGGCGGCGACGGAGGCGGGCTCCATCACGCACGAGTTCCTGTACGAGCGACGGTTCGGTCCACGGAGCCAGGTCGAGCTGGCACTGCCGCTCAGCCTGGCGCGCGGGCCTGGCGGTTCCTGGCAGGGCGGGGTGGGGGACCTGGCGGTCGGGCTCAAGCACGCCTGGTTCCACAGCCTCGCGGCCGGACGGATCCTCAGCGTCGCGGGCGAGGTCGTGCTGCCCACCGGCGAGACGACGCGCGGCTTCGGCAAAGGCGTGGCGGTCTTCGAACCGTTCGTGGCCTTCGGCCAGCTTCTCCCGCGCGACGCCTTCGTGCAAGCGCAGGTCGGTTTCGAGTTCCCCTTCGACCGGACGAAGGCGGAGGCTGAGACGTTCGTGCGCGCGGCGGTCGGTCGGAGCCTCGTGCAGGGACGCTTCGGACGGACGTGGACGCCCATGGTCGAGGTCCTTGGGGTGCGCGAACTGGTACGTGGCGAAGCGCTGGTCTGGGACGCCGTCCCTCAGATGCAGGTGACGCTCAGTCGGCGGCAGCACGTCATGGTCAACCTCGGCGTGCGCCTGCCGGTCAACGAGCGCAGGGGGCGCACCGCCGAGGTGATGGCGTACCTCCTCTGGGACTGGTTCGATGGAGGCCTGTTCGACGGCTGGCGGTGAGCGGCGCCGCGCGGCGGCCGCCTGGCTGTTCGCCGCGGCGGCGGGATCGTCGCTCTGGGTCGCCGGAGCGGCCCTCGCGACGACCGCAGGGGGAAGCGCTGCCGACGGCGTCCGTTTCGCGACGTCGCACGACTGTCTCGCCTGTCACAACAACCTGATCACCCCGTCCGGCGAGGACATCTCGATCGGCTCGAGCTGGCGCGGCTCCATGATGGCGCAGTCGGCGCGCGACCCCTACTGGCAGGCCTCCGTGCGGCGCGAGACCCTCGATCATCCCAGCGTGGCGGGCGACATCGAAGACGAATGCGCCGTGTGCCACATGCCCATGGCCCGAACGTTGGCGCGCGCCGCCGGCCGGCTGGGCCGCGTGTTCGCCCATCTGGCCGCTGGCGCCGTCAGGGCCACCGAGGAGGCCCGGCTGGCGGCCGACGGGGTCTCCTGTACGCTCTGCCACCGGATCCGGCCGGAAGCCTTCGGCACGCACGCCAGCTTCACGGGCGGCTACGTGCTGGACGAGGCGTCGCCGCCCAGGGTCTTCGGACCCTTCGCGGTGGACCCGGGCCGGCTGGGCGTCATGCACTCGGCCACCGGCTTCGTCCCCACCGAGGCCGCTCATGTCCGGCAATCGGAGCTCTGCGCGACGTGCCACACGCTCTACACCACAGCGCGCGGTCCGCAGGGCGAAGCCATCGGGCGGCTTCCGGAACAGGTCCCGTACCTCGAATGGCGCCACAGCGCCTTCCGCGACTCGCGTTCCTGCCAGTCGTGCCACATGCCGGCCGTCACCGAACCGGCCCCGATGGCCTCGGTGCTCGGCCAAGCTCGGGTCGGTCTGGCGCGACACACCTTCATCGGTGGGAACGTGTTCATGCTGCGCCTGCTAGCGCGGTACCGGACGATGCTCGGCGTCGAGGCGCTGCCGGCCGAACTCGAGGCGGTCGCGCAGGCGACCGAGCGGCAGCTCCAGGCATCGACGGCGTCCGTCTCCATCCGCCAGGCCGCGCGTCGAGACGACACGCTGGTGGTCGACGTGGCGGTCGAGAACCTCACGGGACACAAGCTGCCGACCGGCTATCCGTCGCGACGGGCCTGGCTTTACCTGGCGGTCCGAGACCGGCAGGGGCGGATTGTGTTCGAGTCGGGCGCCGTCTCGCCGACCGGCCGCATCGCGGGCAATGACCACGACGACGACCCTGGGCGCTACGAACCGCACTACACGGAGATCCGGGCGCCGGACGAGGTGCAGATTTACGAGGCCGTGATGGCCGACGCGCTCGGCCGGCCCACGACGGGCTTGATCGCTGCGGTGCGGTTCGTCAAGGACAACCGCCTGCTCCCCAGCGGCTTCGACAAGGCGACGGCCGGCGAGGACATCGCCGTGCGCGGCCGCGCCGCGGGCGACCCGGATTTCCAGGGCGGCGGGGACCGCGTTCGCTATGTCGTGCCGGTGGCGGGCGCGGCGGGTCCGTTCCGGGTGGACGTCGCGCTGTACTACCAGTCGATCGCCTTCCGGTGGGCCGAGAATCTCCGCCCCTATCGCGGCGGGGAGCCGGAGCGTTTCGTGGGGCTGTACGAGGCGATGGCTCCGCACTCGGCCGTCGCGGTGGCGCGCGCGGCGGCGGAGGTGCCGTGAGGGATGCACCCGGCGGGCTTGACCGGCCGGGCGCGCGGCGGTAGAGTCCTTTCGTCTTCGGCGCGCTGCGCAACCGGCTCGTCTTCGCGAACGACGTATTTTCTGGCGGGCGAACTCCGCAGACAAGGAGGTCCGATGCGCCATCGCTGGTCGGTCGGCCCGATACTCCTTCTCGCGGGCGCCGCGATGCTCGCCGCGTGCGCCGGCGCCGGCGGCCCCACGCTCCCGGCTGATGCGCCGATCCGCATCGAGAACACCCAGATGTTCGTGACCGTGGAGAACCGCTCGGGGCTGGCGCTGCGCGACGTGCAGGTGCGGATCATCCCGGTGGGCGGGACGACGGAGTTCATCGCGTCGGTCTACCGCCTGGACAACGGCGAGAAGCGCGACTTCCCCTTGGGCAATTTCCGGGGACGCGACGGAACGCCGTTCAACCTGCGCGTCGTGCGCCCGAAGAGCATCAAGGTGACCGGGACCGACATTAACAACAAGACCATCGAGGTCGAAGCCGCCTGGAAGCGGTAGCGGGAGCCGCGGAGGTCGGCTGGCGTGCGTGCTAAGATCGCGCCCTGCGCGCGAACGATGGCGGCACGCGTCCCCCGTCTCCTCTGGCTCGCCGCCGTGACCGCGGTCGCGAGCGTCCTGCTCACGCTGGCCGGCGTGGCGCGGCCGCTCGTGTTTCTCCCCGCAGGCCTGACCTTCGCCCTGTTCGCCGCACCGGGGGTGCTGGCCGGGCGCGCGGCGCTCGGGCGCGACGGCGGCTGGTTGACCCCGGTCGTGCTCGGGCCGATCGCCGGCTTCGGGCTGTCGAGTGTCGCTCTCCTCGCGTTGTGGGCCGCCGGCGGGCGAGGTCTCTGGGTGCTCGCGGGAGCACCGCTGCTGGCCGCCGCAGCCGCGTGGCCGGCGCGGGCGCTCCGCGGGCGCCTCGCGCTCGTGCCGCTCACCCGGCGCGACATCCTCCCGCTCCTGCTCTTCCTGCTCATCGTCCCCCTGGTGGTGGCACGACCCTTCGCGCGCGTCGGCGCCGCCGTCCCGGACGGCAAGGCCTATCGCGCGTACTTCACCGCCGATTACGTGTGGCGCATGGCGGTCGTGGCCGAGGTGGCGAAGGGGGAGATGCCGCCGAGAAACCCGTTCTACGCGGGGGACGTGCTGCATTACTACTGGCTGCCGCACCTGGTGGTGAGCGTCGGGTACCGCCACGCGGGCCGCCGGGCGTCACTCGACGAACTCCTGCTCTGCCAGTCGATCTTCATGGACCTCGCCTTCGCCGCCTTTCTCTTCGGATTCGTGCGCCAGTTCGTCGGGTCCGGGGCGGCTGCGGCGATCGGAGCCAGCGGCGCCGTGCTTTTCACGAGCTTCGAGGGCCTGTGGGAATTGCTCCGGCTCTACCAGAAGGGCGCGCCGTTGGGGCTGGTGCGGTATCTGAACATCGACGCCGCGGTGCGGTGGGAATACGACGGCATGCCCATCGACGGCCTGCAGCGGCTCCTGCTCTATCAGCCTCATCACGCCGCCGGCTACGCGCTCGGCCTCGCGGGTCTCCTGGTCGGAGCCAGGCGACGGGCCCCCCGCGATGCGCGCGTCATGCTGGCCGCCGGGGTGTTGCTGGCCGTCAGTTTCCTCATCAGCACCTTCGGGGCGCTGATGCTGACGACCGCGCTCGCTCTGTACGAACTGAGCGGCTGCGTGCGTCACCGGGACTGGCGCCGGTTCCTCGTGCACGCGGGCGCTGGCGCGATGCCGCTGGCGGCGGCCGTACTGGCCGTGTTCCGGCTCGGCTACATCGACCGCTCGGACGGACCGCTCGTCTCGCTCGTGCGAAGCCCGGCGTTCGTTCGGCCGGTCGAGTCGCTGCTGCTGAGCTTCGGCCCGATGCTGCTCGCCGCGTCAGCTGGCACGATCGCGGCTCTCCGGCGCCGCCAGGGCGCGCTGTGGCCCATCGGCGCGCTGGTTGCGACGTGCGTCTTCTTCTACTTCTTCGTCGACGTCCGCGACCACCAGAACGTCTATGTGGGCTGGCGGAGCGGGCACCTGCTGTTCGTCGCGTTCGCGGCGCTCGCGGCCTCCGCGGTCGAACGCTTGCGAACGCTGCCGCCTCTCGGCCGACGCGCCGGCGGGCTCGCGCTCGGAACGCTGGCCCTGGCCGCGCTCCCGACGACGGTCATCGACCTGTACAACACGCAGGATATCGCGAACCGCGCGATGGGCCCCGGCTTCCCGTGGACCCTGGTGCTCTCGCCGCAGGAACAGGAGGCCCTCGCGTGGCTACGCCGGCACACGCCGCCCGACGCGGTGGTGCAGGTGGACCCGATCCCGCGCGACCCGAGCACCTGGGCGTACGTGCCGGCGTTCGCCGAGCGGCGCATGGCCGCGGGCATTCCGATCTCGATGATTCCTCGCCGGAAGTACGTCGAGCGCAGCGCAGCGCTGCACCACCTCGTCTTCGGCGCGGAGGACGTCCGGGTGGCGCACGCGACGGCAGTGCATCACGGCATCGACTACATCCTCGTCGGGCCACCAGAACGCACGAGCAATCCCGGTTGCGAGGCGCGGTTCAAAGCGGCACCGGAACTGTTCACTCTCATGTTCCGGAACAGTCGCGTATCCCTGTTCCGCGTCAACCGCGCCGCGTCGGAAACAAGAGGACTCCGGGGCGACCGGCGGCGGGCCTGAAAGGCGCGCCCTCCGGACCAGGTGGACGCGTTCAGAGCGAGACCGGAATGCCCGCCGCGCAGCTGCCGAGCTGGAGCGCGAGCTTCAGGGCCGCCCGCCTGGGGCCCCACGGCTGGAGCCACCAGCGCTCGAACAGCACCTTGCCGAGGTGCCACGCTTTCCCGACTGACCGCACGGCCACCCGGGGCGCGGGCTGCGCGAAGAAATCCCCGTAGGCGACGCCCGCGAGCGCCCCGCCCGCTTCGAGCATGCAGAAGCCGTCACCGCAGAACGTCGCCGTCGGCGTGGTACCGGCGATCGCCGCCGCGAGGCGGCGCGCCACGACGAGCGCCTGGGCGTGCGCGAAGACCCCCGCCTTCGGCAGCATCAGGGGGACGTCGGGCTTCCAGCGCCCCGGCAGCGGGAGGGCCGTCACGTCCCCGACCGCGAAGACCCCGTCGGCGGACGTGGCGAGCGTTCGCGGATCGACCGGCACCCAGCCCGCTTCGTTCGCCAGCCCCGCCTCGCGCACCAGCGCGGGCGCGCGGTGCGGCGGGATCGCCACGATCAGATCGGCGCGAACCCGCCCGCGGCCTTCGAACACCAGCTCGCGTGAGGCGGGGTCGACGGCGACGAGCGCGTGGCCGGGATGAAAATGGACGCCGCGGTCGTCGAGCATCCCGCGCACGGCCTCGCCCAGCGCCGGACCCGCCACCGGCATGGGCCGGGGCTCCGGCGTGAAGAGGTGCACCGCGACGCGGCCCGCCAGGCCCCGGCGCCGCACGAGGTCCGCCACCAGCATCGCCGCCTCGTGCAGTGCGCCGGGGCACTTGTACGGCAACGACGAGACCACGACGGCCACGGTGCCCGCGGAGATCGAGCGCAGCGCCTCGCGCAGGCGCACCGCGGCGTCGAGCGTATAAAACCCGTGGGCGGCCTCGGGCAGGCCCGGGATCTGATCCGAGGCCAGCTCGGCACCGAGCGCCACCACCAGGAACTCGTACTCGATCTGGCCGGCCGTCGTCTCGACGCGGCGCGCGGCGAAGTCGATGCCCGTGGCCTCCGCCGTGACCACCTGGACGCCAGGATGGAGCAGGGCCCGCAGCGGGCGCGTGACCGCCGCCGCCGAACGGTCCCCGGTCATGACCCAGAGGAACGAGGGGGCGAAGGCGTGATGCGCCTCGCGTTCCACCAGCGTGACCCGCACGCGCCCGTCGAGTCTCCGGCACAACTCGTTGGCCGCGACCTGTCCGCCGACACCGCCGCCCAAAACCACGACCCGGGGAGCTTCGCGCGTCATGGGGGCCTCCTCCGGACTCAGAACACGAGAATCTTGTCGGCGGCGGCGCTCCACGCCGCGAGTTCCTCGAGCGTGCTCCGGCGAGCGCCGTCGACGAGCTCCGCCTCACGGATGCCGCGAGCGTCCAGACACGTCCCGCACACCCCGACGGCACCCCCGCGGCGCACGATCGCGCCGACCATCCGCTCGAGGTGGTAGTACCCGGCGGGCGGCGCTTGTCCGGCTTTCGCCGCGGCGGCCGCGTCGCCCAGCAGAAACACCTTGACGTCGCTGCCTTGTTCGCGAGCGAGCGCCCCCGCGAGCCGGAGGGCGTTGTAGCTGCGTTCGGTGCCGTAGGGCGGGTCGTTCAGAATGAACAGGTACGTCACGAGCCGACCTCCAGCGCCACCCCGCGCGCGCGCCAGTCCGCAACCCCTTCCCGCAAGCGTGTCGCCGCGAACCCCCGGGCCCGCAGTAGCGCGACGGCTTCGACCGCCAGGACGCAGTACGGCCCGCGGCAATACGCCACCACCTCGCGGTCGCGCGGCAGCTCGGCCAGCCGCCGCTCGAGCTCGGGTAGCGGGATCGACCACGCCCCGGGAACGTGTCCCGCCCGATACTCTTCAGCCGGCCGGACGTCGATGAGCGTCACTTCGCCCGCGCGGACGCGCCGGACGAGCGCGTCGAGGTCGACCGGCTCGGCGGCGCCGCCCGCCTCCAGGAACGCCCGCGCCGCCTGTTCGACCTCGGCCAGCCGCGCTTCGGCCAGCCGGCGCAACTCCCGCACGAACAGCTCGACGGCCGGGTCTGCGAGGCGATAGGTCACATACAGCCCGTGCTTCTCGGCCTCGACCAGGCGCGCCCCGCGGAGCACTTGCAGGTGCTGGGAGGCATTGGCGACTTTCAGGCCCGCCTCCCGGGCGAGCGCCTCGACGGTCCTGGGCCCTTGAGTCAAGAGGTCCAACAGCTCGAGGCGGTGGGGATTCGCCACGGCGCGCCCGATGCGCGCGAACTGCTGGTAGATGGCAGCCTTCGCCCGGTGCGGTGCGGAGCGGGACATGGTCGGGTAGGGGGTCACCCGCGCCCCGAGAGCCGTGACGGCGTCCTCACGAGCGCGACGACTCCCGCGTTCTCCACGCTGCCGAGGCTCCCGGACCCGGGCGGATAACGACCCTCAGTCATTCACTAATCGCGATAGTACTAAAATAGTTTGCGCTCGTCAATCTGTTCGCGAACCTTTCCCTGCGGCCCGTCCAGCGCCGGAGCATCCCCGGACCCCAGCACCCCCACGCCATGCCCACGCCAACTCCCGCATCTCAACGCCCCCCAATCCGACCCCCCTGACCCCACACGCCACCCGGAGGCGCCACCTGGCACCAGCGAGTCG
>CAYZKQ010000024.1:0-28046 GCA_964478975.1 uncultured Vicinamibacterales bacterium | reverse complement strand
CGTGGGCACGACGGCGATCGACGCGGCCTCGTCGCGGCTCGCCACGAGCACCGGCGGCACGGGGTTGATCGTGGGCGGGACGCCGAGCAGCCGGAGGGCCGCCTCGACCACCCGGGCGAAGACCGGGGCGGCGACCTCGCCGCCGTAGTAGCCGCGGGTGCGGGGGGAGTCGATCACCACCACCACGGCGACGGCCGGGCGCCGCGAGGGGGCGAAGCCCACGAAAGAGGCGATGTAGTCCGAGCGCGAGTAGCGGCCGCCGACGAGCTTCTGCGCGGTGCCGGTCTTGCCCGCGACGTGATAGCCGGGCACGCGCGCCGCGCGCGCTGTGCCCCGCTCGACCACCTGCTCCATGATGGTCGTCAGGAGCGCAGCGGTTTCCTGGCTGATGACGCGGCGCACGACCCGCCGCCCGACGTCGAGCCGCCGGTCGCCCCGGATGACGGCCCGGACCAGGCGCGGCTCGACGAGTTCGCCGCCGTTGGCGACGGCCCCGACCGCCGCAGCCATCTGGACCGCCGTCACGCCCACCTGATAGCCCATCGCCATGGAGGCCAGGGCGCTGTCGGTCAGCTCCTCGGGGCGCCAGAGGATACCGGGATTTTCGCCGCGGAGGTCGGGCAGTAGCGTCTGGCCGAAGCCGAAGCGCCGCGCGTAGCGTCCGAGGCGTTCGGCGCCGAGGGCGAGGCCGACCTTGACCGCGCCGACGTTGCTCGACTTGACGATGACGTCGGTGAACGAGAGGACGCCGTAGCGGTGCACGTCGTCGATCTGGCGGGCGCCGAACCGGATGTACCCTGCGCTCACGTCGAAGAGCTGGTCGGGCCGGACGAGGTGTTCTTCGAGCGCCGCGGAGGCGGTGACGATCTTGAAGGTGGACCCGGGTTCGTAGAGGTCCTGGACGGCGCGGTTGCGGCGGGCGTCGGCGGACGCGCGCTGGAAGGCGTTCGGGTTGAACGTGGGCCAGTTCGCCAGGGCGAGGATCTGCCCGCTCCAGGGGTCGAGCACCACGATGCTGCCGCCGGCGGCAGCGTGCGCCTCGACCGCGGCCCGGAGTTCGCGCTCGACCTCGAACTGCAGGACCTGGTCGATCGTCAGTTCGAGGTGGTCGCCCGCGGTCGGGGGCCGGTCGATCCGACTCGACACCACGTGCTCGCGGGCGTCGACCTGGATGAGGATGCGGCCGTCGCGGCCGCGGATGAAGCGGTCGTAGGCGGCCTCGATGCCGGCGAGGCCGACGTTGTCGACGCCCACGTAGCCGAGCACGTGGGCGGCGAGCTCGCGGTTCGGATAGTAGCGCCGGCTCTCGCGGAGGAAGCCGATGCCGTGGAGCTTGAGCGCCGCCACGCGCGCCGCGACCTCGGGCGACACCTTCCGCCGCACGTAGGCGAAGGCCCGCGATCCGCCGAGCCGTTCGACGAGCCCGCGGCGCTCGCTGTCCGTGCATTCGCCGAGCGCGCGGCACAACCGCTCGGCCACCTCGACGGGCCGCGTGATCTCGGCGGGGACCGCGTAGATGGTCTCGGCGTCGGCCGACATCGCCAGGGTGCGGCCGCGGCGGTCGACGATCTGGCCCCGGCGCGCCGGCGCCGTGACCGTCCGGAGGCGCTGGCGGCTGGCGCGCTCGGCGAGCTCGTCGTGCTGCCAGACCTGCAAGACCACGAGGCGCGCCTCGACGACGGCCGCCCACGCGGCGACGACCACGAGGGCGATCCGCGCGCGCCGGCGCACCGTACCGCGCCAGTCCGCGGCGCGCGGCGCGGAGGGGCTCGGCGTCCCGCAAGCCACAGGCGCTCCTCTCTTCACCGGGACGCCACCAGGGATCGCTCCGGCGGCGCGGCAGGAACGACCCGCTCGATTACGACGGTCTCGGCTGCCGAGGGCTCGACGAGGTGGAGCGTGTCCCGCGCGATCCGATCGATGCGCGCCGGCTCGGCGAGCGCTTCGACCTCGAGGCGCAGGTGCCGGTTCAGCTCTTCCTCCGCGGCGCGGGCGCGCTGGAGCCGCTCGATCTCGTAGCCCTGGCGCAACAGCTCGAAGTGCTGCCAGGCCGAGAAGAGCCCGACCGCCACGAGAAAGACGACCACGCCGACCGAGCGGCGGAACTCGCGGCGCTGGGTCTCGTCGACGCGGCGCACCACGACGCGATTGGCGATCGCCGGTTTCACCGGGGTATCGAAGTCGACCACGGTCATGGCAGCCTCTCTGCGGCCCGCAGCTTGGCGCTGCGGGCGCGCGGATTGCGCGCGACCTCCTCGCGGCCCGGGACGACAGGATGCGGGGTCAGGACCCGCACCCGCGCGTCCGCGCCGCGCGCCAGCGCGCGCAGCGTGTGCTTGACGATGCGATCCTCGAGGGAGTGGAACGCGATCACGACGAGACGCCCGCCCGCACGCAGCCGCCCCACGATGTCATGGAGAAAGCGATCGAGCCCCTCGAGCTCGCGATTGACCCAGATGCGGATCGCCTGGAAGGTGCGCGTGGCCGGGTCGATCCGCCGCCGGCCCCGTCCCGGCACCGCGCGGCGCACGATGGCGGCGAGCTCGCCCGTCGTCCGCACGCCCGCGCGGCGCCGCGCCTCCGCGATCGCCCGCGCGATGCGCCGCGCGTGCCGCTCCTCGCCGTAGCGGCGGATCACGTCCGCCAGCTCGGCCTCCGTCGCCGACGCGATGAGCTCGGCGGCCGTCGGCCCCGTCGTCCGATCCACGCGCATGTCGAGCGGCTCGTCGCGGCGGAAACTGAAGCCGCGGCCCGGCTGCTCGAGCTGCCAGGACGACACCCCCAGATCCGCCAGCGCCCCGTCGACCGCGTCGAGCCCCCGGGCCGCCAGCACCGCCGCCACGTCCCGAAAGTCGGCGTGCACGAGGTCGACCCGGTCGGCCCAGGGCGCCAGCAGGCGCCGCGCCTCGGCCAGCGCCTCCGCGTCGCGGTCGAGCCCCAGCAGCCGCGTCGCCCCCGCCTCGAGCACCGCACGGGCGTGCCCGCCGAGCCCCACCGTGCAGTCGACGAACACGCCGCCCCGCGCGGGCGCGAGATACGCGACCACCTCGGCCACCAGCACCGGCGTGTGCGCGACCGCGCCCATCAAATCCCGAACTCCGCCAGCACGCGCGCATCCTCCTCGGTGAAGGGTTCGCGCTGCAGCTTCGCCAGGAACCGTTCGTGGTTCCAGACCTCGAGAAAGTCGTACTGGCCGAGCACGTCGACCGCCCCGTTCATGCCCGCCGACTCGCGCAGCCGCGGGGGGATGAGCACGCGTCCCTGGGCGTCGAACTCCGCCGGCTGCCCGAAGTAGCTGACGCGATCGAAAAACCGCTTGCGAACCGGATGCGTCGACGGCATCCGCGATAGCTTGGCCTCGAGACCCTCCCACACCGGCAACGGGTAGATCCGCACCGATTCGCCCGTCACGCTCGTGACGTACAGCCGCGAGCCGTGCTCCTGTTCGATGACGCTCCGGAACGACGCCGGAATCTTCAGGCGCCCCTTGTCGTCGATCGTGGCGGTGAAGCTGCCTCGGAGCACGCGCGTCACTCCACTTTGGTCCACAAAAATCCACCGCGATGGTAGAGAATCCCTGCCGCCTTTGTCAACGCCAAAATCATGACAAATTTGGAGTTACGCTTAATTTTCGCTGGACTCGTTCGGGCGTCTACCCGCGGCAGCCGCGCGGCGCCCCCGCCGCGTGTTACGATGTGCAGATCTGCGACGCGGCCAGGAGACCGCAGATGCTCCGCGCCGGCCTCATCGGCTACCCCGCCACAGGCAAGACGACGCTGTTCCGCCTCGTGACCGGGGCCCACGGGAGCGCGTCGGGCGCCCCCGCACGTCCCGACGCGCACGTGGGCATCGCCCGCGTGCCGGACGCGCGGCTGGATCGCCTGTGCAGCCTCTTCGCCCCGCGGCGTCCGGTGCCCGCGACGGTCGAGTTCGCCGACCTGGCGGCGGCGGGCCCGTCGAGCGCGGTACACCTGCTCGACGTCGCGCCGTTCCGCCACGCCGACGCCCTGGTGCACGTCGTGCGCGCGTTCCGCGACCCCACCGTCCCCCACGCGCCGGGGTCGATCGACCTGCCCCGGGATGTCCGCGCGATGGACGACGAGCTGGTGCTCGCCGACCTGGGGGTCGTCGAGCGCCGGCTCGACCGGGCGACCCGCGACCTTCGCAAGGGAGCCGGTTCGGATCTGCGAGCGGAGATCGAGGTACTCGAACGGTGCCGCGCGCACCTCGAAGAGGGCCGTCCCCTGCGCACGCTCGACCTCGGCGCCGAGGCCGCCAAGCGCTTGCGCGGGTTTCAGCTTCTGTCCGCCAAACCGCTGCTGGTGGTCGTCAACCTGGACGAGGCGGATCTCGCGCACGTCTCCGACGCGGCGGCGTGGATGGGGCTCGGGCCGGCGCTCGATCGGGCCGGCGCGGCGTGGGTGGCGGTGTGCGCGAAAATCGAGCTCGAGCTCGCCGAACTCGACCCGGCCGACCGGCCGGCGTTTCTGGCGGCGCTGGGGTTCGCCGAGTCCGGACTCGACCGCGTGATTCGGGCCAGCTACGCCCTGCTCGGATACATCTCGTTCTTCACGGTGGGCGAACATGAATGTCGGGCGTGGTCGGTCCCGCGGGGCACGCCGGCGCAGGCCGCGGCCGGCGAGGTGCACTCCGACATGGCCCGCGGCTTCATCCGCGCGGAAGTCGTGCCCTACGCCGCCCTGGTCGCGCGCGGGTCGTTCGCCGCGTGCCGGCAGCACGGCGAGCTGCGCCTCGAGGGGAAGGACTACATCGTGCAAGACGGCGACGTCGTGACGTTCCGCTTCGCGACGTGACCGCGGCGTCCCCACCCATGCCGAGCCCATCGTGACCCGCCGCCCCGCCGTCCTCGTCGTGGTGCCCACTTACAACGAACGGGAGAACCTGCCGCTGCTCGCGGCGGCGGTGCTGGCCGACCCCGATTACCGGATGCTCGTCGTCGACGACGGCTCGCCGGATGGGACGGGGGAGCTGGCCGAGCGGCTGGCGGCCGACTTCGGCGGGCGCCTGCGGGTAGTGCACCGCACGGGTCCGCGCGGGCTCGGGCGGTCCTACGTCCAGGGGTTCGTGCAGGCCGTCGGCGAGCCGGTGGACGTCGTGTGCCAGATGGACGCGGACTTCTCGCACGACCCGGCGGACCTCCCGCGTCTGGTGGCCGCCACGGCGGAGGCCGACCTCGCCATCGGGTCGCGCTACGTGCCGGGGGGACGGGTGGTCAACTGGCCGCTCGCCCGCGTCGCCCTCAGCGTGGCGGCCAACTGGTATGTGCGCGCGGTGACGGGGCTCCCGATCCGCGACGCCACCGCTGGGTTCCGGTGCTGGCGCAAAGACGCGCTCGCGCGCCTGCCCCTCGCCCGCATCCGATCGGAGGGCTACGGGTTCCAGATCGAGATGGCCTGGGAGGCGGCCCGCTTGGGGCTCCGGACCGTCGAGGTGCCGATCTGTTTCGTGGAGCGGCGGCGGGGCCAGTCGAAGCTGTCGCGCGCCATCGTGCTCGAAGCCCTGGGGTTGCCGTGGCGCTTGAGGTGGGGGCGGCGGGGAGGGGCAGGATCTTGTGTTTAAGTGTCACCGGTGCTAAGGTTTAGCGTCTTGACATGGGCGAACCGCCGGCGCCGGACACCCCCAGCCTGACGATTTTTTTCCCCGCGTACAACGACGGGGGCACCATCGCGAGCATGGTCATTTCCGCCATCGCGACGGCGCGGACGCTGACGCCGGATTTCGAGGTGGTGGTGGTCAACGACGGCAGCCGGGACCGCACGGCCGACATTCTCGAGGAGCTCGCGCGGCGCTGCCCGGAGCTTCGCGTCGTGCACCACGCACAGAACCGCGGCTACGGGGGCGCGCTGCGCTCGGGTTTTGCGGCGGCGACACGGGACCTCATCTTTTATACGGACGGCGACGCCCAGTACGACCCGTCGGAGCTGACCCAGCTCTGGCAGGCGATGCGTCCCGGCGTGGACCTGGTGAACGGATACAAGATCAGCCGCTCGGACCCGCTGCACCGGGTCGTCATCGGGCGCATCTACCACTACACCGTCAAGCTGCTGTTTGGGCTGAAGGTGCGCGACGTCGACTGCGACTTCCGGCTCATGCGGCGCCGGATCTTCAACACGGTCCGGCTCGAGAAGAACAGCGGCGTCATCTGCCTCGAGCTGATGAAGAAGGTCCAGGACGCCGGGTTCCACATCGCGGAAGTGCCGGTGCACCATTACCACCGCGCCTACGGGCGCTCGCAGTTCTTCAACGTCCGGCGGATCGTGCGGACCGCGATCGATGTGCTGAAGCTGTGGGTGCAGCTCGTCCTCCGACGGGAGCACCTGCGCCGCCGCACGGCCGCGGTCGCCGCGCCCGACTCGGCGTCCGACCCTGAGGAGCCCCACCGGTGAGCGCGGAGTACCTGGCCTTTTACCGGGGCCGCCGCGTCATGATCACGGGCGGCCTGGGCTTCATCGGGAGCAATCTAGCCCGCCGGCTGGCCGAGCTCGGCGCCGACATCCTGATCGTCGACTCCCTGATTCCCGACTACGGGGGCAACCTCTTCAACATCCGCGGCATCGAGGACAAGGTCCGGGTCAACATCGCCGACGTGCGGCAGGACACGACCATGCAGTACCTGGTCCGGGACCGGGAGATCATCTTCAACCTGGCCGGCCAGGTCAGCCACATCGACAGCATGCGGGAGCCCTTCACCGACCTCGAAATCAACTGCCGGGCGCAACTGTCGATGCTCGAAGCCTGCCGGCGGCGCAACCCGCGCGCGAAGGTGGTCTTCGCCGGGACGCGCCAGGTTTACGGGCGGCCGGAACGCCTGCCGGTCGACGAGACCCACCTGGTCCGCCCGGTGGACATCAATGGCATCAACAAGGCGGCCGGCGAGTACTACCACCTGGTCTACGATCACGTCTTCGGCGTGCGGGCCTGCTCGCTCCGGCTGACCAACGTCTACGGGCCACGGCAACTCATCCGGCACAACCGCCAGGGTTTCATCGGCTGGTTCATCCGGCTCGCCCTGGAGGACCGGGAGATCGAGGTGTACGGCGACGGCTCGCAGCTCCGGGACTTCGTCTATGTCGACGACGCGGTCGACGCGTTCCTGCGCGCGGGCGCCACCGAGGCGTGCAACGGCGAGATCTTCAACGTGGGCGGCCTCGAGCCGATCAGCCACCGCGATCTGGTCCACCTGCTCATCGAGGTGGCCGGCTCCGGGCGAGTCCGCTTCGTCGAGTGGCCGCCGGAGAAGAAGCGCATCGACATCGGCAGCTTCTACACGGACTGGCGCAAGTTCCAGCGGACGACCGGGTGGGCGCCGACGGTTCCCCTGCGGGAGGGTCTGGCGCGGACGCTCGCGTACTACCGGGAGCACTACGCCCACTACGTTGGCGACCCCGAGGCCGGCGGCGACGTCCGGGAGGCGCCATGAGCGTGCCGGTGCGGGTGCCGTTCCTCACGCTCCAGCCGGGCGAGGACGCCGCCGACATCCAGGCGGCCATCGGCCGGGTGCTTGAGCGCGGCTGGTTCGTCCTCGGCCCGGAAGTCGAGGCCTTCGAGCGCGAGTTCGCGGCGGCGGCCGGCGCGCGCTTCGCGGTGGGGGTGGGCTCCGGGACCGACGCCCTCGCCCTCACGCTCCGGGCGCTCGGGGTGGGGCCGGGCGACGAAGTCATCACGACGCCCCTCACGGCGGCCTACACCGCGCTGGCGGTCCTCATGGCCGGGGCGCGGCCCGTGTTCGCTGACATCGACCCGGTGCGCCTCACCCTCGACCCCGCCGCCGCGGCGGCGGCCGTCACGCCGCGCACGGCGGCCATCGTGCCGGTCCACCTCTACGGGCAGGCCGCCGACCTGCCGGCGCTCGAAGCCGTCGCCGCGCGGCATCACCTCGCCCTCGTCGAGGATTGCTGCCAGGCGCACCTCGCGACGTGCCAAGGGCGGCCGGTGGGCACCTGGGGCGCGGCCGGGGCGTTCAGCTTCTACCCGACGAAGAACCTCGGCGCCCTCGGCGACGGCGGCGCGGTGGTGACCAACGACGCGGGTCTGGCCGAGCGCCTGCGCCGCTTGCGCAACGGGGGCCAGACCGACCGTTACCACCACGCGGAGCCGGGCGTGAACAGCCGCCTCGACGAGCTGCAGGCCGCGGTGCTGCGGGCGCGGCTAGCGCGGCTGCCCGGGTGGACCGCGCGCCGGCGCCAGCTCGCCGCCGCGTACGCCGACGCGCTCGCCGGGACCGCGGTCGCGCCGGTACCCGCGGTGGACCCCGGCCACGTCTTCCATCTGTTCGTGGTGCGGTCGGCGCGGCGCGACGCGCTGCGAGCCCATCTGGCGGCCCAGGGCGTCGAGACGCTCGTCCACTACCCGATTCCGCTGCCGCGGCAACCCGCTTTCGCCCACGTCACCCCGGCGCCGTGCCCGCGCGCCGACGCCGCGTGCGCCGAGGTCTTGTCGCTGCCCTTTTCCCCGAGCCTGGCGCCCTCGGCGATCGAGCGGGTGGCCGAGGCGATCCGGCTGTTTCGACCATGAGGAGGTTCGGCCCGTGCGCGTCCTGATCACCGGCGGCGCCGGCTTCATCGGCTCCCACCTGGCCGAGGCGTTGCTCGACCGCGGCCACGCGGTGGACATCATCGACGACCTGTCGACCGGCTCCATCGAGAATATCGCCCACCTCAAGGGCCGGCCGGGGTTCCGCTACACCATCGACACGATCGCCCACGAACCGGTGCTCGCCGAGCACGTGGACGCGTGCGACGTGGTCTTCCACCTGGCGGCGGCCGTCGGCGTGCGCCTCATCGTGGAGGCGCCGGTCCACACGATCGAGACCAACGTCCACGGCACGGAAGTCGTGCTCAAGCACGCGGCGAAGAAGCGGAAGCTCGTCGTCATCGCGTCGACGTCCGAGGTGTACGGGAAGAGCACGGCCGTTCCGTTCCGGGAGGACGCCGACCTGGTCCTCGGCCCGACGCCGAAGCACCGCTGGGCGTACGCGTGCAGCAAGGCGATCGACGAGTTCCTCGCCCTCGCCTACTGGAAAGAGAAGAAGCTCCCGGTCATCATCGTCCGCCTCTTCAACACGGTCGGTCCCCGCCAGACGGGGCGCTACGGCATGGTCATCCCCACGTTCGTCCGCCAGGCGCTGGGGGGCGAGCCGATCACGGTGTTCGGGGATGGATCCCAGTCGCGCAGCTTCGCCGACGTGAGCGACGTGGTGCGGGGGCTGCTCGCGCTGGCCGCCGAGCCGCGCGCCGTCGGAGAAGTCTTCAACATCGGCAACCCGCACGAGGTGACCATTCGGGAGCTCGCCGAGCGCGTGCGCGCCCTGACGGGGTCGCGCTCGCCGATCGTGTATGTCCCCTACGATCAGGCGTACGAAGCCGGCTTCGAGGACATGCCGCGCCGCGTCCCTGACATCAGCAAGATCCGCAGCCTGGTGGGCTTCGAACCGACCGTGTCCCTCGACGACATCTTGCGGCGCGTGATCGCCTACTGCCGAACCCACGAGGTGCGCGAACGGGTTCTGTGACCGGCAGCCCGCCGGAACCCTCCGGGCCGGCGCCGGCCGCCGCCGGCCTCGCCGGGCGGGGGCGACGGGCGTATACTGAGAAGAATCAGGGAGGCGCACCATGAGGTTGCCCGTCGTGGCGCTGGCGGCCGCCGGGTTCCTGGTGGGGTCAGGGTCTGGAGCGCGGGCAGACGACCTGCAGGTCAGTCTGAAGGACGGCCGCGTCACGATCGTGGCCGACCAGGTCCCGGTGCGGCGAATTCTCGAGGAGTGGGCGCGCCTCGGCCAGGTGCGCGTTGTGAACCTCGAGAAACTGAGCGCCCCCGCGGTCACGCTCCGGCTCATCGACGTCCCGGAGAGCCACGCCCTCGACGTACTGCTCCGCTCGGCGGCGGGCTATCTCGCGGCCTCGCGGGCCGCGGCCGAGCCGGGGGTGTCCCGTTTCGACCGGGTCGTGATCCTCGCCACCAGCCGGCCGCCTGCCACCGCCCCCGCGCCGACCGCGTTGTCGCCGGCTGCGCCGGCGTTCGCCCCGCGCAACGTCCCCTTCCCACCACCGGCCGGCGTGTCGCCGGCGGATCCCGGGGGGCAGGATCCGGAGGTGACGGTCCCGGGCGTGCTCCCGCCGCCCGTCACGCCGTTTCCCCGGACCGGCGGCGACGCGCGGGTCCCTCCGGAAGAAGCCCCGCCCATGACCGCGCCGCAGCCTGGCGTGCTTCCTGGGGCTCCCGCTCAACAGCCGCCGGCACCTGTCCTGCTTCCGCAGCCGGGATTCCCGCCGCCGACACCAGCGCCGAAGAAGCCTGGGGGTGGCGGTCTTCGGTAAGGTGGCGCGTTTCGAATGGATGAGGTTGGGCCGCGGCTGGACGCTCCGGCGCCCGCGGGCGATGCACATTCTGCGCTAGAATGCGGCGTATTTGTCCGGGCGGCGCGTGACCGCTCCCGCCCCCGTCGTCCGAGCGACGACGGCTGTCTGCCCACGAGTGTTTCCCGAGAGTCGTTCGTGACCGAGGTCGGCCTGTATCGTCCCGCGGATCGCCGGACACTCGACGCGCTGTTCCGCCGCGTCTTCGGGCACGATGCGGCCGAGGCGAACCGACTCCGGTGGGACTGGCGGTACCGGGCCAACCCCGCCGTGCGCGGCGACGCTCCGATCTGGGTCGCGCGGGAAGGCTCGGCGGTGATCGGTCAGGTCGCCACGATCCCGGTGCGGCTCGTGGTCCGGGGCCGCGAGATCGAGGGCGCGTGGGCGGTGGACGCAATGGTCGCGCCCGAGCGCCAGCGGCAGGGCGTGGGCGAACAGCTCATGCGGACGTGGGACGCGTTCGCGGGCGCCTCGCTCGGGCTCGGGCTCGCGGGGGGATCGCGGGGGCTGTTCGAGAAGCTCCGCTGGCCGGTCGTGTCGATCCCGTGCCTGGTCAAGCCGCTCTCGCGCCGCGCGCTGCGCCGGCCGCGGTGGCCACCGGTCCTCAACCGCCTGGTCTCCGCCCTGACATTGCCGGTCGTGCGGGTCGTGGGGCGCCCGCGGCCGCTCGCGGCGGAAACGCATGTCGTGCGGCGGTTCGACGAGGGGGTCACGGCGCTGTGGGAGCGCGTCAGCGGGAAGTTCGACCTCGCGGTGCGGCGCGATGCGCCGTACCTGAACTGGCGCTTCATCGCGCCCCCGCACGTGCGGTATCACGTGGCGGTGCTGCGCCGCGGGGACGAGACGGCGGGCTACGTCGTGTACCGCCACGTCCGCGAGCCGCTGGGCCGGGTCACCCTGGTCGTCGACCTGCTCGTCGACCCGGACGACGACGCCGGCGTGCGGACGCTGGCGGGCTGGGTCGACCGCGAAGCGCGCGCCGCCGACTCGGACAAGATCCGGTGCTACCTCTCGCACGCCGGGCTGCGGCGCGGCTTGCGGCGCGTCGGGTATTTTCAAATCGGCGCGTCGATCGAGATGTTCGTCAAGGTCAACGCCGTGGCGGTGGACGAGGCCTTCTACCAGCACCCCGAGCGGTGGCACGTGACGCTCGGCGACTCCGATTATGATCATTGAAAGCGCCCGGCGAGGGCCGGCCGGCGCGGGCGACCGCCGGGCGTGGAAGGAGCCGGCATGACGCTCGTCGAGCAGGTGACACGGGACATCGCCGGCGCCATCAAGGCACGGGACCAGGCCCGGCTGGCGCCGTTGCGCATGTTGAAAGCGGCCCTGACCCACCGCGCGGTGGAGCGGGGGCGCCCGCTGGACCCCGCCGAAGAACGGCAGGTCGTGCAGGGACTCATCAAGCAGCGCCGGGACTCTATCGAGCAGTTTCGGCAGGGCGGCCGGCTCGACCTGGCCGACCGCGAAACGGCCGAGATCGCCGTCCTGGAAGCCTACCTGCCGCCGGCGCTGGATCCGGCGGAGCTCGAACGCCTGGTGGAGGCCACGGTCTCGGAGGTGGGAGCCGCGTCGCCGAAGGATCTCGGGCGGGTGATGAAGGTCCTGATGCCGAAGCTGGCGGCGTTCACGGTGGACGGTCGGGCGGTCCAGGAGCTGGTCCGGCGCAAGCTCGGCGGCGCATAGGCGGGGCGAGCAAACTTTTCGTCAGCGCGCTCCGTCTAAGACATCGAGAGCGCACACACCAGAGCCTCTCATCCATCCTCCAGGAGCCCCCGCCCTCGGGCGGGGGCTTTTTTTCTAGCCGGCGGGCGCGACGTCGCGCCGTATCCGCGTGCGCTGTGGGCGGGGGCTACGCGGCGGCTGTGGTACGCTGGGTGGTCTGTGACGGACCGCACCGGTCGGCCTGTGGCCGCCGACTCGCCGCGGGCGAGGCTCGCGCGGTCGGCGGGCCAGATCAGCGTCGCCACGCTCGCGAGCCGCCTGCTCGGCGTCGTGCGCGAGCTCGTGCTGGCCGCCCTGTTCGGCGCGGGCGACGCGATGGACGCGTTTTTCGTCGCCTTCCGCATCCCGAACCTGGTCCGCGACTTGTTCGCCGAGGGCGCCATGAGTGCGGCGTTCGTCCCGACCTTTACGCGCGTCCTGGCGACGCGCGGCCGGGAGGCGGCCTGGCGCCTCGGCCGGCTGGTCATGACGGCGCTGATCGGCGTGACGGGCGGTCTCGTGGTCCTCGGCGTGGTGTTCGCAGCGCCGCTCGTGCACGCGCTCGCTGGGGACTTCGCTGCGGTACCGGCGAAGATCGAGCTCACGATCGCGCTGACGCGCCTGATGCTGCCGTTCCTGACGCTCGTGGCGGTCGCGGTCGCCATGATGGGCATGCTGAACGCGCTGGGACGGTTCTTTGTGCCGGCGCTCTCGCCCGCGATGTTCAACGTGGGCACCATTCTCGCGGCCTTCCTGCTCGTGCCCCTGATGCCGGCCGTCGGGTGGCCACCCATCGCCGGGATCGCGGTCGGCACGCTCGTCGGCGGCGCCGGCCAGATCCTCCTCCAGTGGCCGCTGCTGCGCGCCGAGGGCTTCCGGTTCCGCCCGCTGGTCGCTTTTCGCGACCCGGACCTGCGGGAGATCTTGCGCCTGATGCTGCCCGGGACGCTGGCGCTGGCCGCGGTGCAGATCAACGTTTTCGTGAACACGGTGCTCGCCACGGGCCAGGGGACCGGGGCGGTCTCGTTCTTGCAGTACGCGTTTCGCCTCATGTATCTGCCGATCGGGCTCTTCGGTGTGTCCATCGCGACGGCGGCGCTGCCCGACATCGCGCGCCACGCCGCGGCGGGCGACCGGGCGGCCGTCCGCGGGACGCTCGCGCACGGGCTGCGCCTGATGCTGCTCGTGAACGTGCCGGCCACCGTCGGGCTCGTCGCCCTCGCCGCTCCGATCGTGGCGCTCATCTTCGAACGAGGCCAGTTCGCGGTGGACCAGAGTACCGGACCGACGGCGGCGGCGCTCATGTTCTATGCGCCCGGCCTCATCGGCTACTCGGCCGTGAAGATCGCGGCGCCGACCTTCTATGCGCTGCGCGACAGCCGCACGCCCGTGGTGGCGAGCGTGGTCTCGGTCGCGGCGAACCTGGGGCTCAACCTGCTGCTGGTGCGCGTGCTCGGCTACCGCGGGCTCGCGCTGGGCACCGCCCTCGCGGCGCTGCTGAATGCCTCGATGCTCCTCGCGCAGCTCGGGCGGCGCCTGGGCGGGTTGGAAGGCGCCCGCCTGGCTTCGACCGCCGTCCGGATCGTGCTGGCGTCGGTCGTGATGGGCTTCGTGGCCGCCGGCATCGAGGCCTGGCTCCGCGGCGTCGTGCCGGGCTCGGGCGAGGTGGCGAAGCTCGTGCGGGTGCTGGCCGCCATCGGCGCGGGGCTCGGCGCGCTTGCGGCGAGTGCGCGCCTCTTGGGGCTCGAGGAATTCGACGAGGCCGTGCGGCGGGTGAAGGCGCGCCTCGTCGCCATCGCGCCACGATGACCCGCCGCCGTGATCGGCCATGACCCTGCGCGGGTTCCGCCTGCCGCCGGGGGTGCTCCGGCTCGCCGCCGCGCATCTCGTCGTCGACGGCTACGGGAACCTTTTCGCGCCGCTCCTGCCGCTGCTCGTCGCCCGGCTCGATCTGTCGCTGGCGACCGCCGGTGTCCTGGCGATGGGGTTTCAGCTCGCGTCGGCGGTCGCGCAGCTCGGCTTCGGCCCGCTCGCGGATCGGTGGCGGGCGCGGTGGCTGGTGGTCGCCGGACCGCTCATCGCCGTCGTCGCGCTCAGCCTGATCGGGCGGGCGGGCTCGGCTGTCGTGCTGGGCGTCATCTTGATGGTGGGCGGCCTGGGCTCCGCTGCCTTCCACCCTCCGGCGGCCGCGCTGGTCCACCGCTTGGGGGGAGATCGGCCCGGCCTGGCGATGTCGATCTACATCAGCGGAGGCACTCTGGGATTTTCGCTCGTGCCGCTGCTGGCCGCGCCAGTCGTGGAACGCGCCGGCCTGGAGTGGTCGCCGCTGCTGGCGGCGCCCGGGTTGCTGTGGCTCGCGGCAGTGTTGCCCTGGGTGCCCTCGTTCGAGGTGGCGGGACCGGCCGGGGCGGGCGGCTTCCGCAGCCTGCGGCCGTACGCGAAGCCGCTCGGGCGCTTGTTCGGCATCGTGGTCCTGCGGACCGTGACGGCCCTGGCTTTTTCGACGTTCCTGCCGGTCATGCTGACGCGGCGCGGCCTGAGCGTCAGCCAGGCGGCCGTGGCGCTGGCGACCTACCTGCTCGCCAGCGGGCTGGGGGGCTTTCTCGGCGGCCCGGCCGCCGACCGGTATGGACCTCGGCGCGTGGTCATCTGGTCGCTCGTGTTGTGTGGGCCGTTCCTCGCGGTGGCGCCGCGCCTCGACGGCTGGCCGCTCGTGGCGGCGCTCGGCGCGGGCGGCTTCTTTCTCTTGTCGACGCTGCCGGTCAACGTGACCTACGGCCAACTGGTCGCGCCCGTGAGCGCCAGCACCGTGTCGTCGCTCTTGATGGGGGCGGCGTGGGGCACCGCGGGTCTGGCGATTCCGCTCGCGGGCCGGCTCGCCGACGGGATCGGCGTCGACGCGACGCTCTCGCTGCTGGCGCTGCTGCCGCTCGCCGGAGCGGTCCTCGCGCGCGGTCTCCCGCCGGTCGCCCGCCCGCGGGCGGTGGTCCGCATCGTCGGCGCGACCGACGTCCGCGAGCCAGAAGCCGTGTTCGAGGATGTAGTACGATAGCGGGGCTTGTGCAGGTGATGCGGCGCTATCCACAGTACACGACGGTGTCGTACACGTTCGGGCCCGGCCCCGTGACCCCGGCGGTGAAGGGGTTGATCTGGGCGAACGTCATCGTGTTCGTGGCCACGTGGATCTTCCCGCGCTTGACGATCTGGCTCGGGTTGATTCCCGAGGCAGTCTTCGAGCGCGGGTGGGTCTGGCAGCCGCTCACCTACATGTTCGTGCACGGCGGCGCGACCCACATTCTCTTCAACATGCTCGGGGTGTGGATGTTCGGCGTCGAGCTCGAGCGGCTGTGGGGCACGCGCTTCTTCCTGCGGTATTACGCGGTGAGCGGTCTCGGGGCGGCCGCCACCACGCTGGTGTGGTCGCTGCTCCCCGCGGGGCTGTCCTCGCAGATCTATTACGCCGTGACGTTCGGGGCGTCCGGCGCGCTGTACGGGCTGCTCGCGGCGTTCGCCCTGTACTATCCGCACCGACCGATCCTGATGTTCTTCCTCTTCCCGATTCCCGCGAGGGTGTTCGTGCTCATCATCGGGGCCATCGCCTTCATGGCCTCGGCGGGCAGCGGCGGCGGGGGCATCGCGCACACCGCGCACCTGGGCGGACTCGTGGTGGGCTACCTGTATCTGGCGGGGACGCGGTCCCTGAGCTCGGCGATCAAGTCCCGCTACTTGCGCTGGAAGATGCAGCGGCTGCGGCGGCGCTTCGACGTGTACGCGGGCGGCCGGGAAGACTGGCGCCGGCACCTTCACTGACGCTCACCGGGTGGCCGGCTGGTACGCCATCTGGCGCAGGGCCGCGATGCGCTTGGCCATGGGCGGATGGGTCGCCAGGAGGTCGGCCCAGAAGCCCTCGCGCAGTCCCATCCGGCGTCCGAGCGGGTCGGCGATGCAGAGGTGGGCGCTGCCGCGTTTGATCGCCCGGGTCGGCTCGGCGCGGGCCTCGATCTTCTCGAGAGCGTCGGCGAGGGCGGCGGGGTTGCGCGTGAGCTCGGCACCGGAGGCGTCGGCGAGGTACTCCCGGCGGCGCGACACCGCCAGCGCGAGGAGCTGGGCGACGAGGGGGGCGACCGCCACCGCCAGGACCCAGAGAACGAACACGACGAGCAGCAGCGGCCCGCCGCCGTCGCGGCCGCCGCGGTCCGTCCGGCGCCCCCGCCCGGCCGGACCCCACCGCAGCAGCCGCCGTGCCCAGTCCGACAGGAGCACCACGGCCCCGACGAGTGCGGCGATCACGGTGAGCAACCGGATGTCGTAGTTGCGGATGTGGCTCATCTCGTGGGCCACGACGCCCTGCAGCTCGTCGCGGTCGAGGACTTCGAGCAAGCCCTCGGTCACGGCGATCGCGGCGTGCTCGGGGTCCCGGCCGGTCGCGAACGCGTTCGGGTCGCGGTCCGGCACGACGTAGATCCGGGGCCGCGGCAATCCGGCGGCGATCGCCATTTCCTCGACGACATTCTGGAGTTGCCGCAGCTTGAAGCGGGCGTCGTCCGAGGCCGCCTCGGCCGCGCGCGCGATCGGGATCGCGCCGGCCGAGGCGAGCACGGCGCGGTCGCCGGCGTAGTAGCCGCCCAGGGCCGAGAGGCTCCCCACCGCCAGAGCCGCCAGGGCGCCGACCGGGACGCCCGGTGGGGCCGCGCCCAGGACGAACAGGTCGAACCCGAGTCCGAGCAGCAGGAAGAAGGCGACGAACAGGGCCATCACCAACCACGTCCGCCGGCGGTTGGCGGCCTGCTGCTCGAAAAGGTTCATGGGGTCTTCAGCGACAGGTCGACCTTCGGCACCTCGCGCTCGGCGGCGTCGGCCACCTCGAAGAGCTCGGCCGGCCGGAACCCGAAGACCGCGTTGAGCACGTTGCCGGGGAAGGTCTGCAACGACGTGTTGAACTTCGTGGCGACGTCGTTATAGAACTGCCGCGCGAACGAGATCTTGTTTTCCGTGGAGGCGAGCTCCTCCTGGAGCATCCTGACGTTCTCGTTGGACCGCAACTGTGGGTAGTTCTCGGCGAGGGCGAACAGCCGGCCGAGCGCCTGGGTCAACTCGCCTTCGGCCCGCGCCGCCGCCGCGGGCCCGCTCGCGGCCACCGCCTTGGCGCGCGCTTCCATGACGGCCGTCAAGGTGTCGCGTTCAAACGCCATCACGCCCTTCACGGTATTGACCAGGTTCGGAATCAGGTCGTGCCGGCGCTTGAGCTGAACGTCGATCTGGCTCCAGGCGTTCTGCGTCTGGTTGCGGCGCGTGACGAAGCGGTTGTAGCTCGCCGCGACCCAGAGGCCGACCGCCGCGACGAGGACGAGCAGGACGACGAGCGGGGTCATGGACAGCTCCCGGGAGACCGCCTATCGGCGGTGGAAATAGTGGTCGGTCTTGTCGAGCCAGTCCTGCCGGATGGGGCTGAAGACATCGAGCTCGAAGGTGTCGTCCAGCGCCTCGGCCTGATGCTCGACCCCGGACGGAATGTGGAGCACCTCGCCTTCGCGCACCGTGACCTCCTCGCCCCCGACCAGGAACTTGAGGGCCCCCTGGAGCACGTAGGTCATCTGCTCGCTCTCGTGGGCGTGCATCGGGACGAGCGCCCCCTTCTTCAGGTAGATTTGCGCCAGCATCTCGCGGGCGCCGGTCACGATCTTGCGCGAGATCATCTCGGTGACCTTTTCCAGCTCGAGCTCGTCCCAACGGTAGAGGTGGGCGCGGGGCGTGTGGCTCATACGCCAGGATGATATAATCCCTCGGGTTTCTGGGCAATCCGCGTTGTCCGAAGGAGCGGCTGCGCGATGAAAGGCTCGGCTGTCAGGAACGGTGTGGCCCGCGCCGAGCGCGGGCCGGCGGCGGCATACGAGGGGCTCTCGCGCGAGGCGCTCGTGCGGGCCTACCGGATCATGCTGTTGTCGCGCCGCCTGGACGACAAGGAAATCCAGCTCAAGAATCAGAGCCTCATCTTCTTCCAGATCAGCGGCGCCGGCCACGAGGCGGTGCTGGTGGCGGCCGGCTTCCTGCTCAAGCCGGGGCACGACTGGTTCTACCCGTACTACCGCGACCGCGCCCTCTGCCTGGCCCTGGGGGTCACGCCGTACGAGATGCTGCTCGCGGCCGTCGGCGCCCAGGAGGACCCGAGCTCGGGCGGGCGCCAGATGCCCTCCCACTGGGGCCACAAGCGCCTCCACATCGTCTCGCAGTCGAGCCCCACGGGAACCCAGTGCCTGCAGGCGGTCGGGTGCGGCGAAGCGGGTCTCCTGTATGCGCGTCTCGACGGCGTGCCGGATCGCGCGTCGCGCTTCAAGGACGACGAGGTCGTCTACGTGTCGCTCGGCGACGGCGCGACGAGCGAGGGGGAGTTCTGGGAGTCCCTGAACACGGCGTGCACGCGCCTCGTGCCCGTCGTCTACCTCGTCGAAGACAACGGCTACGCCATCTCCGTGCCGGTCGAGGTGCAAACTCCGGGGGGCAACATCGCACGGCTGGTGCGCAGCTTCCCCGGCCTGTACGTTGCCGAGGTCGACGGGACGGACTTCCTCGCGAGCTACCGGACGCTGCGCGACGCCATCCAGTACGCCCGGGCCCGGCGGGGCCCCGCGCTCGTCCGGGCCTCGGTCGTCCGGCCGTACTCGCACTCGCTCTCGGACGACGAACGGCTCTACAAGACCCCGGAGCAGCGGGCGGAGGAGGCCAGGCGCGACCCGCTCGTCCGGTTCCGGAGGTTCCTGTTGGACGAAGGTCTCGTGACGGAGGCGGAGCTCGATGCGCTCGCGGCGGAGGTCGACCGCGAGGTGAACGACGCGGCCGACCGGGCGGTGCGGGCGCCCAAGCCGCCCCGGGAGTCCGCCGCGCTCTACGTCTACTCCCCCGACGTCGACCCCACATCCGACGCCTTCGCCACGGACCCGGCGCCGGAGGGCCGGCCGGACACGATGGTCGCGGCGATCAACCGCACGTTGAAGGACGAGATGGCCCGGGACCCGCGCATCGTCGTGTTCGGCGAAGACGTGGCCGATTGCAGCCGCGAGGCGGACCTCGACCGGGTGCCGGGCAAGGGGGGCGTCTTCAAGGTCACGCACGGGCTGCAGCGGCTGTTCGGCAGCGACCGCGTGTTCAATTCGCCGCTGGCCGAAGCGAACATCATCGGGCGGGCGATCGGGATGGCCACGCGCGGGCTCAAACCGGTCGTGGAGATCCAGTTCTTCGACTACATCTGGCCCGCCATGATGCAGATCCGCAACGAGCTGGCGATGCTGCGCTACCGGTCGAACAACGCCTTCTCGTGCCCCGTCGTCGTGCGCGTGGCCATCGGCGGATACCTGCACGGGGGCGCCCCGTACCACAGCCAGTCGGGCGAGAGCATCTTCGCGCACTGCCCGGGACTGCGGATCACGTTCCCCTCGACGGCCCAGGACGCCGCCGGGTTGTTGCGCACGGCGATCCGGTGCGACGACCCGGTCCTGTTCCTGGAGCACAAGCACCTCTACCGCCAGACGTACAACAAGGGCGAGTATCCGGGCCCGAACTACCTGGTGCCGTTCGGCCGCGCGGCGGTCCGCCGCGAGGGCACGGACGTGGTGGTCGTGACCTGGGGCGCCCTCGTCCAGCGCGCGCTGCTCGCGGCGCAGCAGGCGGAAAAGGACGGCATCAGCACCATGGTCCTGGACCTGCGGACGATCCTGCCGTTCGACTGGCGGAGCATCGCCGCCGCGGTCCAGCGGACCAACCGCGTGATCGTGGCGCACGAGGACCAGCTCACCTGCGGCTTCGGGGCGGAACTCGCCGCCCGGATCGCGGACGAGCTGTTCGAGTATCTGGACGCGCCGGTCCGCCGGGTCGGCGCCCTCGACACCCCCGTGGCGTACTGCCCGGACCTGGAAGACGCGATCCTGCCCCAGTCGGCGGACCTCCTGCAGGCGATCCGCGACGTGGCGCGGTACTGACGGCCCGCGGCCCCTGGCCGGACACTTCGCACCCGGCGGCGAACGCGTGCACAATGGGCAGTGGCGCCGCGTCCCGGACGAGACGCGGCCCGCGGCCATGAGACCCATCGGACGAACGTGGCTCGTCTGGGTGCTGCCGGCCGTCGTAGGGACCGACAGTCTCCTGCGCGTCGAGGTGCTCCGCTCCGCGGGCGGCCTGCCGGCCCACGTCGCCGGCGGCTTTCGCGAGCCTCTCGCCTTCCAGCAGGCGGCCGACGGCACGTATTTCGTCTTCGACCGCCGGGGCCACGCGGTCTACCGGGTCGACGCCGGCCGCCAGAGCGCCCACAAGATCGTCGAGATCGGGCTCGAGGAGGGGCGCATTCTGGAGCCGAGCGCGTTCGACTCGGAGCCGAGCGGGTCGTTCGTGGTCGCCGACGGGCCCCAGGGCCGGGAACGGGTGCAGATTTTCCGGCCGGACGGGCTCAAGATCGGCGGCTTCACGCTGCCGGGCCGCAACGCCGCCCGCATCACGGTCGGCCACCTGGTGCTGAACGGCGTCGGCTCGCTGGACTACACGGGGCGGTCGATCCTCATCAACCAGCCGGAAACCGGCGCCCTCATCACCGAGTACACCTTGTCGGGCCGGCCCTGGCGCACGATCGGCCGCCTCCGCGAGACGGGGCACGAAGCCGACCGCGACCTCCACTTAGCGCTCAACACCGGGATTCCGCTGGCCGACCCGCGCGGGGGGTTCTACTTCGTGTTCCTGGGCGGCACCCCGCTTTTCCGCCGGTACGCCCAGGATGGCCGCTTGCTCTACGAGCGGCACATCGAAGGCGTGGAGCTGGACGAGGTCGTCCAATCGCTCCCGACCGTGTGGCCGCGGCGCCCGGTCGAGCCCGGGGGCGAGCTGCCGCTGGTTTCGCCGGTGGTGCGGGCGGCGGCGGTCGATCCGGAAGGCTACCTGTGGGTCGCGCTGGTCAGGCCGTACACCTACGTGTACGACCCCTCGGGGGACAAGGTTCGGGTCGTCCAGTGGTACGCGGCGGGCCTGCTGGCGCCCACCAGCCTGTTTTTCGCGGACGCGCGCCGGGTGCTCGTCACGCCGGGGTGTTACGAGTTTGTCGTGCGCTAGAACGCCGGGTGGCCCCGGTTACCGCCGCGACGCCAGGTAGGCGGCGATGGCCTCGAGTTGCTCGGCGCGGAGGCGTCGGCCGAAGGCGGGCATCTCGGCGTCGGGCTTGACCGCCGCCGGATCCCGAATCCACCGCACGAGCCACTCGCGGTCGTGCTCGCGCCCGATGCGCGAGAGGTCGGGACCGTCGGTCCCACCGTCTCCGTCGATCGTGTGACACCCGATGCAGAACCGCGCGAACACGATCGCCGCGGCCTCGACGTCTGGGGGCGGCGGCGGGGGCAGGGGACCGTCGCGGAGGCGCCGGACGTACGCCACGATGGCCGCCGTCTCGCGCTCGTTGGCCGCCGGGGCTTCGCGCACCCCTGGGGCGATGACCTCCGGATCCGGCACGTGGCCGGCCAGCCACTCATCGTCGCGGGTCGCGGGGAGGGCGGCCAGGTCGTCGGCGACCCCGGCCTCGCCGTGACACCGGGCGCAGCCGCTCGCGGCCACCCAGGCGCGTCCCGCGATGGCGCGAAGCGACCACCCTGCAGCCGCCGGCCGGTCGTTCGCCGGCCGGTCGCGCCAGCCGAGCCCCGTGAGGGTCGCGAGCGCGCCGACCGCCAGCGCTGCGCCCACCAGAACGATGGGTCGCCGGCGCGGGTCGCGGTGCGGGCTCCGGTCGAGCCACGGGAGCAACGCGAGGACGGCGAGGGCGAGTCCGGGGATGACGAGCGACGCGATGGGTTCGAGGCGACCGGGAAAGTACTTGAGCAGTTGGAACAGGGCGAGGAAGTACCACTCCGGGCGCGGCACGTAGCGGGCGTCGGTCGGGTCGGCGGCGCGCTCGAGCGGCGGCGTCGCGCGCACCGCCACCAGCGCGAGCAGCACCGCGACCGCCGCGACGACCGCGAGATCTCTGGCGAGCTGGTACGGGTGGAACGGCTGCGGCGCGCCGGCACGGGGACGGATGGGCCCCGAAATCCCGTGGCGCCGCATCAGGTACAGGTGGCACGCCACGAGCACGACCAGCGCGGCGGGCAGCCACACGACGTGGGCCGCATACCAGCGCGTGAGCGTGAGGGCCCCGACCTCCGGTCCGCCTCGCAGCACGGTGGCGGCGATCTCGCCGACGACCGGCGTCGTGGCCGCGATGTTGATCGTCACGATCGTCGCCCAGTACGCGCGCTGGTCCCACGGCAGCAAATAGCCCGTCAGGGCGAAGGCCAGCACGACGAGGAGCAGGGCCACCCCCGTCAGCCAGGTGAGCTCGCGCGGGGCCTTGAACGAGCCGAAGACCACGACGCGCAGCAGATGCGCGCCGAGGCCGACGACGAGGAAGCTCGCGCCGAAATAGTGGAGGCCCCGCACGAAGCGGCCGAGGGGCACCCGCTCCGTGATGAAGCGCACGCTCTCGTGGGCGTGGTCAGGCGTCGGCGCGTAATAGAGCATCAGCGTGGCGCCGGTCAGGACCTGCACGACGAGCAGGAAGAGCAACACGCTCCCGAGGGTGAACCACCACCCGGTACCCGGCGGGAGCGGCTCGTCGAGCAGCCGGCGGAGCGCCCGGCGAACGCCGCTTCTCGCGTCGAGCCAGTCGATGACCCGCATCAGAGGCGCACCCAGATCTCGCCCCGTGATTCGTCGAGGCGGGCCTCGAGGGCCGCGAGCGGCCGCGGTGGAGGGCCCGCGGCGACGGTGCCTTCGGCGTCGTAGGCCCCGCCGTGGCAGGGACAGAGGTATCGGCGTACCTCCGGGTCCCAGCGGACCCGACATCCCAAGTGGGTACAGACGGCCGAGAGAGCGCGGACCCGGTTGCGGCCGTCCCACAGCACGTACACCACCGCCCGCGCGCGTTCGCGGTACCACCCCTGCTCGCGCGGATGCGACACGACGGCGCGGTAAGGGACCCCTGGCGTCAGGTCGTCGAGCCGCGCCGCTCGCCGCCACGCGGCGGTTCCACCAGGGCGCACCGGGGGCCACGCGAAGGCCGCGAGGATCGCCGCGAGCGGAGCGCCCAGCCCCGCCAGGACGATCCCGACGAGCCGTTCCAGCCACTGGCGTCTCGTGTCGCGACCGCCGGCGCCCATGAGTCGTCGCCCGCGCCGATGCGAAGATCGGGCCAGCGATGCGCGCCGACGACCGCGCGGGGCCGCGCGGCCATCGCCGCCCCGCGCGTCCCGTGGCTGCGCGCCGGCTTTCGTGTCTCGTAAAGACTTTCAGGTTTCTAGCGGCTGCGGCGCCGGCTCGGGCCGGCCCACGGGATCGAGCCACCGCGCGGCCCGCGGATGCCGCCCGCGGGTGACCGCGTGGTAGAGCCGCTGCAGCTCGCGCGTCACGGGCCCGGTCCGCCCCGATCCGATCGTCCGGCCGTCGATCTCGCGGAGCGCCACGACCTCGGCGGCCGTCCCGCACACGAAGACTTCGTCGGCCAGATACAGGTCGTCGCGCGAGAGCGGCGCCTCCTCAACGCGCCACCCGGCGTCGCGCGCGAGCGTCATGATCGTGTCGCGCGTGATCCCAGGCAACGCCGCGGCCGCCGGCGGCGTTCGAAGCGTTTCGCCTGAAACCAGGAAGATGTTCTCGCCGGTGCACTCCGCCACGCAGCCCTGCGGGTCGAGCATGACGGCTTCGTCGAAGCCCAGCCGCACCGAGTCGGTCTTGGCCAGTACCGAGTTGACGTAGTTGCCCGCGATCTTCGCCTTCGTCATCAAGACGTTCGGGTGGTGCCTGGTGAACGAGGACACGCACGCCCGGACGCCGTGCTCGCGCGCCTCTGCCCCGAGATAGTCGTCCCACGGCCACACGGCGATCGCCACATGGACCTCCGCCGCGTCGATCACCAGATTCCAGCCGCCGCCGGTGAAATAGACCAGCGGGCGGACGTAGCACGCCCGGAGCCCGTTGGCGCTCACTGTCCGCTTCACCGCGTCGGCGAGGTCGGCCACGCCGTACGGGAACGCCCGCACGCCCAGCACGCGGGCGGACGCGAGCAGCCGCGCGAGATGGTCCGAGAGCCGAAAGAGGGCGGGGCCGTCCGGCGTCTCATAGCATCGGATGCCCTCGAACACCGCGACGCCGTAGTGCAGGCTCACACTGAGTAGGGGCACGCACGCTTCGGCCTCGGGCACGAAGCGCCCGTCCATCCAGACGACGTGGGAGGCCGCCATCAGGCGGCCTCCCGCCCGCCGGGTTGGATGGCGACGGGCTTGACGAACGGCATCATGGCGCGCAGCCGCGCGCCGACCTGCTCGATGAGGTGCTGCTGCTCTCGAGCCCGCTGGGCGGAGAACCAGGGGCGTCCCTTGGCGTTTTCCTCCATCCACGCCCGCGCGTACGTGCCGTCTCGCACCTCCGCCAGCATCTGCCGCATCGCCTCGCGGGTCGCCTCCGTCACGATGCGCGGGCCCCCGGTGTAGTCCCCGTGCTCAGCCGTGTCGCTCACGGAATGGCGCATGTAGCTGAGCCCGCCCTGGTACATCAGGTCCACGATCAACTTCAGCTCGTGCAGGCACTCGAAGTAAGCCACCTCGGGCTGATAGCCGGCCTCGACCAGCGTCTCGAAACCGGCTTTCACCAGGGCGCTCACACCCCCGCAAAGCACCGCCTGTTCACCGAAAAGGTCCGTTTCCGTCTCCTCGGCGAAGGTCGTCGCCACGACGCCGGCGCGCGTCACTCCGATTGCCGCACCGTACGAGAGGGCCGTGGCCCAGGCGCGGCCGGAAACGTCCTGGTGGACGGCCGCCAGCGCAGGCGTGCCGGCGCCCTCCACGAACAGTTCGCGGAGCCGGTGCCCCGGTGACTTCGGGGCGACCATGACGACGTCGACCGTCCCGGGCGGCTGAATCGTCCCGAAGCGGACGTTGAACCCGTGCGCGAACAGCAGCGTCTTGCCCGGACGCAGGTGGGGCGCCACCGCCGCCTGGTAGAGCGCCGGCTGGGCGTGGTCGGGCACCAGCATGGCCACGAGGTCCGCCCAGGCCGCCGCGCGGTCGGGCGTGTCGACCTCGAGCCCCGCCGCCTGGGCCCGGGCGCGCGAGGCGCTCGCCTCGGGCAGGCCCACGCGGACCGCCACGCCCGAGTCCCGGAGATTGAGCGCGTGCGCGTGTCCCTGAGATCCGTAGCCGAGCACAGCGACTTTCAGCCTCCGAATGATCCCGAGGTCCGCGTCCTTGTCGTAGTACACGGTGGCCATCGTCTCCTCCTCTTCCGCCTGTCACGCTTGGCGGGGCGCCGCCCCGCACGCCACGGCTCACCCTCCCGGGCCAACGTCCCCCTGGTCCCTGGCGGTTCCGCCGCGCCCGAGGCACGCCCGGACCTCACCCGTCCTGGTCGGCCTCGACGCCGGCTGGCAGCGCGGCAGCCCACGCCCGCCCAGTGCCGGGCGGCGGGTAGCCCATCGGCCGGTCTTTCCGGTCGCCCCGCGCCATGGCGAGGCGCCCGGTGCGGGCCATTTCGACGACGCCGTACGGGCGGAGGACTTCGAGCAGCGACTCGATCTTCTCGTCCGTCCCCGTGATCTCGACCACGAGCGAATCCGCCGCGACATCGACGACGCGTGCGCGAAAGACCTGGACGAGCTGCATGATGGCTGCTCGCGTCTCGGGCGTCGCCGCGACCTTGATCATCGCCAGCCCGCGGCAGACCGCGGGCGTGCGGGTCATGTTCTCCACGCGGATGACGTCGACCAGCTTGGCGAGCACCGCCTCGATGCGCGGGGCGACCGCGTCCTCCGCGTCCACCACGAGCGTCAGGCGCGACACGCCGGGCGTCTCGGTCGCCCCGACCGTCAGCGAGACGAGCCGCCAGCCGCGGCGTCGGACGAGCCCCGCGACGCGAGGCAGCACGTCGGGACGATCGTCGACGTGAACGACGAAGGTGAGCATGGCTCGTCTCAAGCGCGCCGAGCCGCGACGGCGACATCCGCCCGCGCCTGCGGGGAAACCTCCCCCGGACGCGGCCGGCGAATCATGGCGTCGAGGTCGGCTCCCGACGGCACCATGGGGTACACCACGTCCTCCCGCTCGACGACGAACTCGACCAGGCGGGGACCACCCGCTCCGGCGGCGGCCTCGACGGCGGGGACGACATCCGCGCGCCGGCGGATCGACACTCCGGGAATGCCGTAGGCCGCGGCGATCGCGACGAAGTCCGGGTTGACGAGCGGCGTAGCGGCGTACCGGCCCCCGTAGAAGAACTCCTGCCACTGGCGCACCATGCCGAGGTAGCCGTTGTTGATGACCGCGATCTTGACGTCGAGGCGTTCCTGCACCAGGGTCGCCAGCTCCGCCATTGTCATCTGGAAGCCGCCGTCGCCCACGACGGCCCACACCTCGGCGTCGGGCCGCGCCATCTTGGCCCCGATGGCCGCCGGCAGGGCGAAGCCCATGGTCCCGAGGCCGCCCGACGTGATGAGCGAACGCGGTGTTTCGTGGCGGTAGTACTGCGCTTCCCACATCTGGTGCTGGCCCACGTCGGTCACGACCAGGGCTCGGCCGCCGGTGGCGCGCCAGAGGTCGTGGATGACGTGCGCGGCGTAGAGGCGGCCCCCGTCCGGCTGGAACTGGATGTCGCGGGCGAGGCTCTCGTCGCGCCACCGCGCGATGCGGGCGCGCCACTCGCGGTGGTCGCCGGCAGGCACCGCGGGCAGCAAGGCCTGGAGCACCACGCGCAGGTCGCCGACGAGTCCGACGTCCACGCGGACGTTCTTGTTGATCTCGGATGCGTCGATGTCCACGTGGATCTTGCGCGCCCGGGGGGCGAAGGTGCGGAGGTTGCCGGTCACGCGGTCGTCGAACCGCATCCCGAGGGCGACGAGCAGGTCCGCCTCCTGCACCGCGCGGTTCACCCACGCTTCGCCGTGCATCCCCATCATGCCGAGACTCAGGGGATGCGACGCCGGAAACGCACCGAGGCCGAGCAGCGTCATGGCCACCGGGACGTCGGCGCGCTCGGCCAGCGCCCGCAGCTCCGCCGTGGCGCCCGAGACGAGCACGCCTTGCCCCGCGAGAATCAGGGGACGCTCGGCCCGTGCAAGGAGGTCGACCGCGCGGCGGCAAGCGAGGGGCGGCGGGTCCGGCAAGCGAACGCGCCGGGGACGGGTCGGCGCGGCCCGCTCCCAGTCGAACTCGCAGCTCCCCTGCTGGGCGTCCTTCGTGATGTCCACGAGCACCGGCCCGGGCCGCCCGGAGGTAGCGACGGCAAACGCCTCGCGCAACGCCGGCGCCATCTCCTCGGGGCGGGTGACGAGGTAGGTGTGCTTGGTGATCGGCATCGCGATGCCCGTGATATCGGTTTCCTGAAACGCGTCCGAGCCGAGCAGCCGACTCCCGACCTGACCCGTGATGCACACGATGGGCGAGGAATCCATCATGGCGGTCGCGATGCCCGTGACCAGGTTCGTCGCACCCGGGCCCGAGGTGGCCAGCGCCACACCGACGCGCCCGCTCGCCCGCGCGTAGCCGTCGGCCATATGGGCGGCGCCCTGCTCGTGGCGGACGAGAATGTGGCGTATCGGATAGTCGAGCATGGCGTCGTAGACGGGGAGGATGGCGCCGCCCGGCAGACCGAAGACGTGGGTCACTCCCTCGCGCACCAGGCATTCCCAGAGGATGTGCGCACCCGTCAGCTTCACAGCGTGTGGTCTCCTCACCGGGGGGCGGCGTCCCCCGGACCCCCGCACGGCGGCCCGTAAAGGGCCGCCCTACGTCCATCACCGGGGGACTGCGTCCCCCGGACCCCCGCACACGCTCGCTCGCGGGGACCCCGACGCCCCGCTCCGCTCGCGTGGCTCGGTCGCTCCCGCTCCCTCGCTTCTGACCCATCACCGGGGGACTGCGGCCCCCGGACCCCGCACGGCGGCCCGTAAAGGGCCGCCCTACGTCCATCACCGGG
>CAYZKQ010000023.1:25931-28074 GCA_964478975.1 uncultured Vicinamibacterales bacterium | reverse complement strand
GGGCCCCGACGGTGAACTTCGAGCAGCTCGTGCACATGATGGTGGATGCGGACCTCGAGCGGGTGCGGAGTGGGCGCGGCGAGCCGGTCCGCGCGATCACGGGATGACACGCCGCGAGTCGCCAGGCTCTCCGAGCCGCACACGCTCCGGTGCCTCTTCCGGATCGGGCTTCACCGATCTTCCGGAGCCGGCGCGGGGTCAGCGGGTCGCCGCAGGCCGGATCCACGAGACTCTGGTTCCGCCGCCTGCCGCGTGCGACGTAGGCCCGTGGGCGACGGCTTGAGGGTGCTCGTGCTCGGAGCCGGCGGGCAGCTCGGGGCGGCCATGGTGCAGGCCTTCGCGTCCGAGGCGCACGTCGTCGGACTCACGCACGCGGAGCTCGATGTCACGGACCAGGCCGCCGTGCGCGACACGGTGAGGTCGGTCGCGCCGTCGCTCGTGGTCAATTGCGCCGCCTATACGAAGGTGGACGAGGCGGAGCGCGAGGCGGTGACCGCCCTGGCGACCAACGCCCTCGCAGTCCGGACCCTGGCGCGCGAGGCTGCAGAGATCGGCGCCACCCTCGTGCACTACAGCACGGATTTCGTGTTCGACGGGACCGGCGACCGGCCCTATCGGGAAGAGGACGACCCGAATCCCCGGAGCGTATACGCGACCTCGAAGCTGCTCGGTGAATGGTTCGCCGCCGACGCGCCGCGCCACTACGTGCTGCGGGTCGAAAGCCTCTTCGGCGGACCGCGCCGCAAGAGCAGCGTGGACAAGATCGTCGACGGGCTGATGGCGGGCGAGGCGGTGCGCGTGTTCGTCGACCGCACGGTCTCGCCGAGCTACGTGGACGATGTGGTGGCGGCGACGCGGGCGCTCGTCGCGCGCGGGGCCGAGCCAGGGCTGTACCACTGCGTCAACTCCGGTGCGTGCACCTGGTACGAGCTGGCCACCGAAGCCGCGCGACTGCTCGGCGTTCCGGCGACGCTCGAGGCGGTCCGCGTCGCCGACGCCGCACTGCCGGCAGCGCGGCCGCGGTATTGCGCCCTGTCCAACGCGAAGCTGGCTGCGGCGGGGATCGCGATGCCCACCTGGCAGGACGCGCTCGCGCGCCACATCGCGCGCATGCGCGGCGAGGGGCGGAGGTGACGCCGTTCGCCGCCGTCAGGCTCGTCGTCTTCGATTTCGACGGCGTTTTCACGGACAACCGTGTCCTGGTGACCGAAGACGGAACCGAAGCGGTGTTCTGCTCGCGCGCCGACGGCCTCGGCGTGCAACTGCTCCAGCGCGCCGGCGTCGACTGCCTCGTGTTGTCCACCGAGACCAACCCGGTGGTCCAGGCCCGCTGCCGCAAGCTCGGCCTCGAGTGCGTGCAGGGCCGCTGGAACAAGGCGGATGCGCTCGAGGAGATCCTGGCGGCGCGGGGCGTGGACGCCGCCGAGGTGGCCTACGTCGGCAACGACGTCAACGACCTGGCGTGTCTCCAGCGGGTGGGGTTGCCGATCGCGGTCGCGGATGCTCATCCAGCCGTGAAAGCCGCGGCGCGCCTGGTCACGAGACGCCCGGGCGGTTACGGCGCGGTACGCGAGATTTGTGAGTGGATTCTCGACGCACGCGGCGTCGACGCGGCCCGGGCGTTTCTTTCCCCGCGGGGAGTCGACCGCTCGCCAGGCGAATAACCCACCTCCGCCCACCCCTTCGGCGGGCCGAGGCGCCCTGCCTGGGCTCGCGGACCGGGTTTGTTTTTCCCGCACAGACGACGGTATCCTGGGAGCGGGCGGAGAGCCTGCCCGAGGACATCAGGGGCGATGCCGGAGACCCAGGTAGAGCGGCTGGAAGAAGCGCTGCGGCGGCTGGCGGCGGCTCAGGCGCGAACCGAGGCCGAGGTGCGGGATCTGGCAGCCGCCCAGGCCCGCACGGAGTCGGCGCTCCAGGCGCTGCTCGAGGCGCAGCGGCGCACGGAGGACCGCCTCGGGCGGCTCGAGGCGGCGGTCGAACGGCTCGCCGAAGCGCAGGCCCGGACCGAAGAGCGGGTGAGCCGGCTCGAGGCGGCGGTCGAACGGCTCGCCGAAGCGCAGGCCCGGACCGAAGAGCGGGTGAGCCGGCTCGAGGCGGCGGTCGAACGGCTCGCCGAAGCGCAGGCCCGGACCGAAGAGCG
>CAYZKQ010000023.1:0-25831 GCA_964478975.1 uncultured Vicinamibacterales bacterium | reverse complement strand
GGTAGATCGGCTCGAGGCGGCGGTCGCGCGGCTCGCTGAAGCGCAGGCCCGGACCGAGGAACGGGTCGGGCGCTTGGAGGAGCAGGTAGATCGGCTCGAGGCGGCGGTCGCGCGGCTCGCTGAAGCGCAGGCCCGGACCGAGGAACGGGTCGGGCGCTTGGAGGAGCAGGTGGATCGGCTCGAGGCGGCGGTCGCGCGACTGGCCGAGGCGCAGGCCCGGACCGAAGCGGAGCTCAGGAGTGTCGCCGCGGCGCAAGCCCGGACCGAGGCGGCGCTCGCCGCGCTGACCCAGCAGGTCGGCCGGCTGAGCGAGACCATCGGCTTCACGCTGGAGGATCTGGCGCGGGAGGTGACGCCTGCGTATCTCGCTCATCACTACGGCATTCACGACCTGGAACTCGACCGCCGGTTCTTCCTGGTCGACGGGCAGGAAGTGGAGGTCGATTTCTACGGCGAGGGGCGGCGGGACGGCGAGCGTGTGGCGGTCGTGGGCGAGGTGCGGAGCCGCATCCACGGGCGGGATGTCGAGGCGGCGGTGCGGCAACTCGGGCGGCTCGCGCCGCAGCTCGCGGGGAGGCCGCTCGCCGTGCTGTTCGGCTTCGTCATCCACCCCTCGGCGCGCGAGGCCGCCCAGCGGCTCGGTGCGATCGTGATCTCCTCGTCCGGTCGCTGACGACACGCGCGTGCGTGGCGCCGCGGCCGGGCCCAACGCACAAGGTGCGAACGCGTTCGGGGCCCGGCCGTCACGCGCGCTCCGCGACGGCAGCGTAGTCCAGATAGGTGAACAGGAGGCGGTTGAGCTTCCGCGTGTTCTCGTTCACCACCGCGACCAGCTCGGCCAGCGCCACGGCCGCGTCTTCGCCGCGATTCGTCCCGTGCAGGGTCGGCTCGGGAACGGGTTGGAGCTTCGACGCCTCGGGGAACGGCGCCCGATACCGAACCTCGGTGCGCTGGAACCCGCTCGCCACGAGCAGATAGGTCAGCGTGTCGGGGTGGAGCGGCCGGACGTGCGTGACGTCGCGGATGTAGCTCTCGAAGAAGGCATACCAGCACGCGGGGTTGATGGTTTCCAGCACGATCTTCGCCCCGGGGCGCAGTTTGTGGTAGGCCGTCTCGAGTAGACGGAGCAAGTAGGCGGGCTCGAGATGCTCGACCACCTGCGCGGCGAAGAGTCCCCCGAGCGACTCGTCGGGAAGCGTGTCGAGGTAGCTCAGGGCGTCGGCCTCGGCCACCTCCAGGCCGCGGCTCCGACACAGCTCGACCATCTCGTGGTTCACCTCGACGCCGCGCGCGGCGATCCCGCGCTCTCGTAACAGCTCCAGAAACTCGCCCCGCCCGCACCCGACATCCAGCACGTCCGACGCGCCCTCGAAGTCCGGCAGGTACTCTGCCAGCCGGCTGCGGATCTCCTCAGGGGTCCCGCGAAACCTGTCTTCGAAGGCGACGTACTTGTAGGCGTCGAGGCCGGGCACACCGACTGCCGCACGGACCTGGCCCGGCGGCGGGGCGACCGCCTGGGCGCCGGCCGGCGGCGCCGGCCCTGCCATCGTCAGGAGGCGCTCGAGCTCGCGTTTGAGCGCCGCCGAGGATCGCTGCAGGACGGCGAGGGCCGCGCGCAACTCGCCGACCTTCGCCTCGTAACGCCGTTCCCTCGCGACCATCGACTCCCACCGCTTTTGCAGCTCGTCGGTGAGCGCCTCGAGCCCGGTCGTGAGGGCGAGCTGCAGCCGGCCGTCCGCGTCGCGGTCCTTCGTGTCCACGTAACCGGTGATCTCCTGTGCCCACTGGACGAGACGCGACTCGAAGGTGGCGAGCGCGCCGAGCTGGGAGGCCACGAGGGCGATCAGCGTGTCGATGGCCTTCTTGGTCTCTCGCGCGGTCACGACGTTCCGGTTGATGTGGTCGACGAGGGCGCTGTTGAACGCCTGCTGTTGGTGAAACAGCGGGGCCAGGAAGCGCCACACGAACCGGCGCAAACGTCCCCGCCAACCCTCGCCAAAGGCGGGACCGCCTTCGGGCAGGATCTGCCAGAGCGTGTTGAGCGGCGTGATCTGGTGCTCGTCCAGGCCCGGCGGCGGGTGAGGAATCTCGGGCAGGCCGCGCAGAATGGACCGGTCCAGTTCGGTCAAAGCGTCGTTGTACCGGCGGTCGAATGCCTCGCGCTCCCGCCGGAGTCGCTCGAGATCCTCAGGAGTCAAGGTCGGTGTGGACATGCGTGGGGTAGCTCACCGCACCCCGGCGAACCGATCGCGCTCGCCGCGCGTCGCCATGGCCGCAGTCTAGCACGAGGACCCGGCTTCCCCGGCCGCTTGCGGAACGCGCGGGGCCCGCGCGACGCGCCGCCGCGGGGGGACCCCAAAGCATCAACCGTCACCAGGAGTGGCGTCCAAGCAATCCAGTGAGAGGCCAAGCTCGCCCAGGAGGGTGCGCGCCCGCTCGCTCCAGTCCGCCAGCAGATGCGCCGGGAGCGCAGGACGCTCGGTGGGCTCCGACGTGCAGGTCTCCTCGATCACCCGCCGGTAATCTTCGACCATGTGCGCGAGCGTGTGATGGCGCTCGAACCACCGGCGCGCGGCGTCTCCCAGACGCGCCCGCAGCCCGGCATCACGAGCCAGACAGTCGACCGCGAGAGCCAGCGAGTGGTCTTCGTCCAGGATGTCGATCGCGACGCACACCGGCTCGTCCGGACGCGCGTCGCCGCCGGGGATGGCGAACTCATCGGCGTCCGGCCTCGCCGGAGGCAGCACGGACCAGTCGCGCGGGTCGATGGCCGGGACGTCCACCGTGTGGGCCAGGTCCGTCACGATCGTGGGTTTGCCGGCGGCTAGGCAGCGCAGCCACGACGCAGACGATTCGCGCGCCGTGGGCCACCGGAGGCACAGACACACGTCGGCGGCCGTGAGGTACGCGGGCAACTCGTCCTCTGCGACGTAGCCGGTGATCGTGACGAGCCCGGTCGCTCCCGCTCGGGCGATCTCCGCCCGCACGTCGTAGTAGTCGGCCACCTCCCCCACGAGCAGCAGATGGACCCGCATGCCGCGGCCGGCGAGTCCGGCGAGCGCCCGCACCACCGGGCCGACGCGCTTTTCGGGCGTCACCCGCCCGAAGGCGACAAACAGCCCGGCGTCCGCCGGGACGCCGTGGCGGGCGCGCACGAGCGACCCGCAGCGGTCTGGCTGAAGGGCGTTCGGACGGCTGTCCGTCCCTTCCGCGCGCGTGGCCGGCGCCGATGCGAGCGGGTCCGCCACGCCCATCCGGATAGTCTCGACGCGCGCCTCGGGGTATCGCGCGCGAATCTCGTCGGCGAGCCAGACACTGTGCACGCCCACGCGGCGTGCGGCCGTCACGGGGACACGCAGCAGGGGCCAGAAGTACTGCAGCGACCCCAGGAGGCCCAGCGCACCGACCTCGGCGACCCCACGGGGCACGGTCGCGTCCTCGAACGCCAGCTCGGCTCGATAGTCCTGGAGTCGGCCTCTTCGCAGCAGGGCTCGCGCCCGCGCGTGGTGGAGCTGTCCGTCGTGCAGGACCACGAGGCCGGGATACCGGACGAGGTAGGGCCACATGTATTCGTGGCACGTCTCGTTGCCCAGTTGGTACACCACCAGGTCGTACGGCGCGCGGGCGTGCCGCCAGACGAAATCGTGGGCGTCGAGGATGCGGAAGCGGCCTGCGTTCCTGGGTTCGGCGCCGCGTCGGTCTGGCAGCGGCGCGCCCTCGACGAACACCTCGATCGTGTAGGACTCGGCGAGGCGAGGGACCAGTTCGGCGCTGTACGCCGCGATGCCCGACCGCGCGGGCGGCAAGGGCGTGAACCAGGCCAGACGACGCGTCGGGGCCGCACTCACCGGGCGCACAACACGAGTTCGTTGATCGACCAGAACCACGGCTGCGTGCGCCCGGTCTGGCGCAATCGCAAGGCCGCGATGCGATTCGGCGGCAGCGGAATCTCGATGGGCGCCCGCACGGGGTCGTGCAGGAGCCCGAACAACATGTGCGCCAGGACGCGCCCCTGGTAGAAAGTCACGAACCCTTCCCTCGTCGCCATCCCGGTCTCCTGGACCGGCTGCCCCTCGACGATGAGCTCGCGAGGGTAGTCGCCACCGCTCGATTCTTCCATTTCCAGGCGCACAAGCGCCACATCCTGCGGGCGCCGGAAGGTCACGAGGATCCATTCGTCGCCCGTCTGCGCCCGCCCGCTCAACCAGCGGGTACCGATGTTGCCGTCGAAGAGGCGGTCGAGGCGTTCGGCGGCGTCGGACGCCGTGACGTCGAACTCGCTCCGGTCGATCCGCCGCAAACAGGCGGCCGGCTCGGTCGGCCGCGATCCCTGCCACTCGGCCAGCCGGAAAACGACCACGTCACCGAAAGCCTTCCGCTCGACCACCTGGGCCTCGCGGGAGTGCCCGAGCGCCCATAACGCCCCGTGCAGTGCCGCCGCCTCCTCATCGTCGGCGTACTCCGCCAGGTGCAGCACGATGTAACGCACGCCCAGCGCCCGGAGCGCCTCGACGGTGACCGGAAGCTCGCGGGCCAACAGCGCCGGGCTGTGCAGCAAGTACTGGCGGAGGGGCGAATAGTGCCCGCTGTAGCCGTTGACGATCCGCTTGCGGTGCAGCAGTGTCGCGTACTGATAGCGGAGCTCGCGTTCGAGCTGCCAGTCCTGCTCCCAGGTTCCGAACGGCAGCTCGAGGACCGCGCCGGCCGGCGCGTCCCGCAACCACTGATACGCCCGGCGCGCGTGGCCGGCGGGAACGGGGCGGAAATCGGAAAGCCCCTCCGGGCAGGCGTAGCCTTCGGCGAGCACCACGAGGGTCAGGGCGACCGTGATCGCCCCTGCGGCATGCCGTGGCAACGCCGCGAGGAGACGGGCGGCCCCGAGCGCCCCCAGCACGGTTAGGGCCAGATACACGATGGCGGCGAACCGGGCGGGGACGCGGAGGCCGTCGAAACCCGGGACGACCTGGCGCAACCAGTCGTATGGACCCGCGCTCATGAGCAAGTGACCCCACGCGCGCGGCTCGGGTCCAAGAGAGAGGGCGAAGGCCGCGAGGGCGATGACGCCGTAGATCCGAGTCAGGTGGCGCCGTTCCGCGGCTGCCCGGCTGCCGAGGGGCAGCAGGGCCATCGCGGCGAGCGCCGGCACGGCGAGGCCGGGAAACAGCTCCCGCTCGCCCGGCGCCTGAGGGAGCCAGCGACCCCAGAGAGACAGACGCTTGGTCGTCTGTGCGTACGAGGCGATATCGGCGCTGTAGAACACGGCCTCGTTGCGCGGACGCGTCAGCCCGTAGTCGCGCCGCACGCGGCTGTAGGCCGACGCGACCGGAGCCAGCACAATCAGGACGAGCGCGGCGACCGCGGCCAGGTGCGCCAGCGCTCGCCGGCGGTTCGCGCAACGACTCACCTCGAAGGTGGCCGCGATCGACACGGCCACCGCGAAGAAGTACAGGAAGTAGCCGTTGGACAGCCCCTGAAGGACAAACGCGCCGGCGAAGGCCACCAGCATCCGCCGATCGCAACACCCCTTCGCGAAGTAGCGGTGGAGCGCCCACAGGGCGATGGGCATCCAGCCCCACATCAGAACCTGCAGGTGCGCGACGTGGACGACACGGTAGGGATGGAAGGCGAAGGCGAGCGCGGCGAGCCAGGCGGCGTCGCGGCGCCCCGTCAGCCACCTGGCCAACAAGTACATCCCGCCTCCCGCCAGCACGTAGGAACCGAGGAACGCGGCGTTGTACGCGAGGATGGGATTGCCCGACATCCACTGCACGGAAGCCGTGAACAACGCGATGCCGATCAGGTGTTCCGAAAAGGCGAGCGTGTCGTGGTAGGGAAAGAAGATGGGCGCCTCCCACACGCCCTGGAGGCCATAGGGCAGGCGGCTCGCGACCCAGGCGAGCGTCCACGTGTTCAGCAGAGGATCTCCCAATCCGCCCGGCAGCGCCCGCGGGAGCCACAAGACGAGGGGATACGTCATGAAAACGGTGAGGAGGGCGAGGCCGCCGAGGACCGCAGCGGCTTCTCTCCAGGACCGTGCGGACAGCGTGTTCGTGACGGACACTCGCGTCTCAGCGTCCGACATCCGGCAGGTGGTCCAGCGCGTAAACGCGCAACTCCGGCCCCGGGTGTTCTCGAGTTTCTGAGAACATGGCCAGGGGCGCGCGAAGGGCGAACAGCCGTCGGTACGCGGCATACTCGCGCGGGTAGCCCTCCGGGTTTGCGAAGATCCCGCCGTAGACCTCGGACGAGGCGACCAGATACTGGGTGCCTTCCGTTCGGTAAGCGTCCAACGGCTTGTCGATCAGCCTTCGCACGTGGGTGACGCGGTACCGTCCCGTCGGCAACCACAGGGCTTGTCCTTCGAGGACGACGGCGGCGCCGGACGGAACGTTTTCCAAGAACCACGCATAGGCCAGCGACTGGGTCGAGGGTTTGCTGATCCGGCGGTCGAACCAGATGGACGACCAGGCGGGAGGGACGAAGACCACGGCCACGAGCGCCCCGGCGAGTGCGCGGTGCAGGTGCGGCGACGATCCGAGTCGGCGCAAGATGCGCGCGCCGGAGACGACCGCCTGCGCGACCAGGAGGCAGACAATCGGATATAGCGGCAGCAGGTAGCGGCCAAAGGCGCGGGACCGTGACGACAAGAGCAGAAAATAGGCGGCGCTGAACGGGAGCACGATCCACCAGACGGCGCGATCCGGCCCTCGGATCGCCCGCGCGGCGGCAACGGCCAACCCGGCGACCATCAGGACGAACCCCGGCCAGCCCAGTCCGAGTTGCAGATACGCGAGATAGAGGCGCCAGTTCGCCATCCCGGCCGGCGGATAGTAGGACGAGAGGTAGGCGAAGTCGTTCAAGAAGGCCGGCAGATCCAGCCACGCATAGGGCGCCGCCATTAGAAACGTTCCCGCGGCGCCACCGGCCGCTGTCGACGCCGCACGGAGCCGCCAGAGACCGGCAGCGTTGGAAGTCGTGGCGGCCGCCACGAGGGGGAACATCACGGCCACGATGCCCGGATACTTGCTCGCCGCCGCCAGGCCGGCCGCCACGCCCGACCAGGCGAACGCCCTCGTCGAAGGCCGCTCGCGCGCCTGGAGGGCCAGCAGGAGCGTCAGGGTCGAAAAGAAGGTGAGCGGGACGTCGGTCAGCACGTAATGCGACTCCCGCACGTGCTGGGGCACGACCGCCATCAGGGCTGCCGCGAGGAGCGCGTACCCGCCTCCCCACCGCCGTGCGACGTCGTAGACGATCCAGACCGTCGCGGTTCCCAGGGTCGCACTGACCGCGCGGCCCCACAGGTAGAAGTCCGCGGCGCTCACGGGCTCGAGCGAGGCCCACAGCCCCGACGCCGCGCCAGCGAGGAACCGTAGGGACGCGACGACGAGTTGCACGTAGAAATACAGCCCGGGGTAATGGAAGAAGTGGGGATTCAGATCGCCCGTCTTCATCATCCGGACGACCCGCTCCATGATCTGCGGCTCGTCCGCCGCGACGGCGTACGGGATGCCGTGGCCCAGCGCCCAGAACCGCAGGAGGGCGGCGCCCGCGAGGACGAGCGCGGGGCTCAGTCGCTGAAGCGGCACCGAGGCGTATTCACGACCTGTCCGGCCGACCACGGTCATGGCTAGCGGGAGCTGCGGGAGCTTGTTATAACCCAAATCCTCGACCCGGCGCCACGGCGGGCACGATCCGAATCATCCGCTCGGTCCGCCGACCCGTTACACGCTCGTCCCGATCCCGCGGCGTGCCTCCGCAGGTGCAGGTGGACCCGACCTCGCCTTGCAGAAGTGGCCGGCGAAACCGCTTAAGGTGACGCCCTGGACCCCCCCGCGGCGGAGGTGCTCGAAGATCGCTTCCACCCGCCGGTACAGGTCGTCCACGGCCGCGGCCGTCGGGTTGTGCGGTGACGTGGCCGGCATCAGCTCCGACGAGTGGATCATCATCTGGACGACGGGAAGCTTCAACCGGCGAGCCGTGTGGTACACGGCTTTCAAACGCGCGACACTCATGTCCGGGAACGGCCGGAACCATTGCGGGGCGAGGCGGAAGAGCCGGTTCAAGCCGCGCGCCAGCGCCGTCTTCCGATGTCGCCGGTAGAGCAGACGGAGCCACGCCGACCGGCGCATCAGCGCATTCACGTAGAGGATCGTGACCGGCACCTCCAGCAGGCCCGACACGCCCGGGCGCGCCGGGTCGCCCCACGCCATGACGTAGGGGTACACCGGGGCCTGGGTGAAGTCCTGGCCCTGCTCGCGGGCGCCCGGGTCGCCCCAGGCGACGAGCGGCGTCACGGAGCAGTCCACGAGATAACCGTGGTCGAGGAGCGGTCCGATGTGGGCGGCGGACAATCCCCACCGCCCCGCGCGGTAGCTCCGAGGGGGTGTCCCCAGCGCCGCGGTCAGCGCGCGCGTGAGCGTCTCGAGTTTGGCGGCGAACAGACGCGGCGGCAGCTCGGAGGGATACGGGCTCGCCCGCCCGCCGGCGTCCCACTCGGGGTCGAACGGCGGGGTCGTCCAGGGGTGCAGATGCGCGCCGATCTCGGCGCGGCCGTCTCGCTGGAGCGGCAGGAGCAGCTCCGCGAAGGCCAGGCTCGTCACGACGTCGTACGTGCACAAGTAGGTGGGGGGGAATCCGTAGCGGTCGCACAGGGCCTGGAACCGCGGGATCGCACCGAGGTTCTCGGCCGACGCGCGCCGCGGCTCCCGCCACTGGTCGTCGGGTTCCGTGTCCACCGTCAGGACGAAGTACATGCGTCTGTCGTTGCCGGGCTTCAAACGGGCTGCAAGACGTACTCCATGTTCGTGATCAAGACGTCCCGGACGAAGGGCAGGTGCGTCACGCGCGAGACGAACGCCGGGGGCAGCACGCGCCTGGCGAGGCGGCTCACATACAAATCCTCGCGTACGACGCGGAAACCCGCCGCCGCGATGTCGCGCCGGAGCCGCCGCAGCGTCACCGGGTAGAGCAGGTCGTCCGCCTTGTGTTCTCCCCGGCGCGCGGCCATGATGAACGACGAACCTTCGGGCGGGGCGTCGAGCCACCCTGGATGTCGTCTCGCGACCCATCGGACAAGCCCGAACGCAGCACGCCGGCCGACGAGCAGGTGCACCGGGACCGGGACCTTGAGGCGCGGCAGGTGAGCGCCGCTGGGCGATAGATAGGGTGCCGTCTCGAGAAACAGCCAGCCTGTGCTCGCGAGCACGCGGCGCGCCTCCCGGAGATAGGCGACCGGGTCGGCGACGTGCTCGATGACCGCGTGCGACAGCACCAGGTCGAACGTGCCCGCGGCGAACGGCAGGCGCGTGCCGTCGGCCTGCACGAACCGCACGTTGGTGACCCGGCGCTCGCGCGCCAGCCGGACGCCGGCGTCGCGGAAGCGCTCCGTGGGGTCGATCCCGACGACGCGGTCGGCCTCCTCCGCGAACGAGACGCACATGCCGCCTCCCCCGCACCCATCGTCCAGCACCCGGCCGAAGCGGCGGATGCCGGCGCGGTCGAGGTAGCCGATCAGCTTCGCGCTGCGCCAGTATTCGAACACCGCGTAGTCGTACTCGGAGCGGAAGCGCACCGCTCCGGACGCCGCGATCGCCGCTTCGTCCACGATCCTCACGCGCCGAGGTCTCCCTGCGTCACATCGCCCCTGGGCTTGCGCAGCGCCCAGATGTCGCGTCCGCGCGCGAACCGCCCGACGTGCTCGATCGAGGATCCGGGTGGCGCCAGCGCGGCGATGTCGTGATTATACGTGTAGCCCGGATCGCGCACGGTGTCGACGATGAGCGCGCCGCCCGGCTCGAGGTGGCGCGTGTAGAGGGCGCGCAGTCCGTCCGCGAGTGGGTGCGGCGGAATCTGGTGAATCCAGTTGACCAGCACGATGGCGTTGTAGCGGCCCGACACGCTCAGGGCGGGGAACTCGGCGGTCCGGAAGCGCAGCCCGAAGCGGCCGCGGGCGAGCGCGAGTAGCCGGGCGGCCGCCAGCACGCGCGGATCGCGGTCGAGGCCCACTCGTACCTGGAAGCGCGCCCCCCGCAGGATGTCGCCGAGGCCGCAGCCGACCTCCAGCAGGGCGCGGCGCTCGGCGGCCGGCCACGCGTTCAGGAATTCGACGATGCGGCGGGCGTAGGGCTCGCCGGCGTGGCCGAGGTGCCAGCGATCGAAGCGGAACACCCAGTAGAGCAGATAGCGATCGAGCGCGCGGGCGACGCGGACGCTGCGGCGGATCACTTCGTCCCCACCGACGTGACCGCGCGGTCCGGCTCGCTCGTCGGGGCCCGGCGCCGGACCGCGAGCGCCGCGGCGAACTGGCGCATCTCGGCGAGCTCGCGCGGCTCGAAGAACCGCACAGCCAGCAAGAGCAGGGGGACGAGCGCCAGCAGGCCCAGGCGGGCGGCGAGCGCAGGCCAGCTCGGCCAGCCGCCCACCAGGTGCATGGCGGCGTAGGCGGCGAGCGTCACGAACGCGATCTTGAGCAATCGCCGCGTCTCGTAGGGAATGCGGTACGCCCGCTGAGCGAAGGCGACAGCCGCGATTGTGGCGGCCGTCTGACCCGCGACCGTCCCGGTCGCCGCGCCGACAATCCCGAACCGGGGCGCGAGCCACAGGCTGCCCGCCACGCTCACGACCGCCCCCACGGCGGTCACGATGGGGTAGGCCCGGGTGCGCCGCGCGATGTTGAACGACGTGGCCAGGAACCAGGTCAGCGACTGGATCGCGATCCCGAGCGCGAGCACAGGGACGACCGCCGCGGCGTCGCGGAAAGCGGGAGGCGCCATGACGGCGACCACGTAGTCCGCGAGCGCGGCGATCGCGAGGGTCAGGACGCTCAGCACCGCGAAGGCGTAGGTGGCGAGGCGGGCGAACAGGCGCGGGGCGTCGGGCCTCCGCATCGAGTCGAAGGCGAACGGCATCCACGCCGCTTCGAAGGCGACCGGAAAGAGTTTGAGGACGGCGGCGATGCTCTGCCCGATCAGATACACGCCGACGTCCCGCAGCGGAAGGTACCAGCCCAACACGAACCGGTCGGCCATCGCCATCGTCTGGCTGAGCAGGCCGTGGAGCACCTGGGGAAGGCCGTAGTGCAGCAGCCGGCGGAGCGCCGGCCACGCGAAGCCGAACCGCGTCATGCGGCGGAACGGGCGCGCCAGCGCTGCAGCCAGGACGAGCGTGACGAGCGTGTCGGCCAGGACGAGGCCGAAGACGCTCAGGCGCAGGCCGACCACCAGGACGAGCCGGACCACCACGGTGCCGAACGAGCGCACGAAGTTCAGGGTCGCGACGTGCGCCGCGCGTTCCTGGATGCGCAGGAGGGTCAGGGGGAGGAACAGATAGTTGCTCAGACAGGTGTTGACGAGCAGGAGGTCGTAGGCGGGAAGGAAGTCCAGGGTGCCGAGCAGGCGGCGGTTGAGAGCCGGGCCCGCGAGCCAGAGGACGGCGAGCAAGAGGCCGTTCGCGGCGGTGAGGAAGAGCGCGACCGTCCCCGCGAGGGTTCGGCGTTCGTGGTCGTCGCGGCAGTCGTAATAGAATCGCAGGAACGCGTGGTCGAGGCCCCACCGGTAGACGGGTTTGAGGAACGCCTCGCAGACGAGCAGCAGGGCGAAGGCGCCGTACTCGCGGGTCGAGAGGACCCGCGTGTAGACGGGGAGCAGCAGGAAGTTGACCGCGAGGACCGCGACGTCCGCCGTGCCGTACGCGGCGAGCTGGCGCGACACGCGGCGCACGTTGTCGAACATGCCGCGCTCATTATAGTGCTCTGGATGCTGCGCGCCTGGCCTGGTCGCGCCGCGATCGGCGCCCCGCGCCAGAGGGCGGCTGTGTTCGGTCGTCCGTCTTTCGTCGTCCGTCGTCCATAGGGGGCTTTTCGGGCCAGCCGGTTCTCTGCGCCGCTCGCGCGCTCGCCGGGGCGCGATCGCACCGAGACTCGATGCGCATCTGCATGGTGACCCCGCACCTCCCGCCCGAGCAGGCGGCGAACGCCCTCCTGCCGGTCGTCCTCGCTGGCGAACTCGCCCGCGCGGGTGTGGCCGTCTCGTTCGTGGCGCACCCCCCGGAGAGGCTTGACCGTTCGCGGTCTGCTGCGAACCAGGCGCCAGTCGCCTCGGGTCCGGCGACCGGCGTGTCCGCGCCGGTCTACGTGCCGCGCCGCGGGCGGGGTCCGCTGGCGCGTTCGCGCGCCGGGGCGCTGGTGGCGGCCGCGCGGATGGCGAGGCGGATACGGGCGTCTGTGCGCGACGCGGACCTCGTGCATCTTCACAGCAACGGTCTCGTCATCGAAGTGGCCGGTGTGCTGGCCCGCCGGCTCCGCGTCCCGTCCATTGTCACGCTGTACGGCACCGACGTGTGGCACCACGATCCGGTGCGGCACCGGCGCTTCGCGGAAGTCGTGCGGGGCGCCGCCCATCGGGTCTTTTACAGCCGGGCGCTCTTCGACTACGGCCGGGCGCGGGGCCTGGGTGCCGAACCTGCGTCGGTGATTTACGCGCCGGTCCCGGGCGTGTTTCGCGCGGCCTCGGAGGCCGAGCGCCGCGAGCTGCGCGCGGAGCTGGGCGTCGGAGACGGGCCGCTGCTCGTGACGGTCAAGCGCCTGCACCCGGTGGGCGGGCACGAGGACCTGGTGCGGGCGCTGCCCGCGATCGCGCGTGCGCGTCCCGGCGTCTCGCTGGTGCTCGTCGGCGACGGGGTGCTCCGCGCGTCGCTGGAGCAACTCGCGCGCGAGCTCGGGGTGGGCAAGCGCGTGCGCTTCGCAGGCGCGGTGCCCAACGAGGTCGTGTGGCGCTATGTCGCGGCGGCGGATCTGTTCGTGCTCCCGTCGCGCCTCGAGTCGTGGGGGACCGTGATGCTGGAGGCCCTGGCGTCCGGGACGCGCGTCGTGGCGACGGACACCGCCGGGGCCCAGGAGGTGCACTCGTTCTTTCCGGCGGATGTCGCGCTGTGCCCGCGCGAGAACCCGGCGGCCCTGGCGTCGGCGGTGCTCGCGGCGCTCGAGACGCCGCGCCGGGCGAGCGCGGAGGCCGCCCAGGTGGTGCGCGACCGGTTCAGCCCGGCCGCCTGCGCGGCGCGCTACCAGGCGGTGTACGAAGACGTGGTCGCGCGCCGCTCGGCCTTCACGTAGGGCGCGAGAGCGGGGCCCGTCACGCCTCGATCTCGCGCGCGAACCGGGCTGACAAGCGCCGGACCCTCCACAGCAGGATGCCCGCTGTCGTGACGAGGATCGACCCCGAGGCGACAGCGAGCCAGGCCGGAACGACCCCGAGGTAGTAGAGGTAGAGCCACCAGAAATCCAGGCTGAAGGCGAACCGCTGGGAGAAATCCCGGTCCCCCTCGTCCGCCGTCCGCGGAGCCGGCGGCGGTTGATCGCGTCCCGCGAGGTAAGCGAGGTTGCGCGGAATCTTCTCGATCGCGGCCTTCGTGTCGAGCACGAGCGGAGCCGCCTCCCAGGTGTAGCGCGTCAGGGCGATGGAGTAGTCCGGTCGCGTCTGTGCATAGGCGCGCTGCACCTTTGAAAAATCCACCAGGACTCCGGGCACCTGCACCGCGACGCTCACGGCCAGGCATCCGCGGAGGAGCCACCAGCCAGCTCTCTGCCCGCTGTTCGCCACCGTGGCGATGGGGATCACCAGGAAGGGCAGCAGCGGGACGAGATAGCGGGGGCCATAGCTTTCGCCCCCGTCCCACTGGTGCAGCGCGGCGTAGAGCGGCAGCAAGGCCGCGATGATCCCGACAAACAAGCCGGCTGTCGCGCGGTCCCGGCGCGCCAGGGCAGCGAAGGCGACCGAGCCCGCGAGCGTGACAGGGTTGTACAGGAAGAGCGATCGTCCGGGGCTTGCCAGCAGGCCGTGCAGCCCGACCGCGAGGGGCGTGTCGAAGCGGACGTTCGGATCGCGCAACAACCCTGTGTCGAGCGGGTGGCCGAACCGCAAGAGATTGTAGGAGACCCAGACCCCCAGGGCCGCGGCGACGGGGATGCCGAAGGCGATCGAGCGGGCGAGCGGGAGGTGGCGAGCGCGGGACTCGAGCGCTATCCACAGCGCGAGCGGCACGGCCGCGACCATGAGCTCATGGCGCGTCAACAGGGCGTAGCCGAGGGCGCACCCGCCGAGCGCGAGGCGCGAAGGGGAATCGTCCCGCGTTCCGCACCAGACCCAGTAGACGGCGCTCACGAGGCACGCGGCCGCTAATGGCGCGTTGAATCCGAATTTCGCGTACGGCCAGAGACCCGTGCCGAAGGCGAGCGAAAGCGCTGCCAGAACGGCGCCACCCAGGCTGGAAGAGACGCGCCAGGCGAGCAGGAACGTGACCAGCACGCAGCCCGCGGCGGCCAACGCGCTTCCCATCACGACAGCCGCTTTGGCCAGCGAGTCTGGCTTGCCGGCGCGCACGCCCGTGAGGTCTTGCAGATAGCGGGCCGCGGCGTAGAACGGCACACCGAAGAGCGGGTGTCCCAAGCCGACGGGCGCGTAGTAGCGGCCGTCGGCGCCGCGCTCGGCGTCGGTGTCGAGGACGTTGTACGACATGGCGACGCTTCCGCGCTCGACCAGGCTCTTGGTGACTTCGTAGCTCGCCACGTCGGTCGCGAAACTCCCTCCGGTGGTGGCGAGATAGACGCAGAGGCTCGCCCCGAAGAGACAACCGGCGACCTGGCGGACCCGGGTTCGGCTGCGCGCGTCGGGTTCGGCGGCCATCCGCTCTATGCTACTCGGCCGGGCCGGGGTTCAATCCGACCCGCTGCGGTCGGCACCCGTTCGGAAGGGTCCCACCGGGAGAGCTCCCCCGAGGTGTCATGGTTGCAGGAACAAGCGGGGCGGCACGAAAGGCCGGCCCGCCTCCGGACCGGTGGATCCCTCGGCAGTGAGGGTGGCGAACCAGCGGTCGAAATCGAAATCGGGCGTGTTGAGCCCGTACCGGTCCAGTTTCTCCCTGAGAAGACGCACCCGCTCTCCGGGAATCACGCTGTCCCGAAACGGCCCGTAGACGAACATCCAGTCGCGGCGCATCTGGTCTGCCGAGAGCGGGTGGAGGCTGAGCTGTTCGAGGCGACTCGCTCGCGCTCCGAGTGTGACAGTGCCGGCGAGCACCACGAGGGCGGCGAGCGCGCCGATGCGGCCGCGTGACGCGACACCGTGCCAGACGATGCCGAGAAAGAAAGCGTAGAAGCTGGTCGCGAAAACGAGCAGGTTGGGCACCGCGCGCACGTTGCCGGGAGTGACGGCGAGGGCTGTCAACAGCAACCAGAGCCACGACGAGTGCCGCTCGCAGGGCCCGGAGGAGCAACGTGGCGCCGACCGTCGCGAACGCCAGCAGGACGAAAACCGGCGCGGCTGGATCGCGCTGACCCGCCAGACCGATCGTCCATTGAGCCATGTGCCAGACCCGGACCAGCGAGTCCACCGTGAACTTGACTTGCGGGGCGTTGGGGACCGCCACCAGCCGCCACACCCAGATCGCGAGCCAGGTGGCGGCGAGGGCGGCCCCGAAGCGTGTGAGGGGTCTGGCGGCGTGGTCGAGCGTCGAACGTCGCCAGGCCTGGAAAGCACAGACCGCGAGGACGAACGGATAACCGACCAGCGAGTCCTCGCGCGTGAGGAGCGCCATAGCCAGGAGCCCCCACGCGCCCAGCCACGCTCCCGGGCGCGGTCGCTCGAGAACGCTCAAAGCGAGATGCGCTGCCGCCGCGACGAGCAGGCCTTGGAACAGATGAATGCCGTCCGCGATCCAGACGACGTGATAGTAGCTGTTCTTGGCGCAAAGCGTGATGACGCCCGCCATCAGCCCTGCCACCCAGTCGCCACCCAATCGACACAGCAGCCCGACCAAGAGCGTCAGGTACCCCGCGAAGAGCGCGGCCAGAAAAACGCGGTGGGCGACGACCTGCTCGCCGAACATCGCCCAGCGCGCGTAATTGAACAGCGTCGTGATGGGGCGCAGGCCGAGCGTTTCGTACGGACTGAGCGCCCACTGGCCGCGGAACGTTGCCAGCAGTTCTCCCCCCGTGAAGGAGCGGATCAGATGTAGGTCGTCCCAATTCCAGTAATAGGGGAGTGAAGGCCACGTCACGGCGAGTGCCGTTCCGGTGAACAACACGAACACGCCCGCCGCATGCGCCCGGCTCATACGCCCTGCTTCCCGGACTCGAGGAACACGCCCGAGTTGGCGCGATCGGGCTCTCTGACCGTCACCTCGGGTGTACCCAAAAGTAGCGCATCGGCGAGCTCGACCCCTTGCATGAACGAATGGTCCTGGTTGGAGACCTCGTACTTCCACGCGCCGAATCGTCCGCGCGAATAAATCCGCCGTCGTTCGAGCGGATCCAGAATGGCTTCCACCACGGCGTCGCGCCCCAGGAACGGCGTCGGGTACCCCCGTTCGATCGCGCGATGCCACCGGCTCGCGAGCGCACTGTCCTCGTGCAGCAATCCGTCGCGCCGCATCGCGGCGAGGACATCGTCCACCAGGGTCGCTCGGGCCACGGGTCGCCAGGGCGTCTCGCAGACGTCCGCCATCAGAGACCAGTAACGCCCGCCCTCCGGGACGTTGAAGGGTGAATAGTTCGAGAAGACCGTCACCCGGTAATAGGGGCTGTGGGCTTCCGGAAAGTACATCCAGCACTTGGTCGCAAGCTCTGGCGGCCGATCACCGTGGACGCCGATGCCGACCACGTGGACCGAGCTGAACCTGAGCCGGCGAGCAGCCTTTCGCGTCTCGGCCGGCAGGGGAGCGGCGAGGGTGACGAGCTGGTCCAGCGGCATCGTCGAGACCAGCGTGTCATACGCGAAACGCTGGCCGTCCGTCGTCACGATGCTCCGCGCCACGGTGTCGATGCCTGCCACGCGGCACCGGAACTGCAAGCGATCCGATGGCAGCATGCCGGCGACGCGCACCCAGATCGCCCCGGTGCCCCCGCGCAGCGGAAACCGGAACCGTCGGTTCGGTCCCCACGACGGGTCGTCACGGTTCTCGCGGACGTTGCGTTGGATCCGCTCGAGGTCAGGAAGGGCCACGCGGTCGCCGATCCAACCGACGTCGAGCTCGTCGAGGGGATAGCCCCAGACTTTCAGGTTGCACGGGCGCATGAACAAGTCCACGATGTCGTCGCCGAAGGTTTCCACGAGCCACGCGTCGAAGTGCGGCGATCGCGCGTCTCCCCTTTGCCGGGCGCGGGCGCGCTCCAGGCCGCGAATCGCCCGGTCCCGGTCGGCGGGGTCGAGACGCTGGAGGTTGTTCTGGAACGGATAGGGCACGAAGCGGCCCTTGATCCAGATCCACGACTCCCGCTCGTGCCACAACCACTCGTTGGGCGCCAGGGCGCGGTCGAGCACGCGATCGTAATACGCGTAATGGCTGAACTGCACGTGGCCGCCCAGATCCCACGTGAACCCGGCCGGGTCCACCACGCTCGAGGCGAGGCCGCCGGGCCCGGCTTCCGCTTCGAGGACGACGAAGTCGAGAAAGCCGTGCTCGTGAAGCCGGTGGGCACATCCGAGTCCGGTCGGTCCGGCCCCGAGGATCACGAGTCGCCCCGGATCGCGCATCCATCCGTTCGCGAGCGCGCCGCGAGCTCACACGACGCGCGCCCTCCAAGCCACCGCCAGCAGCTCGCCGAACGCCCGGAAGGCGATGCGACACCCGCGCCAGCCCGCGATCCGGCCGGTTCCCCCGCCGGCGCTTCGGTGGGGGACTCCGCACTAGCCGATCCTGAGGCGGGCGCGCGCGGCGAGCCCGACCAGGATCACGTTGGGGGCGAACGCGGAGGGCGGGACGTGCGGGAGGAGCCGCCGCAGAGCCTCCCGCCTGATCAGGCGACAGGGGGAGTTGACGTCATAGACCCTCGCACCGAACAAGAGGCGGACCGCCCACCGCGCACCAGCCGTCATGAGAGCTCGCAGCAGCGTCGCCCGCCGACCCTGGCGGCAGGCGATCAGCAAGTCGTACTCGGCGCGCCGACGCCAAAGCGCTTCGAACGCGGACGCCGCGATCTCGCCGTCGCCGTCGACCTGGAGGACCCAGGAGCCGGTCGCGTCGTGATACCCCCGAAGGATCGTCGGGCCGTGCCCGCGGTTGGCGTGCCGGGCGACACGAAGGCGAGGATACTGCCGGCCCAGAGCCGCGAGCACCAGTGGCGTTCCGTCGGTCGATCCATCGTCGTAGACGGCGAGATCGTAGTCGATCTGCAGCCGCTCCAGTTCCGCGCTCCATTCAGCGACGAGCGACGCAATCCGACCGCCCTCGTTGTAGGCCGGAATGACCACGGACAGAATGGGCTCCGCAGCGGGCGAGGGCGGGTGAGACTGACCCGAACGATCCACCGTCACGGCCGAGCGATAGTAGTGGTCCTCGTGTCGCGGGTCAACCGGGGTCGGGCGGCCGAAATGGTATCCTGATGGCGGTGTCCGGGGCTGCGAGGTTCGACACAAGCACCCGCCGCGTCGGCTTCTGGCTGCTCGCGTTCACGCTCGCCGTCTACCTCGCCACGGCCGGCGGGAGCATGGCCACCGATGCGATGTCCTACGAGGTCACCCCCAGCATCGTCGAGGCCGGCTCGGTGGCCATGTCGTACAACGTCCACGACATGGAGGCCCATCGCGGTGTGGACGGACGCTACTACGCGCCCTACGGCCTCGGCCACGCGCTCTACAACATCCCCTTCTACCTTGCGGGGCGGGCGGTGGAGCGATGGACGGGCCTGGACGCGCGCAAGCCGGAAATCGTGCGAAAGGCGGTCGTGGTGCTTGGGAGCGCCGTGGCGGCGGCGCTCGCGGTGTGGCTCACGTTCCTCTTCGCCCGGGCGATCGGCGGCAGCCCCGGCGCGGCGGCGAAGACCGCGCTGACGCTCGGCTTCGCGACCCTCCTCTGGCCGTACGCGAAATTCGGGTTCAACGCCCCGCTCGCGACGCTCTGCCTGCTGGCGGGGGTGTACGGGACCTGGCGCGCCGCGCACGAGGGCGGCCTCGGCGCGTGCCTGGGAGCGGGCGCGGGTGTGGGCGCGGCCCTGCTCGTGCCCCACGAGCTCGTTCTGGCCGCCCTTCCGCTCGCCGCGCTCCTCGCGGTCGAGCCTCGCGGCGCGTCAGGCGCGCGCATTCGGGGACCGGCGCTCTTCGGCGCACCGATCGCGCTCGCCGTCGCGGTGACCCTGGTGTACAACTACATGCGCTTCGGCAATCCGCTCGATACCGGCTATCTCCGCGACAACACGGCGACCTACAGGTCTCCGTGGGGAGGGTTGGCTGGCTTGCTCTTCAGCCCGGGGCGATCGTTGTTCCTGTACTCGCCCGTCACGATCGCCGGCGTGGCGGCGCTCGCCAGGTTGTGGCGCAGAGCGCCGACGCTCGCCGCCGTGTGCAGCGGCGTGGGTCTGGTGCTGCTGGCCTACTACGCGTCGCTCACCTACTGGGACGCCGACCGTTCGTACGGACCGCGCTATCTCGTGCCGCTGCTCCCGCTCCTGGTCTTGCCGCTGGTCTTCTCGTTCGACGGTCAGCGCACGCGGTGGAACCTCAGGGCGCTGGTGGCCCTCAGTATCCTGGTCCAGGTGCCGGGTGTGCTCGTCGATTTCTCGAAGGCCGGTTACACCCCGGCGGTCGGTTACCACTCGCTCGAAGAGCGGCGCTGGCAGTGGGAACTGGCGGGCTTGACCTTGAACACGCGGGCGGTGGTCGACGCCCTCCCGGAGAACTGGCGATACCTGTCGGGCGCCGCGCCGCCGCCGGCCATCCGTCCGGCGGGACGAATCAGCCCGGGCTTCTCGGAACAGTTCGCGTTCAGCCTCGACTTCTGGTGGGTGTACCTCTTCTACCTGGGCGCCGTGCCGGCGCCCGCAGCCGTCGGACTGGGGCTGTTCTCGTTCGCCGTCGCAGGCCTGTGCGGGTGGCGACTGCGCCGAGCCCTCGCCGCCGGAGCCCCTATCCGCGCCGGGTCGGCACGCGGCGCCGCCGGCGCCGCGCCGACGGTCGGTCCCCGAACGGATGCCGTATGACGACCCGCACGCCGAATGGGGTCGCGACCGTGCCGGGCCACGCACCGCACGCCACCCAGGCCTCCGGCGCGGCCCCCATGCTGTCCGTCGTCTTCCCCGTGTTCCAGGAGCGCGACGGGATCGGCGAGGTCATCGACCGCGCCGTCCAGGTGCTCTCCGGCGCCGGGCTGTCCTTCGAGGTGATCGCAGTCGACGATGGATCGAACGACGGAACGGGGGAGGTCCTGGACGAGCGCCGCGAGCGCTATCCGGGCGTCGTCAGGCTCATCCGCCATCCGTACAACAAGGGCAACGGGGCGGCCGTCAAAACGGGCATCCGCGCGGCGCGCGGCGAGGTCATCGCCTGCCTGGACGCCGACGGCCAGCACGACCCCGCGGACGTCCTGAAGCTGCTGCCCTATGCGGCGGAGTACGACCTGGTCGTCGGCGCGCGAACGGCCGGTGGGCGCGGGGCGTGGCCGCGGGCGCTGGCCAACCGCTTCTACAACGCCCTGGCCTCGTGGCTGACGCGCTTTCCCATCGAGGATCTGACCTCGGGCTTCCGGCTATTCCGCGCGTCGGTGGTCAAGCAGTTTGTTCACCTGTTCCCCGCGCGGTTCTCGTATCCCACGACGAGCACCCTCGCTTTCGTCAAGGGCGGCTACAGCGTCAAGTACGTGCCCATCGCGGTGCAGCCGCGCCGGACGGGACGGAGCAAGATCCGGCCCGTCGGCGACGGGTGGCGGTTTCTCGTCCTGATGGTGAAGATCATCGTGATCTTCGAGCCGCTCCGCGTCTTTCTGCCCGCGGCCGTCGTGTTCTTTTTTCTCGGTGTCGCCTCCAGCGTGCAAAGCACGTGGTTTCTCGGGCGCCCGCACATTCCGAACTCCGGGGTGCTGCTCTTCTTGATGTCTGCGCTCGTCGTCTTGCTGGGGCTGATCGCCGAGGAGATCAGCGCGCTGCAGGTGTCGATGCAAGAACGGCAACGCGGGCCGGAATCTTCCGGAGACCGCAACGCCTCACGGAACTAGCGCGCTTGCCACCACCGCAGCAAGCGCCACGGCAGGGTCAGGCGGTCCACTAGAATCTGCTTGACCGTGGTGGGATACGGTGCCAGCTCGGTGAACCCGCGCATGAAGAGCTGGTACTGCAACAGGAAGAGCACGTTGTAGACCACGAGGACGGCTGCGAGGGTCCTGACGGTCCTCGCGCGCGCCTCTGTGAGGGGACGCGCACCGGCAAAAAAGGCCGCGAACCCCAGCGCGAAAAACCCCGTGTCGCCGACGAAGCGTCTCGCGCCGAACGCTTCGCCCGCCCACCAGTCCTGCACGGCTGCACTGATGTAGATCGACAGCGCGAGGACGAGGAGCGCGCTCCAGCCGAGCTCGGGGTCGCGCCGAGGGAGGCGGGCGAGGCCCACCAGGGCCAGGGTCACGGCCGGCGTCCAGAGCAGCAGGCCGTGCCGCGTCGAGAACAGCACCTGCCAGAGGGCGGGTTCGGTCCAGCGTATGAACCCCGACCCCTGCGGCAGCACGACCGCGGTCCCGTAGATGCGTTGCCACGCGAGGAGTTGCAGGCTCGCCACGGCGCCCGCCGCCGCCACCATGAGGACGGCGTGGCCCGCGAGCGCCCCGAGCGGCGTCTGGCGCCGCACCGCCCGGCGGGCCAGCTCCACAGCGGGCAGCGTCAGGACGACGAGGTCCTGCCACCGGACGAGCGCGGCGAGCCCGCCGAGGGCCCCGAGCCAGAGCGCGCGCCGCGGGCGGTCGTCTCCACGCGTGAGGAACCAGATCCAGGAGAAGGCGGCGACGGCGAACCACGAGACCGCGTGCGAGTACGCCGGCGCGACGAGCGAGTAGTAGATCGCCGGGGTGGCGAGCCAGGCGACGAGCGTTCCCCAGAACGCCGGCTGCGACGGATAGACCGCAGCGGCCAGCCGGAAGGCGACGTACGCGCCGGCGGTGGCGTAGAAGACGCCGGCCACCCCAGCGGTGAGCTGGAACGGGGCCGCGAACCCGTCCAGCGGCACGTTCGCACCGCCGAGGCGGGCGAACGCAACCCCCGCGCACGCGGCGAGGAAGAAGGGCGCCCACAGGAGCGCCGGGCCGATCGCCATCATGTTGGGCGCCCGTCCCGTCGGCGTCCGCGCCGTGAGCCAGACATTGCCGGCGTCATGCGCGCCCGGACCGGGCTTATACAGCGCTGCGTACTCGTTGCGAAAATCGAGGTCGCGATCGAACACCAGCGAGCGAAGGTACGCGTAGTACTGGATCGCGTCCCCGTCGAGGAGCCGGCCGTGAGGCCGCGGAAAGGCGGTGAGCGCGACGAGATAGGCCGCCGCGCAGAGCGTGCCGACGACGGCGAACACCAGGCCGTGGCGGCGCTCGATGGCGTCGAGACACACTGCGACGCGGGGCATCGCTCGACCGTGGGCGATTATAGAGGCAACTGCAGTATAGTGCACAGCGCATGAGGGACTCGGGGATTGTCGACACGGCCCGACCCTCGGACCGCCGAGAGGTGTGGTGGCGGCGTCCGTGGACCGCGCTCGGTCTGCTGTTTCTGGTCTCGCTGCCGGCGGTCACACCGCGGCTGTACGCATCGGATGAGATCCAGTACTTCGCCTATCTCCGCTCGCTCTGGTTCGACCGCGACCTCTCGTTCGACAACGAGTACCGCTACTTCTACAACCGCGGCATCGCCAGGGCGCACGGGTTCCGCGAGACGTTCCTCGAGATGGAGACCGCCGCCGGGCGGCGGCTGAATTTCGGGACGATCGGGTGCGCCATCCTCTGGGCCCCGTTCTACGCGGTCGCTGACGTCGCGGTTCGCGTGCAGCGGGCCGCCGGCAGGCCGGTGGCCGCCGACGGCTACTCGCGCCCGTATCTCGCGGCGGTCGCCTTCGGCTCCGCAGTCTACGGCTTCCTGGCGCTGGTGGTCTCGGGGCTCGTCGCGCGTCGGCTCGTCGGCGCGGAGACGGCCAGCGCCCTTGCGGCACTCGTGGTGTGGGTGGGGACGCCGCTCGTCTTCTACATGTATGTCGCGCCGGGCATGGCCCACGCCTGCTCCGCGTTCGTCGTCGCGGTGTTCGTCTGGACGTGGCTCCGGGTCCGGGCGCACTGGTCGGCGAGAGGCATCGTCGCGCTGGGTGCGCTCGCGGCGCTCATGGCGATGGTGCGCGAGCAAGACGTGTTTTTTGCGGCGGGGCCGGCCGCCGACTTCGCCGTCACCCTGCTCGGCCGGACGGCGCGCGACGTCCGCGCCGCCGCGCGGCTCGCGGCGAGAGCGCTCGCGGGCGCCCTGGCGTTCGCCGCGGCCTTTCTGCCCCAGGCCCTCGCGTATCTCGTGCTCAACGGGCGCCTCGGGCCATCGCCTTTCGTCGAGGCCAAGATGGACTGGACCGCGCCCTGGGCGCTCGCGGTACTCCTGTCGCCGCACCACGGATTGTTCGTGTGGACCCCGATCGCGGTCCTCGCGCTCCTCGGTCTGGTCTGGCTGGTCCTGGGACACGGGGCGGACGAGCCTGGTCTCGGGGTCGAGCGCCCCGTCGCCTGGGCACTGCTCGTGATGTTCGCCTCCCAGGTGTACGTGTCGGGCAGCGTCAGCACCTGGACGGCGGCGGGCGCGTTCGGCCAGCGGCGCTTCGTCGGCACGACCGTCCTGCTCGTCGTCGGGCTCGCCGCGTTGATGCGGATGGTCGAGGGGCGTCGAGTGGCGAGGCGCGCGGCGGCGTTCGCCATGGGAGTGGGGGTGTGGTGGAATCTCGGCTTGATGGCGCAGTTCGGGGCGGGCCTGATGGACCGGCAGCGGCTCGAGCCGGCTCGCAACGCTTACACCACCTTCGTCGTGATTCCGCGGAGACTGCCCGAGCTGGCTTATCGGTATCTGTTCGACCGCGCGTCGTTCTATCAGGCGCCGGAGCGGTACCGGTGAGGGTCAGGAGCCCCGCCGGATTTCGCCGACCATCACCCCGAGCTCGCGGGCGTCGGTGCTGCCCGGGAGCCTGGCGGCGGGCCGCCAACTCGGCGTGAGGTAGAGGTCGAGGCGCCAGTACCGGTGGCGGGCGGCGTCGGGGGGTGCGGGCACCCGGAGGCGGACCCACTGGTCGTTCGTGAGCCGGGCGAAGCCGGCGTGCCGGCGGTTGGTGAAGAGTCGGACCTCGAACGCGTCGATCCCGAGGCGGGCCGGGGGGAAGACGCGCACGGGCAGCTCGACGACCCGGACGGACGACCGGAAGAACAGCGTGGCGCGCGGTCCGGTCCAGCGGTAGCGCGTTCCCGCCGCGTCCTGCTCCCAGCCGTAGAACCCGTAGGTCACGCGCGCGAAGTCGACCTCCTCCATGGCGCGGGCGATGCGGAAAGGAATCGACGCGAGCACCGCGATCGCCGCCGTGCCGAGCGCGAGCCGTTTCAGCAGGCTCGGCCGCGCCGCGGGCTTCTCGCCGGCGAGCCGAGATTCCGGTTCTTGATTCCCGGTGAGGGCGACGCCGAGCAGGATCCAGAACGTGTACGCGACGAGTGGTACCGCGAGCGGTTGGCCCGTCAGCCAGGTGAGCCCGAAGGCGGCGAGCCCACCGCAGAGCCCCAGAAATTCCGGGTTGCGCGGCTCGCGGAGAAGGCGCCTCCCCACCAGCGCGGCGGCGGCGCCGAGCAGCCACAGGAACGCGCCGAGGCCCACCAGGCCGAGCTCTGCCGCGATCCAGAGAAAGTAGTTGTGCGCGTCGGCCTTGGGCATCTCGGCGAGGAGCGCGGCCGGCGCGTAGTGCGGGTAGTACAGCCCGTATTGGCCCACCCCGATTCCGAACCAAGGCTCTGTGGTGAAGATGCGGACCGCCGCTTGAGCCAGCAGGACGCGGAGGTCAAGCGATCGGTATGCCCCGATGGCGAGGATGCCGAGCGGGTTCGTCGCCACCACCGCCAGCGCCAGGACCAGTGCGACCGCGCCGGCCACGAGCGCCGCACGTTTCAAGGTTCGTGTCGATCGCCCGGAGAGCCACAGCCACACGAGCGTGGCTCCGAACACTGCCACTCCCGCTACCCGAGCCGAGCGCGTGCCGGTGAGCCACATGGCCGTGAGGGCCAGCAACCCGGCCATCGCCCACGGTGTGCGCCACCGGGCGGTCGCCGCTCCGCCGAATGCGATGAAGGCGACCAGTGTGAAGTAAGGTCCGCTCGTGTTCAGGCTCGGGATGAACATCGTCCAGCGGCGGTGGCTGTCGAGCGCCTCTGCGAGCGGCAGCTCCCGGCGCAGGACCGCTTCGAGCACCTCCGCGATGTTCAGGGCGGCCGCGCCGGCGCCGGCGACCACGGCCATGCGGAGCATCTGGCGGGAGAGCTCCGGTCGCGCGCTCGTCAGCCTGCGCGTTGCCCGCAGCAGAGCCACGCCTTCCAGCAGCAGCGCTGCCGTGGTCACGAACCCGTGCCCCTCGACCCATGGCCGCGGGTCCGGCGTGGACGTCAGGTAGTCGCGCGCGAGGTATGTGGCGAAGGTGCAGGCGTACTCGATCGGATAATCGTGCCAGGTGCGCACGACGGTGAGCTGCACCGCGCAGGAGGCCAGAAGGACTAGGGCGAAGCACCACGCCGGCGCGGACAGCGGGTCGGCTGGCCGCTGGCCCGCGGCGGGCCTCTTCGGCCTCAGCAGGTACCCCGCGAAGAACGCCAGCACGAGGGCTTCCGCAAGGGCGAGCGGGTGGACGGTCCAGACTCGGGTGGTGAGCACGTACGTGAACGGGAGGAGGCCCGTGAGCGCGAGCAGCGCGTCGCCGGGCCGCCACACAGCCAGCGCGGCGAGCGCCACAGGTGCGGCTTTGAGAAGCGCGGGGACCCGGTTCGTCCAGAACAGCGACTGGAGCGGGACGAGGATGGCGGCGAGCAGGAGGAATCC
>CAYZKQ010000022.1:23292-28757 GCA_964478975.1 uncultured Vicinamibacterales bacterium | reverse complement strand
CGCCGCGGCGAGGCGGACGACGGGGTCGCTGTCGTCGATCAGGCGCCGCGCCGTCGTCTCGGCCTCGGGTGCGCCGAGCGCCGCCAGCGCCGCGAGCGCCGACGGCAGGACGCGTTTGTCCTCGTCCGCGAGCAGCGCCTCGAGCCGCGGCCGCGCGGTGTCCAGATCCAAGCGCGCCACCGCCGACGCCAGGGCGGCCCGCACGCTCCAGTGCGGATCGGGACCGAGACTGGAAACCACCGGGACGAAGCTCTCGCGATCGATCTCCACGAGGGCCCGAAGCGCCGCGGCCCGCAGGGTCGGCCACGGATGCGCGATCAAGTTCATGACCGCCGGGGCGGCGGCCCGGACCTTCAACGCGCCGACCGCCGCCACCGCTTCGACCCGCACGTTCGGATCGACGTCCGGCTGCGAGACCAGAGCGACCAGCTCGGCCGGCGCGTCGCCGCCGAGTGCCGCCAGGGCCCGGATCGCCGCCACGACGACGCCCGTGTCCCGGCGGGCCGGGTCGAGCAGCGCGCGCAGCGCCGGCCGCGCAGCAGGGTCCCGCAAACGTCCGAGACCCTGCGCCGCGAGCGCCATCGTGTAGCGACCGGGACCACCCAGCAAATCCACCAGGATGGGCCCGGCGCGCCGGTCCTCCACGCGGCTGAAGGCGTAGGCCACGGGCCACCAGCGCGAGACGGGACGCCCGTCGCGTCCGAGCAGCGCCGCCGCCAGCGGCTCGTAGGCCTTGAGGTGCGCCAGTGCATACAGGCCCAGGCGGCACGCCTCGACCTCGGGGGCCAGCGGATACGCCTCGTTGTCGGGGTCGACAGCGCTCAAAACGCCTTGCTGCACGTAGCCGGCCACCAAGCGGCCGATGGCCGGCGCGGTCTCGAGAGCGCCCAGACGCCCGAGCGCTTCGGCGGCGCGCCCCTGCACCTCCGGCGCCGGGTCGCTCAAGGCCGCGCTCAAGGGGCCGGCGGCGCGCCGGTCGCCGAGCAGGCCGAGCGCGAAGGCCGCCATCTGCCGGACTTCGGGCTCGGCGTCGGCGAGCGCCCGGACGAGCGCGGGCACCCCCTCGGGCAGCCGGACGCGGCCGACGGCGAGCGCCGCCCGCCGGCGTACGCGCGCCTCGGGGTCCTCGAGCAGGCGCAACAGGTCCGGAGGTTGAGGCGGCGCCGGCGGCAGCTCGGCGCCCCGGCCGGAAGGCGCCGGCGCAGGACGGCTCGGGAGCCGCAACTGGCGCTCGTCCTCCAACTGCAGGATCCAGGCAAGCTTTTGCTCGTAGCTCGGCGGGGGCGGCGCGGCCACCGGCGGGACCGGCCGCGCGCAGCCGCCCAGGATCATCAGCACGACCCAGGCGAACAGCGGCCATTCGCGGCGCTGCGCCGGCGGCCCACCTACTCCCCGCGGTACCCGCGCCGGAGTGTTCCACGCGCGGCGGTCGCCGGAGCGCATCGTCACGCGCGCAGGTCCAGGCGCCGCACCGTCGCGCGCTCGATGCGCTCGGGCACGACCGTGACGCCGATGCCGGGCCCGGCCGGGACCGGGATGGTCCCGTCCGGCCGCACCTCGATGGGGGGCTCGATGAGGTCCGGCACGTAGTACCGCCGGCTGGCGGCGACGTCGCCGGGGAGCGAGAAATTCGGGAGCGACGAGAGGTGCAGGTTGTGGGCGCGGCCGATGCCGCTCTCGAGCATGCCGCCGTGCCACACGGGCACGCCGCGCGCCTGGCAGAGGTCGTGAAGCCGGATCGACTCGGCGTGCCCGCCGACGCGTCCCGGCTTGATGTTGATGATCCGGCAGGCGCCGAGCTCCAGCGCGTCGGCGGCCGCCTTGACGCTGTGGATCGACTCGTCCAGACAGATCGCCGTCTGCAGGCGCCGCTGCAACCGTGCGTGGTCGGTCAGATCGTCGTACTCCAGCGGCTGCTCGATCATCAACAGGTCGAACCGGTCCAGCTCGGCGAGGTGCGGTGCGTCCTCCAGCCGATACGCCGCGTTCGCGTCGACCATCAGGGGGATCGCGCCGCACGCCGTGCGGACGGCCTCGACCGCCGACAGGTCCCAGCCCGGCTTGATCTTGATCTTGATGCGCCGGTAGCCGGCGGCCAGCTCGGCGCGGACCCGCTCGACGAGGGCGTCGAGGGACTCCTGGATGCCGATCGACACCCCCGAGGCGATCGCTGGGCGGGTGCCCCCGAGGACCTTCGCCAAGGGCACGCCCTGCTGGCGGGCGTACAGGTCCCAGGCGGCCATCTCGACGGCGGCCTTCGCCATCTGGTGCCCCCGGATGGCGGCGAGCGCCGGGTAGACCTCGCGGGGATGGGCGAAGCGCGCGCCGAGCACGCGCGGCGCGATGTAGCGTTCGATCACGTGCCAGGCGGTCTCGGTGGTCTCGGCGCTGTAGTACGGCGCCTGGTCAGCCACGCACTCGCCGTAGCCGACCTCCCCGTCGCCGCGCACCGTCACGAGGACGAAGGCGCGCTCGTCGACGCGGCCGAAACTGGTTTCGAAGAACCGGACGAGGGGCAGCCGAACGAGCCGGAGTTCGAGGGCCTCGATGCGCACGGGCGGTCGGCCGGCCGCGGGACGCCGCCGGCGCGGCGCCCGCCTCGGCCGGGTGTCCGCATGATAGCACGCGCCGGACGCCCCGCCGGGCCGCTCGCCCCGCGGCGCTGCGCCGCCCGCGCGCTTCCGGTATACTGCGCGCCGCGTGGAGTTCCGCCACCTCGCCATCGAAGGCCCCGTGGGCGTCGGCAAGGGCCGGCTCGCCGAGCGTCTCGCGACGCGGCTCGACGCGACCCTGGTGCTCGACGACCCCGACAACCCGTTCCTCGCCGACTTCTACGCCGGCCGGCCGGGGGCGGCCTTCCAGGCGCAGCTCTTTTTCACGCTGGCGCGCCACCGCCAGCAGGTGAGCCTGCGCCAGGCGGACCTGTTCAGCCAGGTGGTCGTGGCGGACTACCTGTTTGAGAAAGACAAGATCTACGCGTACTTGAACCTGGACGACAACGAGCTCTTCATCTACCAGCGGCTCTTTGCGCTTCTCGAGCGCGATGTCACGCCGCCGGACCTCGTGATTTACCTGCAGGCGCCGACCGAGGTGCTCCGACGGCGGCTGCTCGACCGGCGGCGGCGCGATCCCTCGGCGCCGGTCCTCGACGCGGCGTACCTGCGCGAGCTGAACGAGGCCTACACCCACTTCTTTTTCCACTACACGACGACGCCGCTGCTGGCGGTGGAGACTTCGGAGCTCGACCTGGCGTGGAGCGACGACGTCCTCGACGATCTCATCCGGCAGATCCGCGGGATGACCGGCGGGACCCGCTACTACGTCCCGCGGGCGCGGTGAGCTTGATTCGGCCCGCCCGCCCGCTCTAAGCTGCCCTGGATGGCCTGGTTCAAGAAGGCGCGCAAGCGCATCGAGGCCCCGCCCGAGAAGCCCAGCCGGGTGCCCGAAGGCCTGTGGGTCAAGTGTCCGTCCTGCGCCGAGATCCTGTACACGAAGGAGCTCGCCGCCAACCTCCAGGTCTGCCGCAAGTGCGGCCACCATTTCCGCATGAGCGCGACCGAGCGCCTCCGGACGCTGTTCGACGACACCTGGGAGGAGCACGACGCCGGACTCGTGTCGACGGACCCGCTGCGGTTCACCGACACGAAACCGTACCGAGACCGGCTGGCGGCGGGCTTCAAGGCGACCGGGCTCCGGGACGCCGTGATCGTGGCGACGGGCCGGATCGGCGGGATCGAAACCGTGGTGGCCGCGATGGAATACGGCTTCATCGGCGGGAGCATGGGGGTGGTGGTGGGCGAAAAGATCACGCGCGCGATCGAACGCGCCCTCGCCCGCCGGCTGCCCCTCGTCATCGTCTCCTGCTCCGGCGGCGCCCGCATGATGGAGGGCGCGTTGTCGCTCATGCAGATGGCCAAGGTCAGCGCGGCCCTCGCGCGGCTGGACCGGGCCCGGCTGCCGTACATCTCGGTCCTGACGGACCCGACGACCGGGGGCGTGACGGCCAGCTTCGCGATGCTCGGTGACGTGAACATCGCCGAACCGAAAGCGCTCATCGGCTTCGCCGGGCCGCGCGTCATCGAACAGACCATCCGCCAGAAGCTGCCCGACGGCTTCCAGCGCAGCGAGTTTCTGCTCGAGCACGGGATGCTCGACATGGTGGTGGACCGGCGCGAGCTGAAGCCGACCCTCGTGCGCGTGCTGCGCTTCGCCGGCTGCGAGGCCGCCCCCGAGGCTCCGCCGGCGGAGGTCTCGACCGCCGCCCCGGCCCCGACAGCCTCAGCGTCCTGACGCCCCAGGGGCGAGGCGGCCGGCTGAGCCCTCGCCCCGCGTGCCGCCCCGATGGACCCCATCGCGTATCTCTTCAGCCTGGAGCCGCTAGGCATGCGCTTCGGCCTGGACACGGTCCGGGCGCTCGTGGCGGCGCTGGACCACCCCGAACTCGCTTACACGCGCGTGCTCGTGGCGGGGACGAACGGGAAGGGGTCCGTGACGGCCATGACCGAGACCGCGCTGCGCGCCGCCGGCCATCGCGTCGCGCGTTACACGTCGCCGCACCTGGTGCACCTCGAGGAACGGTTCGTCATCGACGGGCGGCCCGTCGATCGGGACGCGCTGGCGTCGGCGGCCGCGGCCGTCCGCGAGGCCGCCGCCCGGCTCCAGGCGCGCGGCGCGGTGCGCCACCCCCCGACCTTCTTCGAAGCCACGACGGCCGTCGCCTTCGAGCTGTTCCGCCGGGCGCGGGTCGACGTCGCTGTGCTCGAGGTCGGCCTCGGCGGTCGGCTCGACGCGACCAACGTGGCGCCGGTCCGGGTGGCGGCCATCACGAACATCGACCTGGACCACCAGGAGCTGCTCGGCCAGACCGTCGCGGCGATCGCGCGCGAAAAGGCGGGCGTTATCCACCCGGGCACGACCGTCGTGCTCGGCGACCGTGCGCCGGAGGTCGTGGCGGTGGTGTCGGAGGTCTGCCGGAGCCGCGGCGCCGAGCTCGTGGAGGTGGCGGCGGTCGCGCACGCCGAGGCGACGCTCGAGCCGGACGGGCGGGCGCGGGTCGCGGTGCGGACCCCGCGCCGGCGCTATGGCCCCCTGGTGCTCGCCCTCCGGGGGAGGCACCAGGTCGACAACGCCGTGACCGCCGTGGTGCTGCTCGAAGCGCTCGACGGGACGGGCCTGGCGGTGCCGGCCGGTGCCATCGAACGGGGACTCGCGGACGTGGTCTGGCCGGGTCGGCTCGAGCTCTTCGCCTGCGGGGACCGGCACGTCCTGCTCGACGGCGCGCACAACCCGGCGGGCGCGCGGGCGCTCGCGGCCTACGTGCGCCATCAGTATCCGGGCGGCGTGCCGGTCGTCTTCGCCGTCATGCGCGAGAAAGACGTCGAGGGTATGCTGGCCGCCCTCGCCCCGGCCGCCACGCGCTTCGTGTTGACGCAGGTCCGGAACCCGCGGGCGCTTCCGCTCGACCG
>CAYZKQ010000022.1:0-23282 GCA_964478975.1 uncultured Vicinamibacterales bacterium | reverse complement strand
GGGTGGATGCCGCCCGGCTGCTCATCCACCGCTGCGCGGCCGCGGCCGGCCGCGTGGCGCCCCAGGTGCCGGCCGAGGTGGTGCCCGAGGCGGCGGCGGCGCTGGCGCGGGCGCTCGAAAGCGGGCCGGTCGTCTGCGTCGCGGGGTCGTTGTTCCTCGTCGGCGAGGTCCGCGCGCACCTCGAGGCGCGCGGCGCGGCGCCGGTCCGGTGACGCGGGCCGGTTGTGGCGCGGCGGACGGCGATGGTATCCTTCGCTGGCGCGCCCGCGCCGCGATGTCCGGGTCCTGACGTTCCCATGTTACGAGTCGCCGGCTGGACGCTCGTCGCCCTCGCGGCCCTCGCGCCCCGCGCAGCGGCGCAGCCCGAGGGGTTCAGCGCCTGCACGCAGTCGAGCCGCGTCCAGGAGCGCCTGAGCGAGCATCACTACCGCCTGACGGGCGACGTCGAGATCGCCTGTAAGGACATGCGGGTCTACGCCGACCGCGTGGAGTTCTTCGCGGACACGCACCGGCTCGTGGCCGAAGGCAACGTGGTGTTCAACTCGGCGACGAGCCAGATCGGGGCCGACCGGGTCGAGTTCGACACGCGGACGCTGACGGGCCGGTTCATCCACGCGACGGGCACGGCGGCGGTGACGGGCAAGAAGCCGAAAAGTCCGTTCGGCACCCAGGAACCCGACGTGTACTTCTTCGGCGCCGTGATCGAGAAACTCGGCCCCCGCACCTATCGCGTGACCCGCGGCGGGTTCACGACCTGCGTCCAGCCGACGCCGCGCTGGGAAATCGCGTCGACGAGCGTGACGATCACGCTCGAGCGCCACGCCGTCTTGACGAACGCGGTCTTCAAGGTCAAGGACGTCCCGCTCTTCTATGTCCCCGTGATGTATTACCCCTTGCAGGCGGACGACCGGGCGACGGGGTTCCTGTTGCCCACCTACGGGGTGTCGACGCTGCGCGGCCAGAGCGTGAGCAACGCGTTCTTCTGGGCGATCAACCGCAGCATGGACGCGACGTTCTTCCACGACTGGTACACGAAGACCGGGCAGGGCGCGGGGGCGGAATACCGCTACGCGGCGGCGCCGGGGTCCGACGGCGCCGTGCGGGTCTATGTCCTGCGGGAGCACGAAGCCACCATCGAGCGCGGCGGGGTGACCACGACGCTGCCGGCCCGGCGGAGCTTCGAGATTCGCGCCGGGGCCACGCACCAGCTCCCGGCCCGGCTGCGCGCTCAAGCCAACGTCGACTACTTTTCCGACGTCACGGTGCTCCAGACGTACTACACGAACATCTACGACATGTCGCGGCGCTCCCGGAGCTACACGGGCGTCCTGAGCGGCACCTGGGGGCGCTCGACGCTGAGCGGCGCGTGGACGGTCTCGCAGTTCTTCTACACGACGGACTTCTCGAACCGCTACGGCGCCGCGCCGCGGATCGCCTTCACGCAGTCGCAGACGCAGGTGGGCCGCGCGCCGCTCTTCGTCGGCCTGAGCGCGCAGTACGCGCGGCAGGTCTACGAAGTCCAGTCGGGCGCGGCCGTGAGCGATTACGGGCTGTCGCGCGTCGACCTGCAGCCGGTGCTGCGCGTGCCGATCAACGCCCTCTCGTTCCTGACGTGGGACTCCACGATCGCCTGGTCCGGCACGCGTTACAGCGAGAGCCTCGACGCCCAGGGCGTGCAGGTCCCGCTGCCCGTCTGGCGCCGGTACTTCGACATCCGGTCCGGGGTCGTGGGGCCGGTGTTCGTGCGGATCTGGAACACCCCCGCCAACGGGTACGCCGAGCGCTTCAAGCACGTGATCGAGCCGTCCGTGCAACTGCGCTACGTGACGCCCTTCGACACGGCCAATATCGTGCGCGTGGACGCCGGGGACTACACGATCGGGGGCGCGATGCAGGTGCGCTACGCCCTGACGAACCGCCTCCTGGCGCGGCGCCGGCAAGGGGCCGCGTCGGTCTCGCGCGAGATCCTCACGGTCACGATGCACCAGACCTACTACACCGACAAGACGGCCAGCCAGTTCGACCCGGCCTACAGCTCCAGCTTCCGCGGCCGCCCGCCGAGCGATCTCTCGCCGCTGGCCCTCTCGGTCAACGCCGCGCCCACCGACGGGATCAGCGCCGCGTTCGGGATGGAATACGACTTCGACCTGCCCGGCCTGCAGAGCCTCGGCGTGCGGGGCGGCGGGCGCGGGGCGTGGGTCCAGGCCTCGGGCGGGCTGAGCCGGCGGCGGCTGAGCTACGCGCTCAGCCTGGACAATTTCGCCAACGCCGAGGTCACGATCCACGAACCGCAGGCGAACCGCTTCGGCGGCACCTATGCCTTCCACTACGACCTGGGGCGGAAGACGCTGCTCCAGCAACGCCTCATCGGGTACTACAACGCCCAGTGTTGTGGGTTCGCGGTCGAATACCAGACGTACAATTACCCGACGCTCGACCCGCGGGTGTCGCTGCCGCGGGATCGGCGCTTCAATATTTCGTTCACGCTCGCGGGCATCGGGACGTTCTCGAACTTTTTCGGGGCGCTGGCGGGGACGCCGGATCGACGATGAAGGGCTTGATTCTGAGCGGGGGGAAGGGGACGCGGCTGCGGCCGCTCACCTACACGAGCGCGAAGCAGCTCGTGCCGGTGGCCAACAAGCCGGTGCTGTTCTACGGCATCGAAGCGCTCGCGGCCGCGGGCATCCGCGACATCGGGATCGTCGTGGGCGACACCGCCGCCGAGATCCGGCGGGCGGTGGGCGACGGCTCGGCCTGGGGCGTGCGGGTGACCTACATCGAGCAGGACGCGCCGCGCGGCCTGGCGCACGCCGTCCTGATCAGCGAGGCGTTCCTGGGCGGCGAGCCGTTCGTCATGTACCTCGGCGACAATCTACTCAACAAGGGCATCACGCCCTTCGTGGAGGAGTTCCTGCGCGAGCGGCCGGCGGCCCAGATCCTGCTCGCGCGCGTGCCGGACCCGCAGATGTTCGGCGTGGCGGAGCTCGAGAACGGGCGCGTGGTGCGCCTCGTCGAGAAGCCCAAGCAGCCCAAGAGCGACCTCGCCCTGGTCGGCGTGTACCTGTTCGGCCCGGCGGTCTTCGAGTCGGTCAAGCGGATCCGGCCCAGTTTCCGCAACGAGCTCGAAATCACCGACGCCATCCAGGACCTGATCGACCGGGGCCTCGAGGTCCGGCCCCACATCGTGGACGGGTGGTGGAAGGACACGGGGCGCCTCGAGGACATGCTCGAAGCCAACCGCCTCATCCTCGAGACGTTCGAGCGCCGGATCGACGGGACCGTGGACGCCGAATCCCGCGTCGAGGGCAAGGTCGTGCTCGAGGCGGGCGCCGTCGTGGAGCGCTCGGTCGTGCGCGGGCCGGCCATCATCGGCGCCCGCGCCCGCATCGTGCACGCCTACGTCGGGCCGTTCACCGCGATCATGAACGACGTGGAGATCCGCGACGCCGAGATCGAACACAGCATCGTGCTGGAGGGCAGCGTCGTGAGCGACCTGGCGAACCGCATCGTCGACAGCCTGATCGGCAAGAACGTGCGCATCTACCGCGTGCCGCTCAAGCCGTCGGCCTACCGCTTCATGCTCGGCGACAACTCCGAGGTGGGCATCCGGTGGTGACGGCGATGGTCAAGGTCCTGGTCACCGGCGGCGCGGGGTTCATCGGCAGCAACTTCGTCCGCTACGCCATCGCGACCCACCCCGACTGGGAGGTCACGACCCTCGACAAGCTGACCTACGCGGGCCGCCTCGAGAACCTGCGCGAGCTGGACGGACACCCGCGGCATCGCTTCGTCAAAGGGGACGTCGCGGACGCGAGCGTGGCCGGCCCGCTCGTCCGCGAGTCGGAGATCGTCGTCCACTTCGCCGCCGAGACCCACGTCGATCGGTCGATCATGGACGCCGGGGCGTTCATCACGACCGACGTCTACGGAACGTTCGTGCTGCTGCAGGCGGCGCGCCAGGCGCCGCGGCTCCGGTGCTTCGTGCAGATTTCGACCGACGAGGTGTACGGAAGCGTCAGCGACGGGTACAGCCGGGAGACCGACGAGCTCAAACCCCGCAACCCGTACGCGGCGAGCAAGGCCGGCGCGGACCGCCTAGCCTACAGCTTCTGGGCGACCTATCAGGTGCCCGTCATCATCACGCGCGCGTCGAACAACTACGGCCCGCACCAGTTCCCGGAAAAGATCATCCCGCTGTTCATCACCAACGCCCTCGACGGGCTGCCGGTCCCGCTCTACGGCGACGGCCTGTACGTCCGCGACTGGCTGCACGTCACGGATCACTGCCGGGCGCTCGACCTGCTCATCGAGCGCGGACAGCCGGGCGAAGTCTACAACATCGGCGGGGGGAACGAGGTGCGGAACCTCGACCTCACCCACCGGATCCTGGCGCTGCTCGACCGGCCGCCGTCGCTCATCGCGCACGTCCCGGACCGGCCGGGCCACGACCGCCGCTACGCGCTCGACACGACGAAGCTGCGGGCGCTCGGCTGGCGCCCGAGCGTCCCCTTCGACGAGGGCTTGCGCGCGACCGTCGCCTGGTACCGCGAGAACGAGTGGTGGTGGCGTCCGATCAAGGAACGGGACCCGGCGTTCCGCGAGTACTATCGCGCGCAGTACCACGAGCGCCGCGGGTGAGAGCGACCGCCGACCGTGGGCCAGCCCATCCTGATCACCGGCGCCGCGGGCTTCGCCGGCGGCCACCTGCTCGAACAGCTCGCTGCCGAAGGGTCGCCGGTCGTGGCCTGGCACCGCCCGTCGAGCGCCGTGCCCGCCGACCTCCGTGCGATCGGCGCTCCGCCGGTGACGTGGATGGCCGTCGACGTACTCGACCGCGAGGCCGTCGCCCAAGCGATGGCGCGCGTGCGCCCGGCGGTCGTGTTCCACTGCGCGGGCGCCGCCCAGGTCGCCAGCGCGTGGCAGGGGACGGCGCACGCGCTGCGCACCAACGCGCTGGGCACCCACTACGTCCTCGACGCGGTCCGCCGCAGCGGCGCGCCGGCCCGCGTCGTCGTGCCGGGCTCGGCCCTGGTCTATCGGCCGTCGACCGCGCCCCTCCGCGAGGACGACCCGCTCGAACCCGCCAGCCCCTACGGGCTCAGCAAGCTCGCGCAGGAGCTCGTCGCCATCGAGGCCGCGCGGGAGGGCCTCGACGTCGTGCTCGCCCGCCCCTTCAACCACATCGGCCCCCGGCAGCAGCCCAGTTTCGCCGCATCGAGCTTCGCGCGGCAGATCGCCCTCGCGGAGGCCGGCCGCCGGCCGCCGGTCCTGACGGTCGGCAACCTCGAGGCCCGGCGCGACGTGACCGACGTCCGCGACACCGTGCGCGCCTACCGGCGCCTGGCTGAGCGCGGCCGGCCCGGCAGCCCGTACAACGTCTGCACCGGCACCGCCCCGTCGATCGGCGAGCTGCTCGACCGCCTCCGGGCCCTGGCGCGCATCGAGCTGCACGTCGAGGTCGACCCGGCGCTCTTCCGCCCGCAGGACAACCCCGTGCTCCTCGGCGACCCGCAGCGCATCCGGGAGGAGATCGGCTGGCAACCCGAGATCCCGCTGGACCGGACTCTCGGCGACCTCCTCGACGACTGGCGCCGGCGCGTGGCGGCGGGAGACGCCGGCTAGGCCGCCCATGGACCGTGCCCGCCGCGGAGACGCCGAGACCGCCCGACAGGTCGTGCACATGGCCATGGGCGGGTTCGCCTTCGCGCTGCGGGTTCTCACGTGGCCGCAGGCCGCGGCGATCGCGGCGGCCGCGATCCTGTTCAACCTCTTCGCGCTGCCGCGCATCGGAGGCCGCCGCCTCTACCGCGCCGCAGACGAAGCCCGCGGCTACCCTCGAGGCATCGTCCTGTACCCCGTCGCTGTCTTGCTCCTCATCGTGACCTTCCGCCACCGCGTGGACCTCGCGGCGGCGGCGTGGGCGATCCTCGCCTTCGGCGACGGGGCCGCCACGCTCGTCGGCCGCCGCTACGGACGACGGCGCTGGCCGTGGAACGAGGAGAAGAGCGTCGCGGGCTCGGTCGCGTTCGTCGCGATCGGGAGCGCGGCGGGAGTGGCCCTGGCCGGCTGGACGGCGCCGGCACTGCCGGACCCGCCGTCGACGTGGTTCGTGCTGGCCGCGCCCGCCGCCGCGGCGTGCGCCGCCGCGCTCGCCGAATCGCTGCCGGTGCGGCTGGACGACAATCTGCGGGTGCCCGCGGCGGCCGCGTTCGTCCTGTGGGTCGCGACTCTCGTGACCCCGGACGCGTGGGCGGCGTCCCGGGAGGAGGTCGGCGCGAGGGTGCTGCCGGCGTTGGCCGTCAACGCGACCGCCGCCGCCCTCGGCTGGACGAGCCGGACGGTCACGGGTGGCGGCGCTTGGGCCGGGTTCCTCATCGGGACGGCGGTGTTCGTCTCGGCGGGCTGGCGAGGCTGGTGGCTGCTGGTCATCGCCTTCGCGGCGGCGTCGGCGGCATCGCGCGTCGGGTGGGCGCGGAAAACCTTGCTGGGCATCGCCGAGGCGCGCGGCGGGCGGCGGGGTGCGGCGAACGCGGTCGCCAACACCGGCCTGGCGGCGCTCGCAGCCGTCCTCGGGGTCACGACACCCTACGGCGAAGCCGCCCGCGTGGCGTTCGTGGCCGCCCTCGTGGCCGGCGCCAGCGACACGGTGGCCAGCGAAATCGGGAAGGCCTGGGGCAGCCGGACAGTGCGGCTCACGACGTTCGACCGTGTCTCCCCGGGAACGCCCGGCGCGGTCTCCCCGGAAGGCACGCTCGCGGGGGTCCTGTCGGCCGCGGGGCTCGCCGCCGCGGCGGGACTCCTCGGGCTCGTACCGTGGGCGGCCGTGCTCGCAGTCGTGGTGGCGGCGACCGTGGCGGGCTTCCTCGAAGGCGTGCTGGCGGCGGCATTCGAGGGTCCGGGCATCCTCGACAACGACCTGTTGAACCTGCTGAACACCGCGAGCGCCGCCGCGCTGGCGCTGCTCGGGGTCGTGCACTGGACGTGAAGGCGGGCCGGTCTCGCGCGTTCGTCGACCTCGCGCGGCCGTTCACCCTCGTGGCGCCCGCCCTCGGGTTCGCGTCGGGCGCCGCGACGGCGGTCGGCGCGCACCCGCGCGAGCCCTGGAGCTGGCACCTCCTCCTGCTGCCCGCCGTGGGGTCGATCATGGCTGCCGTGCTCAACGCCGGCAGCAACGCACTGAACCAGATCTACGACGTCGAGATCGATCGCGTCAACAAACCGAACCGGCCGCTGCCGAGCGGCCGCCTGAGCCCACGCGACGCGTGGCGCTTCACCCTCGCCTGTTACGCCGCGGCGCTCGCACTCGCCTGGCCCATCGCCCCGGTCGGGCGCCGGGAGTGTTTCTGGATCGTCGTGGCCGCGGTGGTGTGCACGCTCGTCTACTCGGTGCCGCCGCTCAGGACCAAGCGGCGCGGCCTGCTGGCCAACATCACGATCGCGATCCCCCGAGGGCTGCTGCTCAAGGTGGCCGGGTGGTCTGCGGTCAAGACGGTCGCGGGCGTCGAGCCGTGGTACATCGGCCTCATCTTCGGGCTCTTCCTGCTCGGCGCGACCACCACCAAGGACTTCGCGGACATGGAAGGCGATCGCCGCGGCGGCTGCCGCACGCTGCCGATCCAGTACGGGGTCCGGCGGGCGGCCTGGCTGATCTCACCGTCGTTCGTCCTGCCGTTCCTCCTGATCAACCTCGGGGCTGCCACAGGGGTCCTCACGGGCGACTTCTGGTCGCTCCAGGGTCTCGGCGCCACCATGGCGGGTTACGGGGTCTACGTGTGCGCGTTGATGTTGCGCCGGCCCGAAGAGCTCGCGCTCGACGAGAACCACGTGTCGTGGACCCACATGTACCGAATGATGTTCGCCGCCCAGATCGGCTTCGCCGGCGCCTATCTCGTCTGAGCCTCGCCGGCCAGGGCTTGGGGCGTGGGTGCCGACGGTCCGAAAGCCCGGGGCCGCCCGTAAGCCCGGCTCACCTCGGACGCTGCGCGGGTTGACAGGACCACCCAGGGTTGTCAGAATAGGCGAACATAGAGCGAAAGGTCGTGCGGCCCGAGCAGCCTCGGCTCTTCGAGTCCCCGGCCCCTCCGCCCTCGACGCGCGCGCTCGCCGCCTGTGTCCGCCAGCGCGGCCCCGAGGCCCTCGCCGCCGTACCGATGCGCGGCGACGGGGTGCGGTACCAGGAGGTGACCTGCCGGTCAGCCCTGAACCGCGTCGAGGGCATGCCCTTCCGGTGGACCCTGAACCCGTATCGCGGGTGTGCCCACGCCTGCCACTACTGCTTCGCCCGCCGGTACCACGCGCAGTTCGAGCTCGGGCCGGGTGACGACTTTTCGTCCGTGGTGCTCGTGAAGGTCAATTTCGCGGAGGTGCTGCGCCGCGAGCTCGCGCGCCCGACGTGGACCCGGGAACTGGTCGCCTTGGGGACCGCGACGGATCCGTATCAGCCGATCGAGGGTCGCTATGGGCTGACGCGGCGGACGCTCGCGGCGCTCCTCGAGGGTCGCACGCCCGTAGGTCTCGTGACGAAGGGGCCGCTGGTCGTGCGGGACGCCGACCTGCTGGGGGACCTTTCGCGCGCGGCGGGGTGCACGGTGTACTTCAGCGTCCCGACGGTGGACGAGGAGGTGTGGCGGCGGCTCGAGCCGGGGACGGCCCCGCCGCGGCAGCGCCTCCGCGCCGCCCGGCGGCTCCTCGACGCGGGCATCCGGACGGCGATCCTGATGGCGCCGGTCGTCCCCGGGATCACGACGAGCCGCGCCCAACTGGAGCGCACGCTGCGTGCGCTTGTCGACTACGGTCTGCCGTTTGCGGGTGCGAGTCTCCTGCACCTCGAGGGTGGGACGCGGCGCCACTTCTTCGACTTTCTCTCGGAGAGCTTTCCGCACCTCGTCGCGGGGTACGAGCGGCTCTACGTCGGCAAGTACGTGGCGCCCGCCTACGCCTGCGAATTCCGCGCCCGCCTCGCCGCACTCGAGCGGGGCGTCCGGCCCGCGAGGTTGGGACGCGCGGCGGCGCCCGCTCCGGCCGGCGGGGGCGGCCCTCCCGCGGTCCAGCCGCCGTTCGCGTGGGAAGACGCCGGCGAGGGCGAGGCTTCCGGGCGCGCCTGCGCAGTTACGCCAGGCCGAGCAGCGCTTTGATCCGCGCCTCCGTCGGGGGGTGGGTGCTGAACAGCGAGAGCCACCCGCCGCCGCTGAAGGGATGCACGATGAACATGTGGGCGGTCGCCGGGTTCGCGTCGAGGGGCACCCGGCGGACCGCCGCGTCGATGCGCCGCAGCGCGTTCGCCAGGCCGTACGGGTTGCCGGCGATGGCGGCGCCGCCCTTGTCGGCGGCGAATTCGCGGGAGCGGGAGATGGCGGCCTGAATCAGGATCGCGGCGATCGGCGCCAGCACGATCGTCGCCAGCAGCGCGATCGGGTTCGTCCCCCCGCGGTCGTCACGCTGGCTCGTCCCGAAGAACGCGGCGAACTGGGCCATCCGCGCCACCATCATGATGGTCGCGGCGATGGTCGCCGCCACCGAGCTGATGAGAATGTCCCGGTGCTTGATGTGCGCCAGCTCGTGGCCGATGACGCCTTCGAGCTCGGACTCGTCGAGCAGGTGCAGGATGCCTTCGGTCGCCGCGACGGCCGCGTGGCGCGGACCGCGACCCGTGGCGAACGCGTTCGGCGAGGCGTCCGGGATGATGTACACCCGCGGCATCGGCAAGCCGGCCCGGCCCGCCAACCGTTCGACCATCCGGTACAGCGGATGCTCCGGTCCGACCTCCCGCGCGCCGTACATCCGCAGGACGATCTTGTCGGAAAACCAGTACGACGCGAAGTTCATCGCGAGGGCGAACACGAAGGCGACCAGCAGCCCGTCCGGTCCGCCGAAGAGTTCTCCCAGCACGAGCAGCAGGCCGCTCAACAACGCCAAGAGGGCGGCCGTTTTCACTGAGTTGGCCATGGTGGTTCTCTGTCCTTCTCCGCTCGCTCGTTCTCGCTCGAGACCGTCACCTATTGTACCCGAACCCGCGACAGCCGCCGAATCAGGCCGGCCACGAGGGCGGCGCGCCACGGCAGCTCGTCGACCAGCACGTGCTCGTGGCGCGCGTGGGCTCCGTCGCCCACGGCGCCCAAGCCGTCCAGGGTGGGCACGCCGAGGGCCGCGGTGAAGTTCCCGTCGGACCCGCCGCCGGTGCCTCCTTCCTCGAGGGTCCGCCCCAGCTCCCGAGCCACCTCCCGCGCCACCTCGTAGAGGCGCACGACGCCGGGCGTGCGCTCCAACGGGGGCCGGTCGATCGCCCCGGACACGTCGAGGCGCGTGCCCGGCGTCTCCGCGCGCAGACTCCGGAACGCGGCGTCCAGGCGCGCGGCGTCCTCGGCGCGCTCGACGCGCACGTCGACGCGCGCCTGGGCCCAATCCGCCACCACGTTCGGGCGCGTGCCGCCGGCGACGACGCCGACGTTGATCGAAACCCCGCGGGCCGGGTCGCGCCACCGTTCGACGGCGAGAATCTGCCGGGCCAACTCGTGGATGGCGCTGGCGCCCTTGTCCGGCTCGATCCCCGCGTGGGCGGCCACCCCGTGGACCGTGAGGGTGAACTCGCCGCAGCCTTTCCGCCGCGTCTTCACCGCGCCGCCGGGCAGCGCCGGTTCCAGCACCAGCACCGCCGCGCTCCGGCGCGCCTCCGCCTCGATGGCGGCGCGCGACGCCCCGCTGCCCACCTCCTCGTCCGTCGTGAGCAGCATCACGAGCCGTGCGCTGGCGCGCTCCGGCGCGGCGAGCCAGGCCCGGACGGCCAGCAGGCCGATGGCGATCCCGGCCTTCATGTCGAAGGTGCCGGGCCCGTAGAGCCGCCCGTCGGCGAGCCGGACCGGCATCTGGCTCAGGGTCCCGACCGGCCAGACCGTGTCGAGATGCCCCAGCAGCAGGAAGCTCGGGCCGCCGTCGCCGAACTCGGCGCGCACGAGGTCGCCGACCTCGCGGCGCGCGAGCCGCTCGACCCGGCCCCCGATGGCTGCGAGCCGCGCCGCGACCTCGGCGCCGCACCGGTCCACCGCCGCCTTGTCGGTGCTCGGCGACTCGAGCCGCACGAGCATCTCGGTTGTCTCGAGCACCCAGGCGCGTTCCCTTTCGCACCAGGACAGCAGGTCCCGCATGGCGTCGCTGCTCCCGCTATAATACGCGGGGATGCGGCCTCCGACCCCTGCGCTCGTCGGGTTGCTGGCGGCCCTCGCGGTGGCCGCCGGCGCGGGGCAGCCCGTCCCCAAGCCGTTTCCGAAGCCGGCGACGCCGCCTTCTCCGCCCGCCGGCCCGCCGCCGGAGCCGGCGCCCACCCAACCTGCTGCGGCGCCCGCAGGCGAGCCCACCGAGGCGGCCCTCGGCGTGCCGGTCTATCCCGGCGCCCAGTTTCTCACGTCCTTCGACGCCGGCGCGGGCCAGCGGTATTTCCTCTTCGGCACCAACGCCACCTTCGCCGACATCGTCAACTACTACAAGACGGTGTTGAAGCAGCGGGGCACGCTCGTCTTCGACGCGCCGCCGATTCACACGTTCGAGGTGGGCCGCTTCCGCGAGGAGACGATGGCGTTTCCGCCCGGCGTGACCGTGAAAGACTACACGTGGAACGGGTCGCCGGGCTATCTGCACGTCCAGCGGGCCGTGGGGACCCGCTACCGCACGATCATCCAGATCGTCCCGCCACCGGCTGGCGGCCGTCGCTGAGGCGCGCGCCGCGGCGCGGGGCCATTACGGCGAGACCTTCACGTAGAGGTCGCCGCCCTGCTCGCGGAACTCGGCGGCCTTCTCTTTGAGCCCGCGCGCCCGGGCGTCGGCGGGGTCCAGCCCCCGCGCCGCCGCGTACTCGCGCACCTGCTGGGTGATCTCCATCGCGCAGAATTTCGGCCCGCACATCGAGCAGAAGTGCGCCACTTTGGCGCCCTCGGCCGGCAAGGTCTCGTCGTGGAAGGCCCGGGCGGTCACCGGATCGAGCGAGAGGTTGAACTGGTCCTCCCACCGGAACTCGAACCGCGCCTTCGACAGCGCGTCGTCCCACACGCGCGCGCGCGGGTGGCCCTTGGCCAGGTCGGCCGCGTGCGCCGCGATCTTGTAGGCGATGACCCCCGCCTTGACGTCCTCGCGGTTGGGCAGACCCAGGTGCTCTTTCGGGGTGACGTAGCACAGCAGCGCCGTGCCGAACCAGCCGATCATGGCGGCCCCGATCGCCGACGCGATGTGGTCGTAGCCCGGGGCGATATCCGTCGTGAGCGGGCCGAGCGTATAGAAGGGCGCCTCCCCGCACCACTCGAGCTGCTTCTCCATGTTCTCCTTGATCAGGTGCATGGGGATGTGCCCGGGGCCCTCGTTCATCACCTGGACGTCGTGCTTCCAGGCGAGGCGCGTGAGTTCGCCCTGGGTCCGCAGCTCGGCGAACTGCGCCTCGTCGTTGGCGTCGGCGATGCACCCGGGCCGCAGGCCGTCGCCCAGGGAGAAGGCCACGTCGTAGGCGCGGAGGATCTCGCACATCTCCTCGAAGTGCGTGTACAGGAAGTTCTCCTGGTGGTGGGCCAGGCACCACTTGGCGATGATCGACCCGCCGCGCGACACGATGCCCGTGACGCGCCGGGCGGTGAGGGGGATGTAGCGGAGCAAGACGGCGGCGTGGACGGTGACGTAGTCGACGCCCTGTTCGGCCTGCTCGATGAGGGTGTCGCGGTAGACCTCCCAGGTGAGCTCTTCCGGCCGTCCCCCGACCTTCTCCAGCGCTTCGTAGATGGGGACCGTGCCGATCGGAACCGGGGCGTTCCGGAGGATCCACTCGCGGGTCTCGTAGATGTCGCGCCCGGTCGACAGATCCATGACGGTGTCAGCCCCCCACAGCGTCGCCCAGCGCAGCTTGTCCACCTCCTCCTCGATCGAGGAGGTCACGGCCGAGTTGCCGATGTTCGCGTTGATCTTCACGAGGAAGTGCCGCCCGATGATCATGGGTTCGAGCTCGGGGTGGTTGATGTTGGCGGGGATGATCGCGCGCCCGCGCGCCACCTCCGACCGCACGAATTCGGGGTCGACGCCCTCGCGGGCGGCGGCGAACGCCATCTCCGGCGTCACGATCCCCCGCCGCGCGTAGGCCAGCTGCGTCACGGCCCCCCGCCCCCGGAGCGCCGTCCGCGCGCGCCGCGCCAGGGTGGGGGACAACTTGAGCGGGCCGCCGCCTCGCGGCCGCCCGGTCCGCTCCACCTCTTCGACGTCGCCCCGGGCGCGAATCCACGACTCCCGCAGCCGCGGCAACCCCTCGCGGACGTCGTGCCCGAGCGGGCCGCGCGTATCGTAGAGCAGGAGGGGCGGCTCCCCGCCGCCGAGCGTCACCTCGCGCATCGGCACCCGCACGCCGTGCGCCTCGATGTACACCCGGCGCGACCGGGGATACGCCGTCTCGAACGCCGCCGCGCTGATCGGAACATACGGTGTCTGCACAGCCATGGACGATGCTCCCGTCGATGACGACGCGGCCGCGCGCAACCCCGCGCCCGGGCGCAGGCTGCCGCGGCGGTCCGGATGCCGAAGGCTGGAGGAGGGGACCGATCGGGCTGAGCCGCACTCCCTCCGCCGGTCTCAACCGGATCAGGTTCCAAGGGTGTTCTCTCAATCTCCCCCACCCGCTGAGGGAGATACCCCTGGCGGCTTCGCCTTCACTATAGCACTCCCCGCCCCGGGGTGACCACGGCTCGCCGCGCACCGCCGCCGGGCGCCCGCAGCTCGACGTACCCCGGCGGTGCCTCTGGACGGCCCCGCCCCGCGGGGCGCGCGGCGCGCGCACGCCGGCGGCCACCCGCCCTCACGGTTCGAGCTTCCGGAGGATCAGGCACTTCAGGTAGTAGCTTTCGGGGACGCCGAGCAACACGGGGTGGTCGCGGGACTGGAGGCGCTTCTCGAGAAGCACGAGCGTGGCTCGGGCGTCCAGGGCGGCCTCGGCCACGACGCCGCCGAAGGTCGCCTGGTCCACGTTATACGAGCAACTGCACGTCACCAGGACGCCCCCCGGCGCGAGCAGCTTGAGCGCCCGCAAGTTGATCTCTTTGTAGCCGGCGAGCGCTTTGGGGACGGCCGCCTTGTTCTTGGCGAAGGCCGGCGGGTCGAGCACGATCGTGTCGAACCGCTCCCCGGCGCGCTCGAGCTCCCGCAGCGCGTCGAACACGTTCACCGCCCGGGCCGTCACGTGGGCGAAGCCGTTGCGCGCCGCGTTGCGCCCCGCCTGCACCACCGCCTCCTCCGAGCTGTCGAGGGCCAGCACCTCGCGACACCGGCGCGCCAGGCGCAACGCGAAGGCGCCCTGATAGCTGAACGCGTCGAGCAGGCGGCCGTGCGCGTACACGGCCGCCGCGTCCCGGTTCTCGCGCTGGTCGAGGAAAAACCCGGTCTTCTGGCCTTTCCAGACGTCGACGTCGAACCACACGTCCGCTTCGCGGATGGGCACCGACGAGGGCACCTCGCCGTAGAGCAGCTCGACGCGCTGCTCGAGCCCTTCCAGCAGGCGGACGCGCGGGTCGTTGCGGGCGAGGACGCCGCGCGGACGGGCGACCTCGACGAGCACGCGCACGAGGTCGGGCAACAACCGCTCGGTCCCCTGCGAGAGCGTCTGGACCACCAGATACTCGTCGTAGCGGTCGACCACGAGCGACGGCAAGCGGTCCGCTTCGCCGTGGACGAGCCGGTAGGCCGTCGCGTCGATGGCCAGCGCGCGGCGATAGGCGATCGCCTGCTCGATCCGCGCGCGCCAGAGCGCGAGGTCCGCCGGGCGCTCCCCGACGGTCACCATGCGCAAGGCGATCTCGGATCGGTCGCTGTAGAGCGCGTAGCCCAGCGTCCGGTCGTGGGGGCCCACGACGCGGACCGTGTCGCCGCCCGCGGCTTGGACGTCGACGAGGTCGCTTCGATAGATCCACGGGTGCCCGCCGCGCACGCGGTCCGCCCCCCGCCGGGTCACCCGGGCTGTCGCGGTCATGGCCGGAAGTCCCCCGCGCGGCTATAGTACAATTTTCGCGACATGCGCATCGGCCTCGGCGCCGACCACGCGGGCTTCGCGCTCAAAGAGGAGATCCGGCGCGCGCTCGAGGCGCTCGGCCTGCAGGTCGAAGACGTCGGGACGTACTCGGCCGACTCGGTCGACTACCCGGATTTCGCCGAACGGGTGGCGCGGGGCGTCGCCTCGGGCCGATTCGACCGCGGCATCCTGGTCTGCGGGACCGGCATCGGCATGGCGATCGCGGCCAACAAAGTCCCGGGCGTGCGGGCCGCCACCGTCACCGACGTCGAGATGGCCCGGCTCAGCCGAGCCCACAACGATGCGAACATCCTCGCGCTCGGCGGGCGCCTGCTCGACCACACGCGCGCGCTCGAGATCGTCCGGACCTTTCTCGACACACCCTTCGCCGGCGACCGCCACCAGCGCCGGGTCGACAAGATCCGCGCGCTGGAGGCGAAAGCCTAGCCAGAGGCTGCCCATGACGCTCAAGACCGACATCGCCGACCGCCTGCGCACGCTGGCCGAGGTCGACCCCGACATCGCCCGGGCGATCGCGGGGGAGATCCGCCGGCAGAACACCGGCCTGGAGCTCATCGCGTCGGAGAACTTCGTCAGCCTCGCGGTGCTGGAGGCCATGGGCTCGGTCATGACGAACAAGTACGCCGAGGGCTATCCCGGACGGCGCTACTACGGCGGCTGCGAGTTCGTCGACATCGCCGAGCAGCTCGCCATCGACCGCGCGAAGCAGCTCTTCGGCGCGGACCACGCCAACGTGCAGCCGCACTCCGGGGCGCAAGCCAACATGGCCGTCTACTTCACCGTGCTCCAGCCCGGCGACACGGTGCTCGGCATGAACCTCGCCCACGGCGGCCACCTCACCCACGGGCACCCGCTGAACTTCTCGGGCAAGCTCTACCGGATCGTCCCGTACGGCGTGCGCCGCGACGACGAGCGGATCGACTACGAAGCGCTCGAGCGGCTGGCCCAGGAGCACCGGCCCAAGCTCATCATGGTCGGCGCGAGCGCCTATCCCCGCGTGATCGACTTTCCGCGCATCCAGACGATCGCGCGCGCGGTCGGGGCGGTCGTGGTGACCGACATGGCGCACATCGCCGGCCTCGTGGCGGCCGGCGTCCACCCGACGCCCGTCCCGTACTCCGACTTCGTGACCACGACGACCCACAAGACGCTCCGGGGGCCCCGCGGCGGGCTGATCCTCTGCCGGGACGCCTACGCCAAGGACCTCGACAAGGCGCTCTTTCCGGGCACGCAGGGCGGCCCCCTCATGCACGTCATCGCCGCCAAAGCCGTCTGCCTCAAGGAAGCGCTGGACCCGGCCTTCGCGGCCTACCAGCGCCAGATCGTGGCCAACGCCAAACGCCTCGCCGCCGGGCTCGCCGCGGCCGGCTTCCGTCTGGTCAGCGGCGGCACCGACACGCACCTGATGCTGATCGACGTGTGCTCGAAGGGCTTGACGGGCAAGGCGGCGGAGGCGGCGCTCGGACGGGCCGGCATCACGGTCAACAAGAACGCCATCCCCTTCGACCAGCATCCGCCGATGGTGGCGAGCGGCATCCGCCTCGGCACTCCGGCGGTCACGTCGCGCGGGATGCGCGAGGCCGAAATGGACCGCATCGCCGAGTTCATCGCGCGCGTGCTGGCGAGCCCCGAAGACGACCGGGTCCAGCGGCTGGTGCGCGAGGAAGTCGAGGCGCTGTGTCGGAAATTCCCCCTGTATCCGGAGCCGCCGATCTAGCCGAACGGTTCGCCGCGGCGGTCGACGCGGCCTTCGCCGACGACGGTCCGCTGGCGCGCACCCTCGCCGCGTTCGAGCCGCGGCCGAGCCAGCGCCGGATGGCGGCGGCGGTGGCGCGCGTCTTCGCCCAGGGGGGCATCCTGCTGGCCGAAGCGGGCACCGGCACGGGCAAGACCCTCGCGTATCTGGTCCCCGCCGTCCTCAGCCGCCAGCGCGTCCTCGTGTCGACGGGGACCAAGAACCTGCAGGAGCAGGTCTTCTATAAGGACCTGCCGGTCCTCCGAGACGCCCTCGGCGTCCCCTTCACGGCCACCTACATGAAGGGGCGCGCCAACTACCTGTGCTGGTACCGCTTCGACCGCTGGCGCGAACGCCCCGGGCCGCGCCCGCCTGGCGAGGAGCGCCTGGTGGCGATCCTGAGCGAGTGGGCCGCGGTCACCGAGACCGGCGACCGGGCGGAGCTCGAGGACCTGCCGGAAGACTCCCCGGTCTGGGCCGACTTGTCGGCGACGAACGAAACCTGCCTGGGGCGCGAGTGCCCCCGCTACGACGACTGTTTTGTCACGCAGATGCGCCGGCGCGCCGCCGAGTCGGACCTGGTCATCGTCAATCACCACCTGCTCTGCGCCGACGCCGCGGTGCGCCAGAGCGCGTACGGGGAGGTCATTCCCGCCTGCCGCTTCGCGGTCCTGGACGAAGCCCACCAGCTCGAAGACGTGGCGACGCAGTACTTCGGCCTGACGGTGAGCACCTACCGCCTGCTCGAGCTCGTCCGCGACGGCGAGCGGGCGCTGGCCGGGCTGCCGGAGCCGCGCCGCGCCGCCGAGCTCGCCGGACACCTCGCGCGCGTCCGCGAGGCGAGCCAGCGGTTCTTCCAGACCCTCGTGCTGCAGCTTGCCGACGGGCTCGAGGCCGAGACAAGCGGCTCCCCGCGGGACGCGAGGGCGGCCGGCGCGCTTCGGCCGGCGACCGAGCGCGCCGGGGGTGGCGGACCCGCCGGTCTGTGGGTCGCCGAGGCGGCCGACGGGGCGCCGGAGCGCCGCGTGCGCCTGAACCCGGCGCGGCTGGCGCCGGTCGCCCCCGACGCCACCGCGGTGGTCGAAGCGCTGGAGGCGGTGAGAGCCGCGGTCGAGCGGCTCTCCGGAGCGTCCGAGGAGCTGACCGCGATCGGGCGCCGCGCCGGGGAGATGGCCGACGAGCTCCGATTCCTCGTGCGGGCAGACGACCCGGCGTACGTGTTTTTCCTGGAGGTCCGCGGGCGCGGCGTGTTTCTGCGCGCGGCGCCGGTGGACGTCTCCGGGATCGTCCGCCGCGAGTTGCTCGCCCGCTTCGACGCGACCGTTTTGACCTCCGCGACGCTCGCCGTCGACGGGTCGTTCGCCTATCTCCGCAGCCGCCTCGGGGTCGAGCGCGCCGAGGAGATCCGCCTGCCGTCGGAGTTCGACTACGGGCGCCAGGCGATCTTGTATCTCCCGCGCCACCTCCCGGACCCCCGGTCGCCCCGGTTCGCCGCTGCGGCGGCGCGGGAGATCGTCGAGATCCTCGGCCGCACCGAGGGCCGCGCCTTCGTCCTCTTCACGAGCTACGCGAATCTGCGCGAGGTCGAGCGCGTGGTGACGTGGGCGCTCCCCTACCCCATCCTGGTGCAGGGCTCCGCGCCGCGGTCCGCCCTGCTCCGCGAGTTCCGCGCGACGCCGCACGCGGTCTTGCTCGCGACGGCGAGCTTCTGGCAGGGCGTCGACGTGGTGGGCGAGGCGCTGAGCTGTGTGATCATCGACAAGCTGCCCTTCGCCTCGCCCGCCGACCCCATCACGGCCGCGCGCATCGACGCGGTCGCCGCGCGGGGCGGCCGGCCGTTCGTCGACTACCAGGTGCCCCTCGCCATCCTGATCCTCTTGCAGGGGCTCGGCCGCCTCATCCGGCACCGGACCGACCGGGGTGTCCTGGCGATCCTCGACCCGCGGCTGCACACGCGGCGTTACGGCGCGCGGTTTCTGGCGGCGCTCCCGCCGGCCCCGGTCGTCACGGATCTGGACAGCATCGCGCGTTTTTTCGGCGCCGCGCCCGCCGGGCCGTGACCCGCCGCCCTGACGCGAGGAGGGGCGCGGCCGCCGGCGCGCGGCCGTCCCGGGGGCGCAGGTCGGGCCGACCCGCGGCGCGTCGTGGGTGTAAACTACCGGGTGAGATGTCGGTCTCTTGTTTCGCCTTTTCGCCACGGAGGACCTTCATGATGCGCGCGCTGTTCGGCCCCCGCTCGCTGGCGGTCGGCGCCCTGGTGGTCGGGCTGGTCGCCTTCACCGCCTCGCCCGTCTCGGCTCAAACCGGTCAGGTCAAAGGCAAGGTCGTCGACGCCCAGGGGCAACCCATCGAGGGGGCGACGATCGTGATCGAGTACATCGGCGCGCTGTCCCGCCGCCACGAAACCAAGACGAACCGGCGGGGCGAGTTCGTCCAGATCGGCCTGCAGTCGGGGACGTACCGCGTCACCGCGTCGAAGGACAACATGTCGCAGGCTTTCGAGGTCCGCATCCGCCTGGGCCAGATGTCCGAGGTCAATTTCGTCCTGACCCCCGGGGGTGCGCCGCCGATGACCAAGGAGGAGGCGGAGGCGCTCAAGAAGAAGTTAGAGTTGGCGACGAAGGCCTTCGACGAAGGCGTGGCGCTCAGCCAGGCCGGCCGCGACGAGGACGCGATTGCGAAGTTCAACGAGGTCATCGCCCAGATCCAGAAGTGCGGCGAGTGCTACGTGAACATCGGGGCGATCCACGCCAAGAACAAGCGGTATGCCGAAGCGGAGGCGGCGTTCAAGAAGGCGCTCGAGGACAACCCGGGGCTCGCCGACGCCTACAACGGCCTGGCGAACGTTTACAACGCGCAGCGGCGCTTCGACGAGGCCGCGAAGATGAGCGCCGAGGCCGCGAAGTTGACCGCGGCCGCCGGGGGCGGGAGTGCCAGCGCCGTGTACAACCAGGCGGTCATCCTCTGGAACGCGGGGAAGATTCCCGAGGCGAAAGCGCAGTTCGCCGAAGCGATCAAGCTGGATCCGAACCTGGCCGACGCCCATTACTGGTTGGGCATGGCGCTCGTCAACGAAGGCAACCTGCCCGAGGCGCTCAAGGAGTTCGAGAAGTACCTGGAGCTTGCGCCGAGCGGGCAGTACGCCGGCCAGGCCAAGAGCATCATCCAGCAGTTGAAGAAGTAACGGCTCGACCCCCGGTGTCCCTGGACGAGCGGATCCGCGCCAACCTCGAAGCCGTTCGGGCCCGCGTGGCGCGCGCGGCCGCCCGCGCGGGGCGCGACCCGGGGGCGATCCGGCTCGTCGCCGTGTCGAAAACCTTCGGGCCCGAGTACGTGCGGGCGGCGGCACGGGCGGGCGTCCGCGACTTCGGCGAGAACCGCGTCCAGGAGGCCCTGCAGAAAATCTCGGCGACGGCCGATGTACAGGTGGCGTGGCACCTGGTCGGCCACCTGCAGTCGAACAAGGCGCGCCGGGCGGCGGGCGCGTTCGCCGTCATCCACTCGGTCGACCGCCGCGAGCTGCTCGATCGGCTGGACCGGGCGGCCGCCGAGCTCGGCACCCGGCCCCAGATTCTGGTGCAGGTGGACCTGGCCGGGGAAGCCACGAAGTTCGGCGCGCGGCCGGAGGCGGCGAAGGTCCTCGTGGAGGCGGCGCTCGGGTGCCGCGCGGTCCGGCTGGCGGGCCTGATGGTGCTGCCGCCGCTGGTCGACGATCCGGAGGCGGTCCGGCCGTACTTCCGGCGGCTCCGCGAGCTCCGCGACGAGTGGGTGGCCGCCGGCGTGCCGCCGGCCCGACTCGCCGAGCTGTCGATGGGCATGAGCCACGACTTCGAGGTGGCGATCGAAGAAGGGGCTACCATGATCCGGGTGGGCACGGCGATCTTCGGCGCCCGGGCCGCCCCGGCCGCCGAACCCTGAAGGGAGCCTTTGTATGTTCGAGCCACGTGCGCCCGGCGGTCCGGGTACCGGCGCGCCACCCCTGTCGAGCGACCGCGTCATGCGCATCGCGCCGCTCGACCTGCGCCAGCAGCGATTCAAGGTCGTCTTCCGGGGGTTCGACCGCACCGAGGTGCTGGCGTTCTTGAGCGAGGCGGCGGACGACTACGAGCAGGCGCTGCGCGAGATCGACCGCTTGCGGCAGGAGCTCGCGCGCCTGGACGCCATCGTCGCCGAGCATCGGGAGCGCGAAGCGAACCTGCGCAACACCCTGCTTACCGCCCAGCGGCTCGCTGACGAGGTCAAGGAAGCGGCCCAGGCCGAAGCCAAGCTCATCGTCCGCGAGGCGGAGGGGCGGGCGAGCCTGGTGCTCGAGAAAGCGCAGAACCGGCTCGAGGAAATCGAGCGGGACATCAACGAGCTCCGGCTCCGCCGGCGCCAGGTCGAGGGGTCTCTCGAGGCGTCGATTCAGGCGCTCTACCACGCGCTCGAGTTCATCCGGGAACAGGACAAACCCGAGCGCGACGAGAAGATCCGCCTCCATCGCCCGCGGACGGCCGAGCTGCCGTCGGCATCGGGGGCGACGCTCGAGCCCGCCCGCGACGAACAGCGGCGGCCGAGCGGGGCGTAGCGGCGGTCCGTGGTCCAGGACGGCCCGGGTGGGGCGGTCCTCACGGTGCGCGTCGTGCCGCGGGCGGGGCGCAGCGAGGTCGCGGGGGTCCGACACGGCGCGCTGCTGGTCCGACTGGCCGCACCGCCCGTCGACGATGCCGCCAACGACGCGCTCGTCGCGCTGCTGGCGGACCGACTCGACGTCCCCCGCCGCGCGATCACGATCGTGGCCGGCGCCCGGTCCCGCCTGAAGCGGCTCCGCATCGCGGGGATGGACGGCGCGGAGCTGCAGCGTCGGCTCGGCGCCGGCGGGGCGCCGGCCGACTGATCCGGCGCGACACGTCCATCGTCTGCACCGCCGTCGATGCTCACCGCAGATTTCATCTTGCGCCACGCCCGCACCGTCTACACGTGCGCGGGGCCCGCGCCGCGTCGGGGCGGCGCCCAAGCCGATGCCGGGGCGCTGCCCGATGGCGCGCTGGCGGCGCGCGAGGGGATGATCGTGTTCGTCGGGCCCACCGCGGACTGCGACCGTCGCGTCCAGCCCGCGCCACACGCGCGCATCGTCGACGCGTCGGGCCTGACGGTCGTGCCCGGGTTCGTGGACGCCCATACCCACGTGGTGTACGCCGGCGACCGGCGAGACGAGATCCGGCGGCGGCTGGCCGGCGCGACGTATGCGGAGATCGCGGCCGAGGGCGGCGGGATCCTGGCGACGGTGCGGGCGACGCGCGCCGCGAGCGAAGCGGAGCTCGCGGCCCAGAGCCGCGCCCGGCTCGACGCGATGCTGCGCTCCGGCACGACGACGTGCGAGGTCAAGAGTGGATACGGGTTGGCGCTCGACGCGGAGCTGAAATTGCTCCGGGTCGTGCGGCACCTCGGCGAGGTCCATCCCATCGAGCTGGTCCCCACATTGCTGGGCGCCCACGAGATCCCGCCTGAGTATCGCGGGCGGCGGCAGGCCTACGTGGACCTCGTGGTCGACGGCCTGATTCCCGCAGCGGCGCGCGAGGGGCTCGCCGCCTGGTGCGATGTGTTCTGCGAAACCGGAGTCTTCACCCCGGACGAAGCCGAGGCGATCCTTCGGGCGGGTCTGCGCCACGGCCTGGGCGCCCGGATCCACGCCGACGAGCTCGCGGCGAGCGGCGGCTGGGCGGTCGCGGCGAGGGTCGGCGCCCGCTCGGCCGACCACCTCGTCCACGTGCCGCCCGAGGGGGTGCGCGCCCTCGCGGCGGCGGGCACCGTGGCGACGCTGCTGCCGACCGCCAGCTTCTACCTCAAGCTGGGACGGTATGCCCCCGCGCGCGAGCTGATCGCGGCGGGCGTGCCGGTCGCGCTCGGCAGCGACGTCAACCCGGGGGGCGGGCTGTCGCCGTCGATGCCCTTCGCCATGACCCTCGCGTGTTTCGCCATGGGGCTGACGGCCGAGGAGGCCCTGGTGGCCGCGACGGTCAACGCGGCGTACGCGATCGACCGGCACGAGCGCGTGGGGCGCCTCGAGGCGGGCCGCCAGATGGACGCGGTCGTACTGCGGGGCGATCTGGTCGACTTGTTGAGCGTCGGGACCCCGACCATCGCGATGGTGATCAAGCGGGGGACCGTGGTGGTGGAGAGCTGAAGCGCCATGCTCATGGCACGATCCTGCAGCGAGTTGCTCGAAGCGTTCAGCGCGCCGGAGCCGACGCCGGGCGGCGGGTCGGCGGCGGCGCTCGCCGGGGCGCTGGGGGCGGCGCTCCTGGCGATGGTGGCGGGGTTGCCGAAGACGCGCTCGGGGACCGACCACGACCGGGCGGTCCTCGCCGAGGTGCGCCCGCGGCTCCTCGCCGCGCGCGCGGAGCTGGCCGCGCTCGTCGACCGCGACGCGGCCGCGTACGACGCGGTCGTGGCCGCCTATCGGCTCCCGAAGGCGACCGAGGCGGAACAGGCGGCGCGGCGGGCGGCCATCGCGCGCGCCCT
>CAYZKQ010000021.1:0-28912 GCA_964478975.1 uncultured Vicinamibacterales bacterium | reverse complement strand
GCCGCGACCCGGGCAGCCCCCGGTCGAGGCGCCGGCGGCGCCGGCAGCCGCCAGCCCCGCCCCGGAGGCCCGGCGGATTCACGCCACCCTGTTCTTCGTCGCGGCCGACGGCTCCCGGCTGGTGGCCGTCGAGCGCGAGGTCCCGTACGGCGAGGGCGTCGTGGCGCAGGCCGAGCGGATTCTGGAAGCGCAGCTCCAGCCCCCGCCCGCGCCGTATCTGGCGCCGGTCCCGGCGGGCACGCGGGTGCGCGCGGTCTTCGTCACCGAGCGGGGCGACGCGTTCGTGGACCTCGGGGGGGCGGTGCGCTCGGGTCACCCCGGCGGGTCGCTGGCGGAACTCCTGACGGTGTACGCCATCGTGAACGCGCTCACGGTGAATCTGCCGGCGATCGGGGCCGTCCAGCTCCTGGTCGACGGCCGCGAGGTCGACACGCTCGCCGGGCACGTGGATTTGCGCCATCCGCTCCGGCAGAATCTCCGCCTGGTGGACACTTCGTCATGACCCGACTCGACAACCGCGCCCCGACCGAGCTCCGACCGACCCGCCTCGTTCCGCACTACCTGGTCCACGCCGAGGGGTCGGCCCTCATCGAGGTGGGCCGCACGCGCGTCATCTGCGCCGCGAGCGTCGAGGATCGCGTCCCGCCGTTTCTCAAGGGGACCGGGAAGGGCTGGGTGACCGGGGAGTACGGCATGCTCCCGCGCGCCACGACGACCCGGACGACGCGCGAGGCGGCGGCCGGCAAGGTCGGGGGGCGCACGCAGGAAATCCAGCGGCTCATCGGGCGCTCGCTGCGTGCCGTGACCCGCCTCGAGGAGCTCGGCGAGCGCACCATCTGGATCGACTGCGACGTCATCCAGGCCGACGGCGGGACCCGGACGGCGTCGATCACGGGCGGCTTCGTCGCGCTCGTGCTCGCCCTCCAGAAGCTCCGCGAGCAGGGGGCGCTCGCGACGATGCCGATCGAGGACTACGTCGCGGCCACGAGCGTCGGCGTGGTCGACGGCGTGCCGCTGCTCGACCTGGCGTACGAAGAAGACGCCCGCGCGCAGGTGGACATGAACGTGGTCAAGACCGGCCGCGGCCGCTACGTCGAGGTGCAGGGCACCGCCGAAGGCGCCCCCTTCGAGCGGGCCACCCTCGACATGCTCCTCGACCTGGCGGACGCGGGGGTGGCGCACCTCATCGCCCTGCAACGCGAAGTCGTCGGCGCGTACCTGACGGCATGCCCATCCTGATCGCCACGACGAACCCCGGCAAGCTCCGCGAGATCCGCGGCCTGCTGGCGGGGCTGCCCCACCGGTTCGTCTCGCTGGCCGAGCTCCCGCCGGTTCCCGAACCCGAGGAAACCGGCGCGAGCTTCGAGGCGAACGCGCGGCAGAAAGCGCTCTACTACGCGGCGGCGACGCGGCTCCCGACGGTGGCCGAAGACTCGGGACTCGAGGTCGAGGCGCTCGGCGGCGCCCCGGGCGTCCACTCCTCGCGGTATAACGGCAGGTCGTATCCGGAGAAATTCACGCACCTTTACGCGGAGCTGCGCGCCAGCGGCCGCACCACGAGCCACGCGCGGTTCGTCTGCGCGGTCGTCCTGGCGCACGGCGGCGACATCCTGTTCGAGGCCCGCGGCAGCGTGGACGGCGAGCTCGCGCCCGAACCCAGGGGTCCGTACGGCTTCGGCTACGACCCCATCTTCTACTATCCGCCGTACGGCCGCACCTTCGGCGAGCTGACGGACGCGGAGAAGGCAGCGGTCAGCCACCGGGGCCGGGCGTTCCGCGCGCTGCGCGCGTATCTCGAGACGCGGGCGGCGGACGAGCTGGAGGCGCCACCGTAGGCCGACGATCGAGCGCGACGACCGCTCCTATGCCTCCCCGCGCAGGCGGGCCTCGCCCTCGCGAATCGCCTGCCGCAGCCGCGCGAGCCCCTCGGGTGTCTGCAGCGCCCCCCCGGGCAACGCCGCGGCGAACTCCCGCGAACTCAGCGCGAACTGCCGCCCGCCCACGGCGTGCCGGTAGCGGATGTCGACGTCGGGCCGGCCGGCCATGAGCGCCATGAGCGTCCCCTCGAGGTCGCCCATCGGCTGCCGGTCGACGTGCGACCGCTGAAAGGTCGCCGTCACCCGCGTGCCGGCACCCGGCGCCGACTCGATTGACAGCGTGCCGCCCGCCGCGCGGGCGGCCGCCTCGAGCAGCGACAAACCCAGGCCGACGGGACGTGTGGCCCGCGTCGTGTAGAACGGGTCGGCGGCGCGCCCGCACGCCTCCGGCGGGAGGCCGGGCCCGTTGTCGGCGACCTCGATGACGAGGCGGTCGCGCTCGAAATCCTCCGTGATGGCCAGATCGATACGGGTCGCGCCGGCCTCGATCGCGTTGTGCGCGATGTCCAGCAGGTGCATCGCGAGGTCTTCCATGGGTCGCCCCCCGCCGAGGATCGCCCGCCCGTTGGCGCCCCGGAACGCCTGGACGAGCTCGCCGAATGTCAGCCCCTCGGCGAGCACCAGCATGACGGCCGTCCCGACCTGGTCGAGCCGGTGGGCGTCCGACGCCGTCACGACGGGGACGCCCGACGAGCCGAACCGCCGCCGGCCTTCGTCCAGCGCCAGGTGGCGCGAGACCTCGATGGCGTCGAGGGCCAGACCGGGCGGCACGAAGCCGAGCTGCCCGACCAGGCCGAAGCGCTCGCGGTCGGCGTGCGCCGCGAGGGCGAGGCCGCGCTCCGCGTGGATGGCGTGGACGACGGCGTCGAGACTCCAGGTGGTGGCGCCGATGAGCAGGCGGTCCTCGAAGGCGAGCACCTCGCCGTCTTCGTCCACCACGACCTGCTCGCCGAAGAGGCTCGGGTCGTTGCGCCCGGGCAGGACGCGGTAGACGCGCTGTTGCAGGCGGGCAGCGGCGGCGGCGTCCGGGAGCAGGGCCAGAACATGGACCTCTTCTTCGCTGGTGACTTCCATCCCCGCGAGCACCGCGACCCCGCGGCGCATGCCGGCTCGGACCGCCGCCGCGACGTTACCCGCGCTGTTGTGGTCGGCGAGCGCCAGCGCGTCGAGGCCGACCTGCGCCGCGCGGGCGGCGACGGCCGCCGGGTGCATCTCGAGCTCGGCGCACGGCGACAGGCAACTGTGCACGTGGGCGTCAAGCACGAAGACTCTCAGGACGCGCCCTCCCGCGCACCCCCAGGTGGTAGAGCCGCCCCGCCGCCTCGAACGCCCCCAGCGGCGTCGTGACGAGCGGCACCGCCTCCTGGTCGGCCCGGGCGAGCGTGTCGGGGTCGGGCTCCCGCCCGCCGACCAGCACGACGCCCGCGAGCCCTTTCAGGCGCGCCACCGCCACGATGTTCACGTGACGCTGCACGGTGATCCAGACGTCGCCCTCCTCGGCGCGGGCGATGACGTCGGAGAGCAGGTCCGAGACATACCCGCCGGTCACCACGCGGCTGCCCGCCGCGGCGCCCGCCACGAGGCGGCCCTCGAGCGCGGTCGCCACCTCGGCGATGGTCACGTCGCCCCTCCTTCTCCGCCGCCGGTCCCGGCGGCGGGCCCGTGTGCGACGCCGCCCTCCCCTGGCGACGCGCGGCCAGGGTCCGGGGCCTCGGTGCGGTCCGCCCGGCCGAGCGCCCCGGCCTGGCGGCGGCAGAGGTCGGCCAACCGGGCCACCGCGGCTTCGATCTCCCGCTGGCGCACGAAGACGCACGCCTCCTCCCGCACGTCTCCCCGGACCACATCGTCGGCGAACGCCGCGCAGGTGGGCGCCCCACAGGCGCCGCAGTCGATGCGCGGCAGCGCCGCCATCAGGGCGTCCCGCGCCTTCATGGCGGCGACGGCGCCGGCCAGGGTGTCGGCGACCGCGCGCATCGGCCGCGGCGCGATGCGGGTCTCCATGCGCAGCGCCCCCGCCCGGTACCGGTCCGTGACGCTCGCCCGGTCGATCGACGTCCGCTCGCCCAGGGCGTTCATCAACCGGATGGCCCGGGCCCGGGCGACGTACGGGTTCACGACGGTCAGGGCGCCGCTCACGCACCCCTCAAGACAGGCGTGGCACTCGACGAAGGTGTAGTGGCGGAGGCGGCCGGCCTCGATGTCGTCGAGGATGCGCACCACGTTGGCGAGCCCCGACACGGCCATGGTGTCCTCGGCCGGGAGGGACGCCGCCAGCCCGCGCGAGAGCGCCCAACTCATCCCCGAGGCGGTCTCCGTCTCGTGCCCTTCCGGCAGCGCCCGGACGTCGTGCACCGCCGCGGCCAGCAGGGGGTACAGGTCGCTGATGGCGACCGCCGCGTCGATCTCCGACCTCACGAGACCCGGGTGGTCCACGATGGAGACCATCTTGCTTGGGCACGGCGTGAGGTACACGGTCCCGATGGCGGCGGGGTCGATCTGGAGGCGCGCGGCGGCGGTGCGCCGGGCGTCCCGCGCCGCCACCTCGCGCGGCGAGAGGATGGGCAGGACCTGGTCGAGCAGCGCCGGGTACCTGACCTGCAGGAGGCGGACGACCGTCGGGCAAAACGACGAGATCACGGGGAAGGTGCCGCGGAATTCCGCGAGGTACAGCTCGATGGCGGCCGTGACCGCGGCGCACCAGGCCGACAGGCCGACGACCTCGTCGAAGCCGCAGCGCTCGAGCGCCGCGTGGACCATCGCGGGCGTGACCCAGGCATCGACCTGGGTGTAGAGTGCCGGCGAGGGAATCGCGATGCGGTGGCGGAAGCGGGTGAGCTCGGCGAGCGCCGTCGTGAGCGGGACCACGGCCTGGCGCGTGCAGACCCGCAAACACTCGCCGCAGTCGATGCACCGGTCGTCGAGGAGGACGGCCCGGCCGGCCCGGACCCGGATGGCGTGGGTCGGACACACCCGCAGGCACGCCATGCACCCGTCGCACCGCGCCGCGTCGAACCGGAGCGAGTGGTAGTAAGGCTCGCTCATGTCCGCCCGTGACCGCCCGGCGCCTCAGCCGCCCGGCATGCGCACCCGGATCTGTAACCGCGTGCCGACTCCGACCGCCGAGCTGATCGTGAACTCGTCGCTGTTGCGCCGGATGTTCGGGAGCCCCATGCCGGCCCCGAACCCCATCTCGCGCATCTCCGGCGTCGCCGTCGAGTAGCCTTCCTGCATCGCCAGGTCGACATCGGGGATCCCCGGGCCCTCGTCGTCCACCTCGAGCGTCACGGCGCCCGGGGTCACGCGGACCGTAAGGCGCCCCTGGGTGGCGTACATCACGACGTTCATCTCCGCCTCGTACGAGGCGATCGCCACACGCCGGACGATGTCGGGCGCGACGCCCAGCGTCTTCAGGAGATCCTTGATGTCGGTCGACGCGCGCCCGGCGCCGGCGAAATCGCGCCCGTGAATCCGGTACGTTCGAACCAGTTCCCCCTGGGCGTCGCGGTCGCCCGCCCCCATGGCCCGTCAGGACCCGGCCTTCAGCGCGACGTAGAGTCGACCCGCCGCCTCGAACATGGTCAGGGGGGTCGTCAACAGCGGGATCCCGAGCTCCCGCGCGAGCGCGACCATCTCGTCTGGCGGCCGCTTCCCGCGAACGAGCACCACGCCGGCCAGGTCCGCGATGGCGGCGGTTCGGACCGCCTGGGGCGTGTTCAGGCCGGTTAGCAACACCATCCGCGGCCGGCTGAGGGCGAGCACGTCGCTCATCAGGTCGGCCGCCCCAACGCCGTCTACCGGGCGCGACAGGTCGCCGCCCGCGCACACGTCCGCCTCCAGCACCGCCTGGACGTCCTCGAGGGTCAGGGTGGCGCGCGCGCTCGTCAGGGACCTCCCGCTGGTGTCGCTCGGCTCGATGGCCATGGGGCTCCTCTCTCGCCGTGCCGCCCCGCGTCTGGCGGCCTCGCGGGCGGCCAGGCCGCCGAGGCGGGCGGCGGCTACCGGAACGGGTTGGGCCCGAGCTGCCGCACCTGCTCGGTGAAGTCGCGCACCACCTCGGCGAACCGCGGGCCCTCGGCGGCCGAGACCCACTCCAGGCGGAACCGCTCTTCCTCGAGGCCGAAGTCCGCGAGCATGAGGCGGATGGCCTCGGCCCGCTTCTCCGCGCGCAGGTTGCCCTCCTGGTAGTGGCAATCCCCGGGGTGGCACCCGCACATCAAGACGCCGTCCGCCCCCTTGGTCAGCGCCTCGATGACCAGGTTGGGATGCACCATGCCCGAGCACATGACCCGGATGATCCGGATGTTCGGCGGGTACTGCAGGCGCGACACCCCGGCGAGGTCGGCGCCGGCATAGGCGCACCAGTTGCAACACAGCCCGATGATGAGCGGCTCGAAACGGTCTTGCATCACGCAACCCCGAGGGCGGCGTAGATCTGCGCCCGGATCTGCTCGAGCGTGAAGCCGCGGATCAGGATGCCGTTCTTGGGACACGTCGCCTGGCAGCACCCGCACCCTTTGCAGAGCGCCTGGTTCGTTTCGACCACCTTCTTGACCGAGCCTTGCCAGGCGTACTCGAGCAACGTGATCGCCTTGAACGGGCAGGTGTCGACACAGTAGGCGCACCCGTCGCAGCTCTCGTCCACGACCTGCGAGACCGTGGCTTCGAGCGCGAGGCTGTCGCGCGCGAGGACGGCGGCGGCCCGGGCGGCGGCCGCTTTGGCCTGGATGATCGACTCTTCCAGGGTCTTCGGCGCGTGGGCGAGCCCGCACAGGTAGACGCCGTCGGTCATGAAGTCGACCGGCCGGAGTTTCATGTGGGCTTCGAGGAAGAAGCCCTCGGTCGTCAGGGGTACCTTGAGCATCTGGGCGACCCGGTGATTCTCCGGGTCGGGTTCGATGCCCGCCGACAGGACCACGAGGTCCGCCGGGATGGCCAGGTCGAGCCCGAGGGTGGCGTCGTGCACCCTCACCTCCAGAGCCCCGTCGGCGCGCGACACCTGGGGCTTGCGGGCCTCGTCGTACCGCACGAACACGACCCCCTGCTGGCGCGCGCGGGTGTAGTGCTGCTCGCTGAATCCGTAGGTGCGCACGTCGCGGTAGAGCACGTAGACGTGCGTCTCGGGCGCGACCGCCTTGATGCGGAGCGCGTTCTTGATCGCCTCCGCGCAGCACACCCGCGAGCAGTACGGGTGGTCGGCGTCCCGGGACCCCACGCACTGGATCATCACGACCGTCGCGGGCCGCCCTCGCGGCGTCGGCACCCCGTCGCCCGCCGCGAGCCGCGCTTCGAGCTCGCGCTGCGTCAGGACGGCGCTGTCCGTGCCGTAGAGGTACTCCGTCGGCCGGTACTCCCGCGCGCCGGTGGCCACGATCACGACCCCGTGGGCGATCTCCGTCACGGTCCCGTCGACCGACACCTGCGTGTGGAAGTCTCCCATCACGCCGTCGATGCGCTCGATGGTCGCGTTGGTGAACACGCGGATCCTGTGCTCGGCCCGGACGCGTTCGATCAAGCGCGCGAGGTGGGCCCGGGGGTCTTCGCCGTTCAGCAGGTAGTGCAGGGTGCGGAGGTGGCCGCCGAGCTGGGCGGCGCGCTCGACCAGGTACACCTCGTAACCCTGCGCGGCGATCGAGAGGGCGGCGGTCATGCCCGCCACGCCGCCGCCGACGACCAGGGCGGACTTGCGCACGGGCATCGAGCCCCGCTCGAGCGGCGCGAGGAGGCGCGCCTTCGCGACCGCCATCCGGACCAGGTCCTTGGCCTTCTCGGTGGCGCGGTCCGGCTCGTGCATGTGGACCCAGGAGCACTGGTCGCGGATGTTCGCCATCTCGAAGAGGTACGGGTTCAGGCCGGCCTCCCGGACGGTGTTCCGGAACAGCGGCTCGTGGGTGCGCGGGGTACAGGAGGCGACGACCACCCGATTCAACCCGTGCTCCGCGATCTTTTCCTTGATCCGCTCCTGGGTATCGTTCGAACACGTGTACAGGTTGTGCTCGGCGTAGACGACATCCGGCAGGCTCTGGGCGTACTCGACCACGGCCGGGACATTCACGATGCCGCCGATGTTGGTGCCGCAGTGGCAGACGAACACGCCGATGCGCGGCGGCTCGCCGGTGACGTCGCGTTCGGGCGGATAGGTGGCCGGCACGCTCAGGCGGCCGCGCCCGTCTTTGAGCAGCGCCAGCACCTCGGCGGCGGCCGCCGACGCCTGCATCACGGTCTCGGGGATGTCCTTCGGCTCGGTGACCGCGCCCGCGACGAAGACGCCGGGGCGCGAGGAGCGTACCGGTTCGAACGCCGGCGTGCCGCAAAAGCCAAAGGCGTTCAGCTCGATGCCCAGGCGGGCCGCCATCGCGCGCAGCTCGGCCGGCGGCTGCATCCCCACGGAGAGCACCACGAGGTCGTACTCCTCGGACACCGGGCGGTCGCCCGCGGCCAGGTAGCGGACCACGAGGTTGCCGGTCCCCGGCACCTCCGCGACGGTCGGGACCCGGCACCGGATGTAGCGCACGCCGAGCTCCTCGGCGCGGTGGTAGTACTGCTCGAAGCCCTTGCTGAAGGCGCGCAGGTCCATGTAGAAGATGTCGCACGCCAGGTGCGGGCCCACGTGCTCCTTCGCGATGATGGCTTCCTTGGTCGCGTACATGCAGCAGACCGACGAGCAGTAGTCGCGCTCGTGGTCGCGCGAGCCGACGCACTGGATGAAGGCGATGCGCCGGGGTTCGCGCTTGTCGGAGGGGCGCACCACGTGGCCGGCGAACGGGCCTGACGCCGACAGCATGCGCTCGAACTCGAGGGCGCTCACCACGTTCGGGAACCGGCCGTAGCCGAGCTCGGCCTTCAGGCGGGCGTCGAACGGCTCGTAGCCGGGCGCGAGCACGACGGCGCCGACCTCGAGTGCCACCCGCTCGGGCGGCTGGTCGTAGTCGATCGCCTTCGCTTCGCACACCTCCTGGCACAACCCGCACGCGTCGTACCGGAGGCGCACGCACGCGTCCGGGTCGATCACGGCCTTGTTGGGCACCGCCTGCGGATAGGGAATGTAGACGGCGGGTCGGGCGTCGAGCCCGAGGTTGTAGCGGTTCGGCAACGGCACGAGCGCCCGCGGCGTCGTCAGGCGCGAGACCTGTTTGCCCGTCGGACACACGACGTTACAGGCGCCGCACGTCCAGCACACCGGGTTGTGCTGGCCGAAGGGCGGCTCGAGCTTCTTGCGCGGGCCGCGACCCGAGAAGCCGATGGCGCTCCGGCCCATGCGCTCGCGGCACACGCGGACACAGAGGCCGCAGTAGATGCAGTCGTCGTATTTCTTCGCGATCCGCGTGTCCTGGACGCCGAGCTCGGCCGCGACGCGCCGCACGGGCTCCGCGTCGGGCGCCCGCGCGAGCAACAACTCCGCCACGATCCGCCGGGCGCGCAGCACCCGCTCGCTGTGGGTGAGGACGACGAGGTCGTCCTGCGCCGGATACGAGCACGCCGCCTGGACGCTCGGCGCGCGGTTCGGCACGCGCACCTCGACCACGCAGAGCCGGCACGCGCCGTACGGCGAGAGGCCCTTCAGGTAGCACAGCGTCGGGACCTTCACGCCGGCCCGCTCGATGGCGTGCAACAGCGTGCTCCCCTCGCCGACCGTCACCGGGATGTCGTTGATCGTCAGACGGGGCATGGCCGTTCTCGCTCGACCGCTTCCGCGGCCTTGGCCTCGAGCTGCCGCTGCAGCTCCCAGTCGCAGCGGAGACACCGCCGCGCCTCGCGAACCGCCTGGTCCTCGGTGAGCCCCAGCTCCACTTCCGCGAAGTTCCCGCGCCGCGCGTTAGGGGGCAGCCGGGGCATGGTGGGACGCGCCGCGGCGGCTTCCTCCTCCCCGACGGGCACCGGCGCGACCGTGATCGACGGCCGGACGGGCCGATACGTCCGGACGAGCGGCTCGCCGCGCAGGTACTTGTGGATGAACGTGGCGGCGATCTTCGCCGTGGCCATGGCGGTCGTGACGTCGCCCGCCCCCGTCACGGCGTCCCCGCAGGCGAACACCCCGGGCCGCGCCGTCATGAACGTCTCGCGGTCGACCCCGACCGTGCCCGTGCTGGTGTCGATGCCCGCCGTCGGGCCGAGGAGCGCAAGGTCGGGGTCCTGCGAGATCGCCGGGATCAGGGTGTCGAGGGGCATCGTGGACACCGCGCCCTCGATAGGGATCGGCCGCCGCCGGCCGGTGACGTCGGGCTCGCCCAGGCGCATCCTGGTGAGCTCGACGGCCGACAGCTTCCCGTCGCGCGCGATGACGCGCGTCGGGGCGACGAGGAACTCGATCTTCACGCCCTCTTCGAGGGCCGCCTGGACTTCGGCTTCGGCCGCCGGCATCTCCACGCGCGTCCGCCGGTAGAGAATCGTCACGTCGCGGGCCCCCAGGCGGATCGCGGTGCGGGCCGCGTCGACGGCCGTGTTGCCGCCGCCCACGACGCCGACCCGGTCGCCGAGCGGCGGCAGGGGCCCGTTGAGGTTGACCTGGCGCAGGAAGGTGATCGGGTCGAGCACGCCGGCCACGTCCTCGCCGGGGATCCCCAGCCGGCGATTCTTGTGCGCGCCGACGGCGAGGAGCACGGCGCGATAGCCGTCCTGGAGGAGGGCGTCGAGGTCGGTCACCGGGCTGTTCGTGCGGATCTCGACGCCGCCGCGCGCGATCGCGTCGATTTCGAGTTGCAGCAGCCGCTTCGGCAGCCGATACTCCGGGATGCCGACCGCCAGCATCCCGCCCGCCACCGGCAGCGCCTCGAACACGGTCACCGGGTAGCCGAGGCGCGCCAGCACCGCCGCGGCGGTCAGGCCCGCGGGGCCGGACCCGACGACGGCCACGCGCTCGTCATAGCGCTTGACGAACGGTTCGACCTGCGGGGGCTCGCCCGCCGCGAGCTCCCAGTCGCTCAAGAAGCGCTTGATCTCCTTGACCGAAATGGGCCCGCCCGCCTCCGCCGCCCGGCACCGTGTCTCGCAGTGCGCCATGCAGACGCGCCCGCAGACGAGCGGCAGCGGGTTGGTGCGGCGGATCACCTCGAGCGCCTCCCGGTAGCGGCGCTGGGCCGTGAGCGTCAGGTAGGCGGGCACGTCGGTCTCGAGCGGGCAGAGATACTGGCAGGGCGACGAGATGATGCCGCGGCACACCACCGCCGGGCACCGCTTGTACCGGACGTGCGCCTCGAATTCGTCGCGGAAGTAGCGGAGGGCCGAGAGGACGGGATTCGGCAGCGTCTGGCCGAGGCCGCACATCGAGGCGTCCTTGATGGCCTCGCCGAGCTCCTCGAGAAACGCGAGGTCGCCCTCCCGGCCGTCGCCGTCGGCGATCCGCGTCAGGACCTCGAGGAGCGCCGCGCTGCCGTCGCGGCACGCGCTGCACTTGCCGCACGACTCGTCGTTGGTGAACTGGACGAAGAACTTCGACACGTCGACCATGCACGTGTCTTCGTCCATCACGATCATGCCGCCCGAGCCCATCATCGAGCCGGCGTCCCGCAAGCTCTCGTAATCGATGGGCAGGTCGACGAGCCGAGCCGGAATACACCCACCCGAAGGCCCGCCTGTCTGTACCGCCTTGAAGCGCTTGCCGCCCGGGATCCCGCCGCCGATCTCGTAGATGATCTCGCGCAGCGTGATCCCCATCGGGACCTCGATCAAGCCGGTGTTGTTGATCTTGCCGACCAGCGAGAAAATCTTCGTGCCCTTGCTGGTCGGCGTGCCGATGCCGGCGTACCAGTCGGCGCCCCGCGCGATGATGACGGGCACGTTCGCCAGCGTCTCCACGTTGTTGATGACCGTCGGGCAACCCCACAGCCCGACCTGCGCGGGGAACGGCGGGCGCTGCCGCGGCTCCGGGCTCTCGCCCTCGATCGAGTGGATGAGCGAGGTCTCCTCGCCGCAGACGAACGCCCCGGATCCCTCGCGAATCTCGATGTCGAACGCGAACGGCGACCCGAGGATGCCATCGCCGAGCAGCCCGTAGTCCCTCGCCTGCGCGATCGCCGTGCGCAGGCGCTCGATGGCCAGGGGGTACTCGGTGCGCACGTAGACGAAGCCCCGGCGCGCGCCGATCGCATACGCCGCGATCGTCATGCCCTCGATCACCGCGTGCGGGTCCGATTCGAGCAGGCTCCGGTCCATGTACGCGCCCGGGTCGCCCTCGTCGCAGTTGCCGACGATGTACTTGGGCATCCGCCGCTCCTGGCGGCAGATGCGCCACTTGACGCCGGTCGGGAATCCCGCGCCGCCGCGGCCCCGCAGCCCCGCTCGTGTCACCTCCTCGATGACCTGTTGCGGGCTCATCCCGGTCAACACCTTTTCCAGCGCGGCGTAGCCGTCGCGGGCGATGTAGTCGTCGATCCGCTCCGGGTCGACGATCCCCTTGTTCCTGAGCACGACGAGCATCTGCTTCTGGAAAAACGGAATGTCGGCCAGCCGCGGGACCGGCTCCCGGGTCTCGGGCTTGGTGAACATGAGCCGCTTGACGGGGCGGCCCTTGAGCAGATGCTCTTCGACCAGATGCGGGACATCCTCCGGCTTCAGCCACCCGTAGAAGATGCCTTCCGGGAGCACGACGGCGATGGGGCCCTGGCCGCAGAACCCGTTGCAGCCCGTCGTCACGACCGCCACTTCGCCGCGCAGGCCCTGCCGGTCGATCTCGCGTTCGAAGGCGTCGCGGATCCGGAACGCGCCCCCGGCGACGCAGCCCGTCCCGCAGCAGGTCATCACCTCGATGCGTCGCGCCGCCATGGTTTCCCGCTCCTCACCCGCCCCGCTCCGAGCCGGTGCCGATGACGTACTCGGAGACCAGGCGCCCGCCGAGCACGTGCTCCGTCAGGATGCGGTGCACCTTCTCGGGCGTCAGGTCTCCGTATCGGACCGGCGGGGCGTCGGGCAACTCGACGGTCATCATGGGTTCCCGGGAGCACAGCCCGGCGCATCCCGTCGTCGTGACCATCACATCCCGGAGGCGCCCCTGTTCGACCGCCTCGAGCACGGCCGCCATCACCCGCCGCGCCCCGGCGGCGATGCCGCACGTACCCATGTGCACGATGACCTTGCCCTTGAACGCGGTGTCGCGCAGGTAAATGCCCCGGCGCGCCTCCTCGCGTTTCCGCTGGAGCTCGTCGATCGTCAGCTTCGGCATCTCACGCCGCCTCCCGGTATTTCCGCAGGATGCCCGCGACGTCCTGGCGCGTGAGCTTCCCGTAGACGTCGCTCCCAACCATGACCGCGGGCGCCAGGCCGCAGCAGCCGATGCAGCGCACGCTCTTCAAGGTGAAGCGGAGGTCGCGGGTCGTCTCGTCGGGCTTGATCCCCAGCAGCTCGCTCATGCGCTCCATCAGCCGGTCCCCGCCGCGCACGTAGCAGGTCGTCCCCAGACACACGCTGACGACGTATCGACCCCGGGGCGTGACGCTGAAGGCGCTGTAGAAGGTCGCGATCCGATAGACGTGCGTGAGGGGATAGCCCGTCTCCTGCGCGATGTACCGGAGCACGGACTCTGGGAAGTAATTCAGGGCCGCGTTGACCTCCTGCAGGATCGGCATGAGCGGCCCGTCGCGGCCCCGGTGCTTCTCGACGATGGCGGGGACCCTCTCGCGGTACGGCGCCTCCAGCTCGACCCGCGGAGTCGGAACGGGCTGCACCTGCGTGCGCGTCGGGCAGCTCGCCACGCAGGTCCCGCACCCGGTGCAGGCCGTCTCGTTTACGTACCGCGGCCGCCGGTGCAGCGTCACGGTGAAGCGCCCCGGCTCGCCCTCGAGGCGCTCGACGTCGCTCAACGTCAAGAGCTCGATGTCCCGGTGCCGGCCGATCTCGACCAAGCGCGGCGCCATGGTGCACATGGCGCAGTCGTTGGTCGGGAACGTCTTGTCGAGCTGGGACATGACCCCGCCGATCGCCGGACCGCGGTCGGCGAGATACACCTTGATGCCCGCGGCGGCCAGGTCCAGGGCGGCCTGCATCCCCCCGATGCCCCCGCCCACGACGAGCGCCGCCCCCACGGGCGAAGACGAGGACCCTTCAGGCGGCATAGGGCAACTCCACCGCCGGCCGCGCCACTCCCGCCCGGACCTTCACCGCCTGGAAGTAGAGCGCCATCGGCCGGTAGACCATGTGCGACCACTTGCCGAACGACATCTCCACGACGAGCATGGGCGTCGCGACGAGGACGTGGACGGCGTAGGCCAGGTGGCTGGTGAGCGCGAACCCCGCGTAGCGCGCGACGTGCACCGTCAGGCCGCTCAGCGCCGTCAGGAGCAGGAGTACCGGGAAGACGAGGTCCTCGAAGCGCGTCTCCTTCCAGATCTCCCGCTCGGCCTTCCACCGCCCGACCAGGATGTCGCCGAGCCCGTACAGGATGCACGCCGCAGCGAGATACCCGAGCCACCGCTGGGGATGGTGCCAGGGGTAGAGGGCGTCGGTCTGGAACCACGGCAGCGCCAGCACCTTCACCACCAGCATCAGGACGGTGCCGAACGCGAGCACCCAGTGGCTCAGCCACCGCCGGCGGTCGGGACACCGGCGCAGCAGCGTGTGGCCGACCGAGTGCGCGACGTAACTCCACGCTTCCCGGACGTACGCCCCCACCGGGATCCGTTCGGGCACGCCGCGGTACATCGTGAGCCACCACATGCGGAACGCGTGGCTGAAGAGCAGGAAGAGCGGGACGAGCATGACGACCCGCGTGTAGTGGGTCATGAGGGGAAACATGTGCGACAGCCCCAGCGGCATGGTGGCGAAGTCGCCGAGGGGCAGGCCGACGTACCAGAGGTGGTACCAGAGGAGCAGGGCGAGCGTGAGGAGAAAGGCGCTCACGAGCGAGCCGGCGTACCAGGCCCGGGACCGCAAGAGCTTCGACGACAACCCCGTCCAGTCGTACTCGGCGGTCAGGAAGCGCCGGAGCGTCGCCATCGAAATCCGCGGCTCGGCCTGCCGCGGACACACGAGCGAGCAGTCGCCGCAGTCGTGGCAGATCCACGGCTCGAGGCTGGAGACGAGCGGCGCGCGCGCGCCGAGCAGCACGTACCGGAGGCTGCGCCGCGGGAAGCTGGCTGCGTCGGTGACGAGCACGCACGCGAGGGTGCAGCTCCCGCACTGGTAGCAGCCGGTCGGGTCGAATTTCCCGAACCGCCGGACGTCGCCGAGCAGGCCTGGATCACAACGAACCGGTGCCGCCATCGCGTCAGGCATAAGCCGCCACGCTTTCGAGAATGAGGCGGCCGGCCCGCGGGACGGCCGCCTGGACCGCCTCGGACAGGCCCGGCGCCACCACGTCCGGGACGCGCGCGACCTGGCACGCGACGATGCGGACCGCGACGCCGCCGAGGTCGGCGAGCTCCTTGAGCAGGTTCGAGGTGGGCACCTGGTGCAGGGAGAAGTCGTCGGCCTTCCGCTGCGGCAGCGCGTCGATGGCCAGGTCGAACACCTCCCCGGGCGCGCGTCCCGCGTCCACCGCGTCCACGACGATGAGGGTCTCGGGGCGGCGCGGGCTGAGGGCGAGGGTGAAGAGGAGGCTGCGGGCGCCGGTGCCCGCGTCGACCAGCCCCACGGGGTCGGGCGGCCGGCCCCGCCAGTGCGCGTCGAGCCACGCGACCACCGCCGGCCCGAACCCGTCGTCGCCGAAGAGCACGTTGCCGCACCCGAGCACGAGGACGCGCTTCCGGCAGTAAGCCGGGAGGGCGTCCTCGGGGTCTAGAAGTTGCACAGCGTGTCGAGGACCTCGCCGCGGCTGTCGCGGATCGTGATCTTCACGGCCAGCGTCCCGTCGAAGCGGTGCGTCGCGCACGACAGGCACGGGTCGTAGGCGCGGATGGCCATCTCGACCTTGTTGAGGACCTCCTCGTCGTACCGGCCCTCCTTGATGAGGTCGGTGGCCGCCCGCTTGACCGACATGTTGATCGGCGCGTTGTTGTGGGTGGTCCCCACGATCAGGTTGACGTTCGTCAGGAGCCCGTTCGCGTCCGTCTCGTAGTCGTGGATGAGCGTCCCGCGCGGCGCCTCGACGCACCCGACGCCCCGCGCGGCGCGCGGCTCGACCTTCTTCCGGATGTCGGTCGAGGTGATCTCCGGGTCGTCCAGCAGCCGGACGACGTTCTCGGCGTTGTAGAGCAGCTCGATGAGGCGCGCCCAGTGGTACAGCAACGTGTGCTGGGCCGGCCGCCCGAACGTCTTGCGGAACGCTTCGAGCTCTTGCTGGGCGAGCGGCGTGTCGATGTGGTCGCAGACGTTGAGGCGCGCCAGCGTGTTCGTCCGGTACACCCCCACGGGATGGTCCAGATCCATCGAGAACGCGCCGGCTTTCTTCATGTACGGGAATTTCAGGTACGACCACGGCTCGACGTGCTCGGCGATGTAGTCGGTGTACTGGCTCGAGGCGAAGTCTTCGTACTTCCCCTCCGCGTCCATCATCCGGAGCTCGCCGTCGTAGAGGTCGAGGGCCCCATCGGGCGTCCCGTTCTTCTTCACCGTCCCGAGGAAGCCGGTGCGGATGACGCCGAGGGTCTGCACCGCGTCGAGGTACTTCGGGAAGATGTCGCGCTTGGCGAACCCGATGGCGAACTGCGCGAACTCGAGGAGCTCGCGCGCCATGGGCTTGAGTCGCTCGACCTCGTCCGGGCGCAGCGGCTTGGCGAACCCGCCAGGCACCGCCGCCACCGGGTGGATGGGCTTGACCGCCAAGATCTCCAGCATGCGGCCGGCCAGGTGCCGCGCGTGGACGACCCGCTTGCCGATGTCGGGGTGCGCGGCCGCGATGCCGAACACGTTGCGCACCGAGTAGTCGGCGCCCGGCCCCATCACGAAATCCGGTCCGGCGAGGAAGAAGAAGTGGAGGATGTGCTCCTCCATGTACGCCATGCTGTTGCCGAGGATGCGGAGCTTCTTCGCCGCCGGCGGAATTTCGACCCCGAAGACCGCGTCGCACGCCTTGGCCGCCGCCAGGTGGTGCGACCACGGACACACGCCGCAGATGCTCGTCGTGATCCGCGGCATCTCCTCCACCGGACGGCCGAGACAGAACTTCTCGAAGCCGCGCAGCTCGACCACGTTGACGCGCGTGTCGGCCACATTGCCGCGATCGTCGAGCTGAATCGTGACCTTCGCGTGCCCCTCGATGCGCGAGACCGGCTGGATGACAATCTGCTGCGGCATGGCGCTCCCCCTCATCGCTTGGCGGGCGCGGGCCGCAAGCGGCCCTGCGCGCCGACATACCGGTTGAACGTCGCGGCCCGGTCGGGAATTTCCTTCGGGTCGAGCCCGATCGACGAGAGGGCCGACATCATGTCGACCATCGGGTTGGCCCCCTCCTTCACGGGACCGAAGCACCCACGGCACGGCATGTAGGACATCACGCAGCGCGGCCCGCCGCGATCCCCCGCGCAGCCGGCGCGGGTGGCCGGACCGAGACAGAGAAAGCCCTGCTCCATGAAGCAGCGCGTCTCGCTGAGCGGACCGGTGGCGATGGGCTCGAGGGGCCGCTTGACGGCCGAGACCGCCTTCTTCTCCCGCTTGGTCGGACACTCGTCGCAGACGCTCTTTTCCGGCAGCTTGAACGGCTTGCCTTCGAGCAGACAGACGAGCGCCTCGGCAATCATGCCGGGCTCGGGCGGGCACCCGGGAATGTACACGTCGGGCTTGACGACCTCGGAGACGGCGTAGGCCCGGTCGAGCAACGGGGGAACCTGCTCGCTCGGCGGGTCCGCGGGCTCGGTGGTCTTCGAGCCCCGGTAGACCTTCTCGAGCAGCTCCGGGGTCGTCGACAGATTGGCCAGCGCCGGAATGCCGCCGAACGATGCGCACGAGCCGAGCGCGATGAGCGTCTTGACTTTCCGGCGCATCTCGAGCGCCAGCTTCTTGTTCTCCTCGTTGCGCACGCAGCCGGTCAGAATGCCGATGTCCGCCTCGGGCAGCTCCGCGCCGTCGTGCCGCTCGCCCCGCTGCCCGTAGTACTTGTGGTCGTGGAGCACCGGGATGTGCACGAACTCCAGGTTCGGCAACAGATCGAGCAACTTGTCCCCGATGTCCAGGACCGAGACCTCGCAGCCGCCGCAGATGCCGAACCACTCCTCAGACACCCTGACCGGCATACCTCACCTCCCCCTGGCTCACGCCGTCACGACGACCTCCTTCACCACTCGCCGGGTGTAGACGAGAAAGCCCTCGGCCCCTTCCACCGTCCGGACCTCGAAGTTCGCCTGCTGGTAGGCCTCCGCCGCGCGCGCCGCCTCCTCGCGCGTCGGATAGACCTGACCGTCCCACATGAACTTCTTGCCGTCGGCGAACAGGGCGAGGGCTGGCATCATCGGCCTCGCGCGCACCGCGAGCGCTCACCCACCGCGCCTCGCTCGCGGCGCCCCCGACCCGACGGCGCGCGCCCTCCGCCGCGGCGCGGGTCCGCCCGCCTCCCTGACGAGCGGGCGACGGAGGTAAGCATCGCGGCACCCTCCCGAATGGCGTGTCCGTGTGAGGCTCGCTCTTCCGCCGGCACGGGTAGCAAAGACAGGGCCCGCCGCGAGGCGGGAATTCAGACGAGGATTCGGGCCCCGCGGGGTGTCAGTGCCGGGAACCCGGCTGGCGAGCGCCGGACCGCCGAAAACCCGTCACCACGGCGCGCGCGAGCGGGATGTCCGGGCAAGTCCCGCCGGCTCAAGATGTTCGGGTTTTCAGCGGGGACCGCCGGGGCGCCCCGCTGCGGAACCCACCACAGGAGGACGCCCTACTTCGCGGCCGGACGCTCGACCCAGTCCGCAATGAAGATGTTGGTCTCGCCCGCCGCCCGCTGGTGGCGGTTCGACGCGAAGACGAGCTTGCGCCCGTCGGGCGAGAACATTGGAAAGCCGTCGAAGGTGTCGTTGTAAGTGAGGCGCTCGAGGCCGGTCCCGTCGACGTTGACGAGATAGAGGTCGAAGTCGCGACCCTTGGGGTCGTGCAGGTTCGACGCGAAAATGATGCGCTGTCCGTCGGGATGGAAGAACGGCGCGAAGTTCGCGGCGCCGTTCGCCGTGACCTGGCGCAGGTTCCTGCCGTCGCGGTCCATCACGTAGATCTCGAGCCGCGTGGGCCGCCACACCCCGTCCTTCAAGAGCGTGCGATAGTCGTCCAGCTCCGGCCCCGGCGACAGGGGTCGGCCCCGAAAGACGATCCGCGTGCCGTCGGCCGAGAAAAACGGCCCGCCGTCCGGACCCGGACGGTGCGTCAGGCGGCGGACGTCGCTCCCGTCGCCGTTCATCGAATAGATTTCCATGTCGCCGTCGCGCACGCTCGTGAAGACGATGCGCCCGTCGGGGCTGATGGTGGCCTCCGCGTCGTAGCCCGGCGTCCGGGTGAGGGGCCGGAGGTTCGAGCCGTCCAGCGCGGCGCGGTAAATGTCGTAGCTCTCGTAGACGGGCCACACGTAGCCGCGGTCGAAGCCGGGCCGAGGCGGACACGCCGCGCCGGCTTCGTGCGTGGACGCGTAAAGCAGGCTCTTCCCGTCCGGATAGAAATACCCGCACGTCGTCCGGCCCTTCCCCGTACTGACGAGCCGGAGGTCGCTGCCGTCGAGGTTCATCGTGAAGATCTGGTCGCACTCGTACGGGGGGCGCGTCGACTGGAAGATGAGGCGCTGGCCGTCGAAGGAGAAGTACGCCTCGGCGTTCTCGCCGCCGAAGGTGAGCTGCGTCAGGCGCGCGAAGTGCACTTCCTGGGGCAGCGGCTGGACCTGCACGGCGACCGGCACCGGCCGGGCGCCTGGCGCGGGTGGCCGGGCGCCGGGCGCGGCCGCCCACCACACGGCGGCGACCGGCCAGAGGCCCGCGATGGCGAGGAGTCGTCGCGTCTGGACACCCATGGCTCCCCATCATACTCGAACGCGGCACGGGACTCGTGACAGGCGGAGCCTGCGGGAAGCCTGATGTATCATGCTAGCCAGGACCGGGCGCTCCGCGATTCCCCATGGACGCCCGGGCTCGCGGCGACCTTCTGACCCCGGGCGCCCGCGACGGTCGCTGCGCTGCGTTCGCCTGCCCCGTGCGCCGGGCGCTGGAGCGGCCCGCCTCAGTTCCGCCTGTCGTGTCGCGCGGAGGGTCTCACGATGGCGAAGTATCGGATCGCCTGGTTGCCCGGCGACGGGATCGGGGTCGAGGTGCTGGAGGCGGCGCGCCTGGTGCTCGACCGCCTCGATCTCGACGCGGAGTATCTGCCCGGCGATATCGGCTGGACGTGGTGGTGTCGGGAGGGCGACCCGCTGCCGCCGCGCACGATCGACTTGCTCGGCCGCGTGGACGCCGCGCTGTTCGGGGCCATCACGTCGAAACCCACGAAGCAGGCCGAGGCCGAGCTCGAGCCGCATCTGCGCGGCCGCGGCTTCGTCTATCGCTCGCCGATCGTGCGGATGCGGCAGTTGTTCGACCTGTACGTCTGCCTGCGGCCGTGCAAGTCGTACGCCGGCAACCCGATCAATTACCGGCACCCGATCGACCTCGTGGTGTTCCGCGAGAACACGGAGGACCTGTATGCGGGCGTCGAGTTCGCGCCGGTGCCGGCCGAACTGGCGGCGGTGCTCGGACGGCTGTCGAAGAACTTCGGCCCGTTCGCGGCGCTGCCCCCCGAGGAGTACGCCGTCTCGTGCAAGGTCAACACGCGGCGCGGCTCGGCGCGGATCGTGCGCGCCGCCTTCGAGTACGCCCGCCGCCACAACCGCCGCAAGGTCACGATCATCCACAAAGCCAACGTCGTCCGGGCGACCGACGGGTTGTTCCTGGAGACGGCTCGGGAGGTCGCGCGGGAGTTCCCCGAGATCCCGATGGACGAGGCGAACGTGGACGCGATCACGATGTGGCTGCTCAAGAACCCCGAGCAGTACGACGTGCTGGTCGCGCCGAACCTGTACGGTGACATCGTCTCCGATTTGTGCGCCCAGATGGTCGGCGGCCTCGGCTTCGGGTGCTCCGGCAACATCGGCGAGCGCCTCGGCGTCTTCGAACCGACGCACGGGTCGGCCCCCAAGTACGCGGGGCAGTACAAGGTCAATCCGATCGCGGCCATCCTCGCGGCCAAGATGATGCTCGAGTGGCTCGGGGAATCCGAGAAGGCGGCGGCCCTCGAGCGGGCGGTCGCCGCAGTCATCGCCGAGGGGCGCGTGCGCACCTACGACATGGGCGGGCGCGACGGCACGCTCGACATGGCCCGGGCGATCGCCGACCGGCTGGAGGTCGCGTCGGCGGCAGGATAGACGAACACCCAGGCAAGGGGGGCATGGGACATGGCGGTGCACGCCCCGATCATCCACGACGTCGGACTGCGGGACGGGCTTCAGATCGAACCGACGGTCGTCCCGACCGACCAGAAACTCGCCTGGCTCCGCACCCTCGCCGCGAGCGGGGTGGACATGATCCAGGTCGGCTCGTTCGTTCACCCGGAGAAGGTCCCGCAGATGGCCGACACGGACCGGGTGTTCGCCGCGCTCCGGGAGTGGAAGGACCGGCCGGCGGGCGTCGTGTTTTCCGGCCTGGTGCTGAACGAGAAAGGCCTCGACCGCGGCCTGGCGTGCGGGGTCGAGTACTTCTGCATGGGCGTCTCGGCGAGCGACACCCACAGCCGGCGGAACACCGGCATGAGCACGGCGGAGGCGACGCGGCACATCCTCGGCGTGGCCCGCCGGGCGATGGCCGCCGGCAAGGCGGTGCAGCTCTCGGTGCAATCGGCGTTCGGGTGCGGGTACGAGGGACCCGTGGCCGAACAGCGGGTACTCGACCTCGTGAAGCAATTTCTCGAGGCCGGCGCCCGTACGATCAGCCTGGCCGACACGGCCGGCCACGCCCACCCGGGTCAGGTGGAACGCCTTTTCTCGGCGGTTCACGAGCTGGATCCGACCGTCGAGCGCGTGTGTCACCTGCACGACACCTACGGTCTCGGCCTCGCCAACTGCTACGCGGCCTTCAAGGTCGGGGTGACCACCTTCGAGGCGGCGTTCGGCGGACTCGGCGGATGCCCGTTCACCAAAGTGGCCGCGGGGAACGTCGCGACCGAGGACCTGGTCCACCTGCTGCAGCGCATGGGGATGCGTCGCGACATCCGACTGGAGGCGCTCATCGACCTGGCGCGGGACGCGGCGCGCTTCTTCGGGCGGGCGCTGCCTGGGACGATCCACCGGATGGGACCGGTTCCGGCCGGGCCGACGCCCCTCGGCGGACCCGGCGGACCGTGAACGAGGAGTGACGGAGGCAGCGGCGAGCACCGAACCGCGGCACACACGGAGAAGACGGCGATGTTGCTCTCAGGCGTCCGCGTGCTCGATCTGACGAATGTCCTGGCGGGCCCCTTCTGCACGTCGCTGCTGGCGCTGTGCGGGGCGGAAGTCATCAAGATCGAGAACCCTGACGGCGGGGATCTGGCCCGGCGGCTCGGCAACGTGCCGGCGCTCAACGACGCGCTCATGGGCACGAGTTTTCTCGCGCAGAACGCCAACAAGAAGTCCGTGACCCTCAACCTCAAGCTGGAGGCGGGCAAGGCGATTTTCCGGCGGCTGCTCGAAACGGCCGACGTCGTGGTCGAGAACTTCCGGCCCGGCGTGATGGCGCGCCTGGGGTTCTCGTACGAGGTGATGGCGGCGGCCAATCCCCGGATCATCTATTGCGCGATCTCGGGCTTCGGGCAGACCGGGCCCGACGCGGACCGGCCGGCGTACGACCAGATCATCCAGGGGCTCAGCGGCGTGATGGACGTCAACGGGGACGAACGGCTGCACCCGCTGCGCTGCGGCTTTCCCGTCTGCGACACTGTGGGCGGCCTGAACGCGGCGTTCGCCATCATGGGAGCGCTGTACCACCGCGAGCGGACGGGCGAGGGGCAGTTCATCGACGTGGCGCTGCTCGATTCGATCATGCCGCTGCTCGGGTGGGTGGCCGCCAACCTGCTGATCGGCGGGCAGCCGCCTGTGCCGATGGGCAACGACAACTTCACCGCCGCGCCCTCGGGGACCTTCGTGACCCAGGACGGCTACATCAACATCGCGGCCAACCAGCAGGCGCAGTGGGAAGCGGTGTGCGACCTGCTCGGGGTGCCCGAGCTCAAGACGGACCCGCGTTTCGAGAAGCGGGACGTGCGCAAGGCCAACCGCAAGGCGCTCACGCCGCTGCTCGAGGCGAAGCTGCGCGAGCGGCCCACCGCCTACTGGGTGCAGAAGCTGAACGAGCGCGGGGTCCCGGCCGGCGAGATTCTGTCGCTCGAAGCGGCCCTGACGCAGCCGCAGGTCCGGCACCGGGGCTCGATCGGATCGGTCGAGGCCCCAGGCATCGGCGAGCTCAAGCTGTTCAGCCTCACCGCGCAGTTCAGCAAGACGCCCGGCGGCTTGACGTCGCCGCCGCCCCGGCTGGGCGCGCACAATGACGAGGTCTACGGAGCGCTCGGCTTCGATGCGGAGGCGCGGCGCGCGCTGCGCGAACAGGGTGTGATCTGAGCCGAAGGAGCTTCCAGGCATGGGCATGACGCTCGCGCAGAAGATCCTGGCCCGGGCGACCGGCCGCCCCGCGGTCGCCGTCGGGGACGTCGTCGAGCCGGCGGTCGACCTGGCCATGTCGCACGAGAACGCCGCGCTGGTCATCAATCAGTTCGAGGAGATCTTCCGGGGCACCGGGCTCGAGCCGAGGGTGTGGGACCCGACGAAGATCGCCATCATCTTCGATCACCGGGTTCCGGCCGAGAGCGCCAAGACGGCGACCAACCAGAAAAAGGTCCGGGCGTTCGTCGCCGCCCAGAAGATCGCGAAGTTCCACGACATCCGCGGCGATACGGGCGGCATCTGCCATCAGGTCTTGCCCGAGCGGGGCTACGTGCGGCCGGGCGCCGTCGTGGTGGGCACCGACAGCCACACCACGACCCACGGCGCGCTCGGGGCCTTCGCCTTCGGCATCGGGGCCACCGAGATGGCGGCGGTGTGGGCGCTCGGCCGCGTCCTGAACGTCGAGGTGCCCGCGACCATCAAGGTGGTGGTCCGCGGGCGGCTGGCCCCGCCGGTCACGCCCAAAGACCTCGTGCTGCACCTAGTCGGGCGCCTCACGGCCGAAGGCGCCAACTTCAAGGTCCTCGAATTCCACGGCGACACCATCGCGGCGATGCCCGTGTCGGGACGCCTGGTGCTGGCGAACATGTCGGTCGAAGCCGGGGCGACGGCCGGTCTGGTTCCGCCCGACGCCGAGACGGTGCGGTATCTGCGCGAGGAAGCCGGCGTCACGGAGGCGCTCGACCTCATCGCCCCGGACCCGGATGCGCCGTACGACCAGGTCGTCGAGATCGACGCCGCCACCCTCGGTCCCCAGATCGCGCTGCCGCACACGGTCGACAACGTCCGCCCCATCGAGGCCGCCCTGGGGCGGAAGGTCGATCAGATCGTGATCGGCTCGTGCACGAACGGCCGGCTGGACGATCTGGCGATCGCCGCCCGGCTGCTCGAAGGCCGGCGGGTGGCGGACGGCGTCCGCCTGCTGGTCTTTCCCGCGTCGTGGAAAGTCTATCGCGAGGCGCTCGCCCGCGGCTACCTGGCGACGCTCGCCGAGGCCGGCGCCGTCATCATGAATCCCGGCTGCGGCTGCTGCCTCGGCGTCCACCAGGGCGCCCTCGGGGACGGCGAGGTGGCCCTCTCGACGACGAACCGGAACTTCAAAGGCCGGATGGGCAACCCGGCGAGCGAAGTGTACCTGTGCTCGCCGGCCGTCGCGGCGGCCAGCGCCGTGACCGGCGTCATCACGGACCCGAGAACCCGGATCGGCGGCGACCAGACCTAGCACGACGGAGCGCGTTCCATGCCTACGGTGGTCCTGACCCTCGGCGACGATGTCTCGACCGACGTGATCTATCCCGGCCGGTACATGGCGACGGTGCTGCCGTGCGAGACGCCGCAATACGCCTTCGCCGACCTCGCCGACTTCCACGCGAAGCTGACGCAACACCTGATTCCGCCCGGGTCGGTCGTCGTGGCCGGCAAGAACTTCGGCTGCGGCTCGTCGCGCGAACAGGCCGCCTCGGCCCTCAAAGGCCACGAACTCATCGTCGTGGCCCGTGGCGTGGCGCGGATCTTCCTGCAGAACGCGGTCAACCTCGGGTTGCGCGTCGTGGTCGCGCCGACGATCGAGGCGCGCGAGGGCGACGAGCTCGAGATCCGGCCGGACAGCGTGGTCAACCTGACCACGGGACGGACGTTTCCGGTCGAGCCGCTGCCGCCCGCGCGGCAGGCGATCGTGGACGCCGGCGGCCTCATCCCCTACGCGCGGCGGAAGCTTCTCGAGCGGGCGGGGTCACCGGGGTCGCCGGCCCGCTAGGCCTCCCAGAGCCACGCCGCGCCGCGCACGCCGCTGGCGTCGCCGTGCAGCGCGCGCACGAGCCGGGTGTCGACGCGGTCCGAGAAGACGTAGGGGTCCCACCGCTGCGGGACGTTCGTGTACAAGCGGTCGATCTGCGACAGCCCGCCGCCCAGGACGATCACGTCCGGGTCGAGGATGTTGATGACGGAGGCGAGGGCCCGGGCAAGCCGGTCTTCGTAGCGCGCGAGGGCGGCCTCGGCGTCCGCGTCCCCCGCGCCGGCGCGCGCGGCGATGTCGGCCGGCTCGAGGCGCCGCCCGGCGGCGGCCTCGAAATCGCGGGCGAGGCCGGGCCCCGACAGCCACGTCTCGATGCCCCCGGTGCGGCCGCAATAGCAGGGCGGACCCGGCCACTCGCCGGGGCGCGGCCAGGGCATCGGGTTGTGACCCCATTCGCCGCCGATCGCGTTGCGGCCGACGAGGATGCGGCCGTCCACCGCGATGCCACCGCCCACCCCGGTCCCGAGGATGACCCCGAAGGCGACGTGCACGCCGGCGGCGGCGCCGTCGATCGCCTCAGACAGGACGAAGCAATTCGCGTCGTTGGCGAGGCGGACGGGGCGGTCGAGCCGCGCCGCCAGATCCTCGGCGAAGGGCCGGCCGATGAGCCACGTCGAGTTGGCGTTCTTGACCAGCCCCGTGGCCGGCGAAACCGCACCGGGAATCCCGACGCCCACCGTCCCCCGCTGGCCGGTCTCCTGCTCGATGGCCGCCACCAGGGCTGCGATCGCCTGCAAAGTGCCCTCGTAGTCACCGCGGGGCGTCTGAACCCGGCGGCGCGCGATCACCCGGTGGTCGCGGTCGAGGGCGACCGCTTCGATCTTGGTCCCGCCGACGTCGACACCGATCCGCATGGCGCCGGCCACCCGTCACCCGCCCAGCACATCCCTGGGCAGGGCCACGAACGGCGGGGGGGCTGCCGGGTCGATGGGGCGGTAGTCGAAATACTCGCTCACCAAATCGAGGGCGAAGCGGCGGAACAGGAGCGCGCGCCCGCCGCCGCGCAGCCGCGCCTCGACTGGGAGCCAGGTGCCGTCGGCGACCTTCTGCCGGCGGAACACGCCGCGCGTGCCCTCGTCGATGCGCACGATGAGCCCGAAGCCAAACGAGATCGGGTCGATGGCCTCGGCCTCGACCCGCACCACTTGCTGTTCCGCTTCATCCACCCACACCTGCCCCCGGAAGTGCCGGACGATGCCGCCCTCGCGCGTCGCGGGGCGCGCCGACGGCTTCGGCCAGAAGGCCACGACGATCGTCGGGCGCCCGTCGAGCCGCTCCCGGCGCTCCAGCTTGTACTCGAGCATCGCGACCACGTCGTTGACCATGGCGCGCTCGCGCGCGCCGACGACCGAGTCCGCTTCGAGCCGGCGCGCGCGCTCCGCCGGCGGCAACCGGCGCAGGCGGGCGACGTAGGCATCGACTTTGGCCCGTTGCCGCCGGTCCTGCTCGGCGAGCGCCGCCGGCGGTGTCGGGATGTCGTTGGTGGCGACGAGCCGGTAGTAGGTCAGCTCCGCGATGGGCGACGGGTACACCTCGTAGAGCTTGACGTCGCCCGTCCCGATACGGCCGAAAGGATTCCGGCGGACTTCGGTGCGGCGCAGCCGGTAGGTGTAGCGCACCTGGAGCCGCTCATCGCTCGCGAGCTTCTCGCGGGCGGCCGCGAGAAACGCCGCCTGGTCCGGCAGTGGCCGGTCGTCCGGCTGCCCCCCGGCCGGTGCCAGGCCAAGCCACGCCACCAGCGGCCAGACCGCCGCCCGTCCCGCACGCCCGTGGCGCCGGTTGTGTCCCACGGCATCCATGATGCCGCCGATTGGCGAGCCCGTCCAGATGACGCGGCCGCGAAGGTCGCGCCCCGGCGCAGCGCCACGGCGGACGGCCCGCGTGTGGGATAATCGGGAGGCTCCGCGGGGCGTAGCGCAGCCTGGTAGCGCGCCTGCCTTGGGCGCAGGAGGTCGCGGGTTCGAATCCCGCCGCCCCGACCAGGGCCCCCCTTCGCACTTGGCCGAGCGTTCGCCAGCGACGGCCAAGTGCGCATGCCGACGGGCCCCCAGCACGCTTCTCCCAGACGCTCGAGCAGGTGCGCCAGCGCGGCCATGCTTTGTACCCAGCCGCTAGGCTGTCGCCGAGGTACGGGTGGGCGCGGCGAGCGGTTCGAGGAGAAGATGAGGCGGCTCGGCGCGCTGCTTCCGGGGCCGCAGGCTGAACCCCCACCGGCCATCGGTCGGACCCCGGGGCAGTTAGGGTGTGAACACCCTGTTGACCATGGGCCGGGAGCCCGGCCATAATAAACGTAGCGTTTATCACATCAGGTTGATTGGGCTACGATGAATGCAGGGCAGAATAAGCATCTCCGCGCTGGAAGCTACCAACCCCAGCCGGCGGGTTACCGCGCCTTCATCCCCGCGCCCCTGCCGCCGGATCCGCCTGTGGATCTCACCGGGCCCCTTCGCGACCTGCTCTCCGAGGCCGACTACGCTCTGGGAAGGCTCGATGGTGCCATTCTCACGCTGCCGAATCCAGACCTCTTCGTGTTCATGTACGTGCGCAAAGAGGCTGTGCTCTCGAGCCAGATCGAGGGGACACAGAGTTCGCTTCAGAACCTGCTGGCTGCCGAGGCCCGGCTCTTCGATCCGGAGACGCCGAAGGACGTCTATGAGGTCGCCAATTACGTGCGGGCGATGAACCATGGCCTTGCGCGGCTGGCCGACCTCCCCGTCTCGGTGCGGCTGATTTGCGAGATCCACGCCGAACTGATGCGCGGTGTGCGCGGCGGCGACCTCCAGCGCGGGGAGCTGCGCACCAGCCAGAACTGGGTCGGGCCGGCAGGGTGCAGACTGGCCGAAGCCACATTCGTTCCGCCGCCGTCGCACGAGGTACCCCGGGCGCTCTCCGACCTGGAGCGCTTCCTCCACGCCGTCAACCCACTGCCTGCCCTTGTCCAGGTGGGTCTGGCGCACGCCCAGTTCGAGACGATTCACCCGTTCCTCGACGGCAATGGGCGCATCGGCCGGCTGCTCATCACGTTCCTGCTGGTGGAGAAGCGATTGCTCACGAAACCCGTGCTGTATTTGTCGCACTATTTCAAACGGCACCGCACCGAGTACTACGACCGCCTGCAAGCGGTGCGCGACGCCGGCGACTGGGAAGGCTGGCTCGAGTTTTTCCTCCGCGGCGTGGTCGAGGTGAGCCGCGAGGCCACCGAGACCGCCGCCGCCATCCTGCGAATGCGCGAGGAGTACCGCGCGAAGATCACCGAACACCTGGGCCGCGCCGCCGGCAACGGCCAGCGGGTGATGGACCGGCTCTTCGAGCACCCGATCGTGACCGTGGCGACCGTGCGTGGATGGCTGGGCATCACGCCCGCCGGCGCGAATCAGATCGTCAAGCGGCTCGAAGGCATCGGGCTGCTCCGCGAGATCACGGGCTATGCCCGCAACCGGCGCTTTCGCTTCGACCCGTACTTGCGGCTGTTCGAGGAGTCGGAGGACGCGCGCCGCGTGGCGCCACGTGGTCGATGAGCCGGTGCGGATGGGCTGCCAGGCCCGCAGCAGGTCCGTCGGTTCCTCGCAGCGCGCCAGCCCGATGAGGGCGCCCGTCCGGATCCGTGAATAGAGCCGCGCGGAGCGGGCCCAGAAGAACACGGCTGAACAGCCAGTGCCGGCCGCCCACCGCGCCGCGGCGCACGCGGGC
>CAYZKQ010000020.1:261-29102 GCA_964478975.1 uncultured Vicinamibacterales bacterium | reverse complement strand
AACACGAGGTCGGGGCGCGCGGGGCCGAACAGCGCCGAGCCGACGATGACCTGCCGCGCGCCGGCCTCGAGCAGGGCCCGCGCGCGCGCGACGGACCGGACGCCGCCGCCGACGCGGCACGCCAGCCGGCGGGCGAGGCGCTCGACGATCCGCCGGTTGTCTCCGGTGCCGAGCGCCGCGTCGAGATCGATCACGTGGACGAGCGGATAGGCCGCCAGCCGGTCCGCCCAGCCGTCGACGTCGGCCGACGCGTAGGCGAGCTGGCGGCCCTGGACGAGCTGGACGACCCGGCCCCCGCGGAGGTCGATCGAGGGAATCAGCACGGGCGGCCCTCACGCCAGGCGGACGGGGACGCCGCGGGCCTGAAGCTGGCGTTTGAGCGCGGCAATCCCGTGAATCCGGTCGTGGTAAATCGACGCGGCGAGGGCGGCGTCGGCGCGGCCGGCGGTGAAGACCTCGACGAAGTGGTCGACCTCGCCCGCGCCGCCCGAGGCGATGACGGGGATCGGGACGGCCGCCGCCACCGCCGCGGTGAGGGTGCAGTCGAAGCCGGCGCGCGTGCCGTCGCGGTCGATCGAGGTGAGCAGGATCTCGCCGGCGCCGCGGTCGGCGGCCTCGCGCGCCCACTCGACGGCGTCGCGCCCGGTGGCCTCGGTGCCGCTCGCGGCGTGGACCGGGAAGCGGCCGCCCGCCCGGCGCGCATCGATCGCCACGATGACGGCCTGGCTGCCGTAGCGGTCGGCGAGCCGCGTGATGAGCGCCGGGTCGCGCAGCGCCGCGGTGTTGAGGCTGACCTTGTCGGCGCCCGCCTCGATGACGGCCGCCGCGTCAGCGTCGGTCCGGAGGCCGCCGCCCACGGCGAGCGGCACGAAGACCTCGCGCGCGACGGCGGCGACGGTCTCCACCTGGGCGCGCCGGCGCTCGAGCGTGGCCGTGACGTCGAGGATCACGATCTCGTCGATTCCTTCAGCGTAGTAGCGCCGGGCGAACACGGCGGGGTCGCCGGCGTCCCGCAGGTCCGCGAACCCGACGCCCTTGACGACCCGCCCGTCACGCACGTCGAGACACGCGATGAGACGCTTCGACAGCATGGACGAAATTCGCGAGGATCTGCAGGCCCAGCGGGCCCGACTTTTCCGGGTGAAACTGGACGCCGGCGAGCGGACCGCGCTCGACCGCCGCGGCGAACGTGACGCCGTGCGCCGCGGTCGCGACGGTGTCGGCCGTCACGGGGGCGGCGTAGGCGTGCGTGAAGTAGAGCTGCGCGCCGTCGGGCACACCGGCGAGCACCCACGAGGGACGGACGAGCTGGACGGCGTTCCACCCGACGTGCGGCACCTTCACGGTACCCGACAGGCGGTCGCACCGGCCGGCGAGCAGGCCGAGTCCAGGGGCCTCCGGCGCCTCGGTGCTGCCCTCGAAGAGCCATTGCATCCCGAGGCAAATCCCGAGGAGCGGCCGGCCCTCCGCGACGGACGCGTGGATCGCCGCCCGCCAGGCCGCGTCGAGATTCCGGGTGGCGCCGAAGTGGCCGACGCCCGGCACCACCACCGCGGCAGCGCGCGCGAGGGCGCTGGGGTGTCGCACCACCTGGACCTCGCCCCCGACGGCGCGCAGCGCTTTGCAGACCGACGCCAGGTTGCCCGCGCCGTAGTCCACCACCGCGATTGTCACAGCACCCCCTTCGTCGACGGGAGCACGCCGCGCAGGCGCCGGTCCTTCGCGCAGGCGCCGCGCAGTGCGCGCGCGAAGGCCTTGAACAGCGCTTCCACCTGATGGTGACTCGACCGCCCGTAGAGCACCTTCAGGTGCACGTTCGCCCGGGCGCCCTGGGCGAAGCCCTCGAAGAAGTCCTGGACGAGTTCGGCCTGGAGGTCGCCGACGCGGCGCACGCGCAGCTTCAGATCGACCACCGCCCGCGCGCGGCCCCCGAGGTCGACGGCGGCGACCCCGAGCGTCTCGTCCATCGGCATGACGAAGTAGCCCGCCCGACGGATCCCGCGCCGGGACCGCAGCGCCCGCGAGACGGCTTCCCCCAGCGCAATGCCGACATCCTCGACCGTGTGGTGCTGGTCCACGTCGAGGTCGCCGCGCGCGCGCACGTCGAGGTCGAGCGCCCCGTGCCGCGCGAGCAGCTCCAGCATGTGATCGAGGAAGCGGATCCCCGTCCGCACCCGGGAGCGCCCGCGCCCGTCGAGGTCGAGCCGCACGCGCACCGCCGTCTCGCGCGTCCGCCGGTCGATTAGCCCGCGCCGCACAGCACTTCCTCCAGCGCGGCGATCGCCGCGCGCGTGTGCGCGAGCGGTCCTGCCGTGATCCGGATGCAGCCCGCGCAGCCCGGGTCGCGGGATCGGTCGCGGACGAGGACGCCGCGCTGCGCGAGCCGGCCGACGACCTCGGCCGCGCGATCGCCCACCCGGACGAGCACGAAGTTCGCCGCGCTCGGCCAGTAGGGAAGGCCGAGCCGCTCGCAGGCGTCGTAGACGAGCGCCTTCGAGGCCCCGACCTCGGCGACCGTGCGGTCCAGGTATTCGCGGTCCTGGAGCGCCGCGTGCAGGGCCGCGCACGCGCAGACGTTCAGCGGATAGGGAAGGGCGAACCGTCGGACCCGGTCGAGGATCGCGGGCGGCGCGACGAGGGCGCCAGCGCGCAATCCGGCCAGCCCGAACGCCTTCGCGAAGGTGCGCCCCACCACGACATTGGGCGGCGCGTCGAGGCCGTGCGGACCGACGAGCGACCGCCCGGCGAACTCCGCGTACGCCTCATCCACGAAGACGAGGGCGTGCGGCGCCGCCTCCGCCACGGCTCGGATCTCGGCCGCCGGGATGACCTGGCCGGTGGGGTTGTTCGGCGTGCACAGGAAGACCAGGCGCGTGCGGCGTCCGACCGCCGCCAGGACACGGTCGAGGGGGAACGAGAAATCGGGCCGCGGCGGCACCGTCACGGCGCGGCCGCCAACGGCTTCGACCGACCAGGCGTACAGCTCGAACGCCGGTTCGACGATGACCGCTTCGGGCGGCCCGGCGGGCCGGCGCGCCGCCCCGCCCCGCGCACGCCGCCCCGAAGAGGGCGCGCCGAGGGCCGCCCGGGCGACCAGGTCGATCCCTTCGTCCAGGCCGTTGGTCAGGAGCACCCAGTCGTCCGGGACGCCGAAGTACGCCGCGACGTCGCGGGAGACGGCCGTGTAGTCCGGATACGTCGCGAAATCGACGGCCGACAAGCGCGCGAGCGCCGAGACGACAGCCGGCGAGCACCCGCCGGTGTGTTCGTTCAGATGCAGGCGGAGCGCCGTCATGGGAAGCGAGCCTCGATGGATGTCGCGTGGGCGGCGAGGCCCTCCGCGCGCGCGAGGGTCACGGCGGCCGGTCGGAGGCGCGCGAGCCCGGCGCGGGTTACGTGCTGCACCGACCACACGCGGACGAAATCGGCGGCGCTCAGACCGCCCCGCGCCCGGGCGGCGCCCGCGGTCGGCAGCACGTGGTTCGACCCGGTGGCGTAATCGCCGGCCGCCTGGGCGCTGTAGGGGCCGACGAAGGCGGTGCCGGCGGTGCCGACCCGGTCAGCGACCCGTTCGTCCTCGCACACCAGGTGTTCAGGCGCGAGGTGCCGCGCGAGCGCCACCGCCTCGTCCCACGACCGGGTCACGACCGCGCCGCTCCGCCGGGCGAGCGCCGCCCGCGCGGCGGGCGCTTCGGCGACCTGCCGCAGGATGTCCGCGGCGACGGCCTCGGCGAGGCGGCGGTTCGGCGTCAGGAGAATCGCCCTGGCGTCTGGGTCGTGCTCGGCCTGCGCGACCAGGTCCGCGGCGATCCACGCGGGCCGCCCGCGCCGCGCGAGCACGACGATCTCGCTCGGGCCGGCGTAGAAGTCGATCGCGCAGTCGGGCGCGACCAAAGCTTTCGCCGCCGCCACCCAGACGTTGCCGGGCCCCACGATCTTGTCGACCCGGGGGATCGACGCGGTCCCGTAGGCCAGGGCGGCGATGGCGTGGGCGCCGCCGAGGCGGAACAGGCGCGTGACCCCGGCCTCGAGGGCGGCCGCGCACACGACCGCGTCGGGTCTGGGGCATGCGACCACCACCTCGGGCACGCCGGCGACCCGCGCGGGCACCGCCGCCATCAGGAGCGAGGAGGGCAGCGGGTGGCGGCCGCCCGGAACGTAGCACCCGACGCGCACGAGCGGGGTGACGCGCTGCTCGATGTGCACGCCCGGGGTGACCCGGACGACGAACGAACGCGGCACCTGGCGCGCCGCCACGCGCCGCAGGTGCCGTGCGGCGACCCGAAGGGCGGCGCGGACCTCGCGCGGCGCTCCGGCGGCGGCGCGGCGGATCTCCTGGTCCGGCACCTCGTAAGGGCCCGCGTCTCCGTCGAATCGGCGCGCGTACTTGCGCACCGCGGCATCCCCGCGGCGGCGCACGTCGGCCACGATGCGCTGGACCCGGCGCACGACCGCGGGGCTCCGAACCGCGCCGGGCGCGAGCAGCCGCTCGAGCGCCCGGGTGTCGGTCGACGCGATGATCGGAAACACGCGCCTCGTCACGGGGCCTCCGTCACAGCACGATCTTGTTGAGCGGGTACTCGACGATGCCCTGGGCCCGCGCCGCCTTGAGCCGCGGCACCAGCTCGCGCACCTGGCGTTCTTCGACGATCGTGTTGACCGCCACCCACTCGTCGTCGCTGAGCGGGGCGATGGTGGGTTTCTGCAAGGCGGGCAGCAAGGCCAGCACGCCCGGCAGGTCCGTCCGCCGCACGTTCAGCATCAGGCCCACGCGGCCGAGCGCCGCGATCGCCGCCTCGAGCAGCAAGGCCAGGCTCTCGATCTTGGCGCGGCGCCAGGCGTCGGCGAGGGCGGCCGGGTTCGCGATGAGCTGGGTGGTCGACTCCATCACGGTATCGACGATGCGCAGGCGGTTCGCCTTCAACGAGGACCCTGTCTCGGTCACCTCCACGATCGCGTCGGCGAGCAGCGGCGGCTTGACCTCGGTCGCCCCCCACGAGAACTCGACGCGGGGCCGGACGCCCAGCCGCGCGAAGTACGCCTCGGTCACCCGGACGAGTTCGGTGGCCACGGTGCGGCCGTCGAGGTCGGCGGGCGCCTGGACCGGCGAGTCCTCCGGGACGGCGAGGACCCAGCGGACGCGCGCCAGGCTTTGCTTCGCGTAAACCAGGTCCGTGACGGCCACGACGGGCCCGCTGCCGTTGGCGGCCTGTTCGGCGACCCAGTCGGCGCCGGTCAGGCCCGCGTCGAGCACTCCGGCCGCGACGTAGCGGGGCATCTCCTGCGCCCGGACGAGCAGGCAGGTGATCTCCGGGTCGTCGATCGACGGGGAATACGACCGCGGGCTGGCGTAGATGGTGAACCCCGCGCGCGCGAAGAGCTGGATGGTCGCCTCCTGCAGCGACCCCTTGGGAATGCCGAGGCGGAGCGTCACGGGCGCGCCTCCCCGGACGGGCGGATGGGCCGCTCCGCGACGAAACAACTCCGCGCGCCCGTGTGGCAGACGAGACCGTCCCCGAGGCACGCGACGCGCAGGAGCACCGTGTCCGCGTCGCAGTCCACCAGGAGCCGCCGCACCACCAGGCGGTTGCCGGACGTCTCACCCTTGGTCCAGAGGCGCTGTCGGGTGCGGCTGTAGAACGTCGCGTATCCGGTGCGTTCGGTCGCGGCGAGCGCCTCTCGGTTCATGAAGCCCACCATCAGGACCTCGCCCGTCCCGTCGTCCTGCACCACCGCCGGGACGAGGCCGCCGAGCTTGTCGAAGTTCATGGTTCGCTGCGCTCCTCGAGCGCGCCGAACGCGTGTGGCGCTCGGCGCGCCCAACAAACAAAAAGCCCCGCCAGCCTGTTCGAGCTGGCGGGGCTGCGTGGATGCGCTCGTTCGGACGCTCGCTACGTCACACGCGGACCTCCGCCGCTCTGGCGGGATGGTGGTGCCGCGCGTGGCGCACGAACATCATGGCTACACCGCAGTCTACTCGACTGGCGCTCTCGCTGTCAAACCACCGTATCGCGCCGGGGCGAAATCTCACCGAACGGGGCTACGCCGCGCCAGAACTCGGGTGACCCCCGTGCCGGTTGGCGCCTGCAGCCAGTGCGGGGACGGAGCTGTCAACGCCTTCGCGAACCACGACCGTTTAGAACAGCAACTGGAACTTCAGGCGCACCTGGACGTCGGCGCTGTTCGCCACCTGCCCGAACGCGGGACTCGCGACATTGTTTTGCACGTCCCGTGGATTGAAGTGGTTCGTGAGATTGAACACCTGGACACCTACCCGCGCTCGCCTGGTCTTGGTCAATCGCACGTCCTTGGTGACGGCCAGGTCGAGAGTGAACGCGTTCGGGAAGCGCCCCCCTCGGTTGCGTCCGCCCACGACTCGCTGGTCCTCGTCGACGACGGTGTAGGGGAAGCCGGTGCGGTATTCGAGCGTCGGGGCGATCGTGAACTCGTTCGGCAACTTGACCAGCCCCCACGCCAGCAGCCGGTGGGGTACATCAAACGGCTGAGGAGCCCATTCGTTCGGTTGGATGATGGGATCCCGGATCGTGCCGAAAAGGCTCACAAAGTCGTTCAGGTCAGCCCGCGTCGCGGCGCGCACGTAGGAGAGCGTCCACTCGCCCTGTTGCTCGGCCCGACGGTGGAGCGTCACTTCGAAGCTCCGGGCCCGCGAGCGCCCGCGGCTCGAGACCAGCAGTCGATCGGGCAGGGGGTCGACCACGAGCTCGTCGCGGCCGCGCCGTTCGAGGTAGCTGACGCGGAGCATCAGGTGCCGGGTAAGAAGCTGGTCGAGTTCGACGGTCCAGGTCCGGCTCGACGGCGTGTCGAGGCCTCGCGGATCGATCGCGTTCAGCAGCACTACGGTCGCCCGAGGCTGGGCCGGCGCCTCGCTGCGATCGAACCACGTCATGAGTCGGCGCTGGCGTCGGGGAAAATCCTTGACGTTGAGCGGGAGCTTGTCATAAAAGCGGCCGTAACCCACCTTGAGGACCGTACGATCGCTTGACCAGGGTCGCACGGCTAGGTCGGCCCGGGGCGCGAGCGTATGGTCGCCGCCGACACCCTCGTACGCGTAGCGCAGCCCGAGGTGAACGGTGATGGCCTCGCTCAGCGCCCAGCGATCGTGGACGAATCCGGCGACTTCCGCGCTGGTCGCTCCAACGGCGGGGTCGCCGACGAAGTCGATCCGCCGGGCGGGCGAGCCGTGGGCTTCGAGGATCAGGAGAGGCAGGCTCGCGTCGACGCCGGCGTATCGGGTTCGCGCTGCGCTGGCGCCCAGTTTCACGAGGTGCTCGCCGGTCCCCCCGGATCTCCGGAGCGTGAGCGTTGTCGACCCATCGTACCGGCGGCTTGTCCGGTTGAAGCGATTGAAATAATTCCCGTTGACGCCCGTGACCGTGACGAGCGCGGGGCCCTCGCCTTTCGGTACGACGTCCACGTCGAAGTCCTTGACCGCAAACGCGGCCTCGGGAGCAGTGGCAACGCATCCTCGAAGCGCTCGGTGCGCAGCGGTGCGGCTGTCAGCACGCGCTCCGGGACGGCCGTCTCGCCCGCCGCGCGTCGCGCGTCGAGGAGCGCCGCCTGCGCGACCACCTGGACCGCGTCGGCGAACCGCGCCAGGGCCAGCGCGACCGTCTGGACGACTGCCTGGCCCGATCGCAGCAAGATCTTTTCGTGCTTCTCTTCGAACCCGGGCAGCGAAAAAGTCACCGCGTAAGCGCCCGGCGCGAGGTCGGTGAACGCGAAGCGGCCGTCGACGTCCGTCACCTGCACGAGAGGCTCGCTCGTCTGAGCCTCCGCCGCCAGCACGACCGTGACGCCGGGCAGGACGGCCCCTGAGGGATCCCGGACCACCCCGGCCAACGAGGCCGGGCCGCCGCTCGGCTCCTGGGCTTGAGCCGGCCACCACCAGAGGGCGATCGCCCACGCGGCGGCCGCGACGTGATTGACCCGGTGCGACCTGCGTGGACCCCTCATCGCTCTCACCCCTCTGTCTTTCCTCGAGCCGTTTTGTGACAGTCTGCAGAACGCCACCGGGCCGGCACGCCGCCCAGCCAGGAGAACGCCGGGGACGTTCCGCTGGTTAGGCGGAGTTGGGGTCGCGCGCGCCAGCCTGTTGCGACTGACCGTCCGGCCGGGCAACTCCCTCGATGAGCGCCGTGAGTCGTGGGTTCACTTTCCCCACAGCCGTGGTCGGGGCCTGCTCTCGGTCGCAACGCGACCACGCCCGTTCAGAACGATCGCTCGAGCCCGACCGTCGTCCACCCGCCTGGCGACCGACGGAAGTACGCGACGACCGGCCGGGCCCACGCGGGATGACCGGCGTCCATCGCGCGGATCGTGGCGGCGATGAACTCGCTCCCGTTGAGCAGTTCTTTCGGCGCCTCGGCACGAGTCGCGGTCACCTCGGTCTCGCCAGCGAGGGGTTCGTGGGTGCCGGTCGCATTATCGAAGCGCGACCAGGCCACGACGTACTTTGAAGGGTGGTCCGCCACGCGCGCCTCCACCGCGGCGTTGTGGAATGTGAGCGTGCCTTCGGGCGACAGCGCGGGGTTCACGACGGGGTTGGCGGCGGTCAGCCAAGTCCTGGCGATCTTGTCCCGGCGCTTGATTAACACGTCCGTGAGATAGTCGGTTGCCCGGGGATCGGTGAACCGGGCCTTCTCCACCACTGCCCGAATCGCCTCGTCTGAAAACGCGGCCACCAGGCGCACACCCCAGAAGGCCTCGTCAGCGCGCAGGTTGTCGAACGCCGGGTTGGGATATCCAGGTTTCCAGTGCGCCGGATCGAACGTCTCCGCATCGATGCACCCCACGGCCGGCGGCACGTCGTCGGGACACGCCCGCCGCAGCCATCGCGGAACGTGCAGACCCAGGCTGAGCAGCCCGGCGAGACTCGAACGGCGCTCCAGAAGGTACTCGTGGCCCGACCGCGGGCTGTTGGCGAATCGGGTGGCGCTTCCCAGAATCGATCCGAAATCGAACATGCAGTGGCGGATGAACCTCCGCCCCCCCTCGGTCACGAGCATGTCGAGGGTGTTCACCGCACGCGAATCGTCGTGGTTCAGCCATGCTGCAAAGACCCGGTTCGCCCGGAGCTCCCGCCGGTGCTCGTGCGGGTAGATGTCGTTCGGGTCGTCAGGGCGGAGACCGTAATACTTGAAATTCCCGAGCGGCTTGCCGTCAACAAAGCGGCTGGCCGCCATCCGGTAGCGTCCGTCCGGCCGGCGCGCAGCCTGCACCAGAATCGCCTCCAGGTCCGCCCGAACGAATCGGCGCCGGCCGGAGGCATCTCTGATAGTCGCCTTGGCGGAGATGGTGATCTGCTTCGGATCGACGTCGACCAGATAGACATCGACGACGTTGTATCCGAGGGCGTGATAGAAGGCCGTGCCGATCACCTCGGCGCCCGTAGCCCTTTCCGGGTTCGCCGGCGGGTCCACCTCGAGCTGATAGAGCTGCGTCGGATCGGCGGGATCGACCGCCAGGAATCCGGGCTGCAGGCCGCCAGGGCTCTTGCCGCCCACGACGAGCCACCGGTCGATCGCGAGCCGCTCGACCCGGTCGGGCCCGCGAACGATCTCCGCGATCGACATCGGCCGCCGCCCCATCCGGTTGGTAAACCAGCTCGAGTCGGGCACCTCGTCGATCGTGTTGACGTTCAGGGCGCGAACCGGCCTTCGATCGCCGGGCGACGCGAAGGTGTGCTCCAGAAAGTCGTAATACTCGCTCAGGTCCAGCGGTCGCGCCTCGCTCGCATCGAACTGGGTGTCGTCATCGATCATGACGGGGTCGTCGGGGAAGAATTGCGGCCCAGCGGCCCGCGCCGCGCCCAGGGCGACCATCGCCGCCGACACCCCCGCCACGAGCGTCACCATCGCGGTCCGACGCGGGCGCGGCCGCGCCTCGGACGGGCGCCGCGCCCGGGCTCCGCGGTCCGGCACCTCCGTCTTAGAACACATCGTCGAACCTCACGACGAGCCGAGCGCCCTCACCGCCGCCGCCGGCGACGTCGATGCGGAGCGCCACGCCGGCCTGCGAGCCGATCCGCAGTCCGAACCCGTAGTCCCGCTTCAGATTCGCGAGAACGAGCTCTCTCACGCGCGCGGCCACCGTGCCGGCGTCGACGAACAGGGCGCCGGTGACGAACGGGTTGACTTCCCAGCGATATTCCGCCTGGAGCAGCAGGAGGCTGCGATCGCGAAATCGGTACGGCCGAAACCCTCGCAGTGAGTACGCGCCCCCCAATGTCGGCTGGAGATAGAACGGCACTTCACCGGCCGCCCCTGGGTCCGAGGTCGACAGCCATCCGCGGAGCACCAGGGTCCGGTGCTTCTTGAGAAACGGGACGAACTGTTGGAGGTCGACGTCCCATCGGCTGAACGAGAACCGATCGAGATCGCGGTCGTCGTAGCGCTGATAGGAGACCAGATAGCGGCCACCGGAGCGCGCCCTGCGCGGCTGGTCGGTGTACTCGATTTGCACGAAGCCCTCGAGGCGGACGAAGTCGGGCTGGACCGACAGGCCCGGGGCCGTGGCATCGACGAACAGCCGGTCGCTTGAAGGGAACCGCCTGCCGGTGCCGCGACCGACGCGCGGCGCCAGGTGCTCGAGCCGGCCGCCGGCGGTGATCCAGGAGGCGACCCGCACGCCCGCGGCGCCGCCGACTGCGGTGTCGCGCAGTGAATGATTGGTGCGGCTGTGCGAAACGGAATGGGGGCCTAATCCGAAGAAATCTTCCTGCGGGCGCTCCCGCCGTCGCGCGACGAGCTCGGTGAACCACCGTCCGCGGCGCGACGCGATGAAGCTCGCCTCAGCTAGCCAGTAGCTGACTGCCTTCAATACATCGGTAACCGAGACGAGAAGGAGGGCCTGTGGTAGCTGTGGAAAACGCGTTCTGTGCGTTTTCCAAGGACCTTGTGGAAACGTTCTGTGCTTCCACAGGTCCGGCAGCTTCCACAGGCCCTCGCTCACCGTGGTGGTCGGCTGAGCGGTGGAACGATTCGCTCGCTCAGCGGAAAGGGGAAGGCTTTCAACCGTCGCCGGGTGACGTCGTAAATCACCAGCCGCTGCCGATGAGTGAACAACGTCGCGTGGACGTAGTGCCCCGTGAGCCGCTTGCCAACGAAAGACGGCCGGGCGTTGATGACGATGTGACCCGCGGCATCGACTTTTTGGATCCACGACACGCGCCCACGGGCGAGCGGCAGCTGGAGCGTCCCGCGACGGTCTCGATACGGTGCCAGGCTGAACCCGCGTGGCAGCGCGCGCAGTTCGTGGCGATCGAGCCGCAGCCACTCGCCCGGTCGTCGCGCCCCGTCGACGCTGCGGCGCAAGGCGCGATGGATTTTCTGCTCGTGACGGACTTGAGGTGGAGTTTGTGACCGCTTCGGGCCGCACTCAGGCTCTGGTCACCCTCAGGGTCAGCGATGTGCGCGCGGTCACTGATCAGGACCTCATCTCGGTCCGCACGCTCAAGCGTGGCGCTGCCTAACAAGGGGCGTGCTTCGCTGTGGGCTGGTACTGGACGGGGCTGCTGGGCGCGCTCCTGTACTACGCGAGCAGCGTCCTCGACTGCTCGGACGGGGAAGTCGCTCGGACACAGTTCCGCGAGTCCGCCTTCGGTTGCTGGCTGGAAACCGCGACCGACTACGCCTCGTACGTGTTCGTCTGGGCGGGTCTGACGGCGGGCATTGCGAGGACGACATCGACGGGCCTGTATCTCGATGCGGCCGCCGTCGCCCTCGGCACGACGCTGCTGTTGTTCGCCCTGACCGGGTATTTGCGGCACCGCGTGGCGCGGGCCGATCCCGGCCGGTTCGACGACTTGATCGGGGCGGCGTGTGCCGGCCAGGGGAGAGGGTGGCATCGGTTTTCAGGGTGGGCCCGGCAATGGCTCAAGCGCAGCACGGTGGCTCACCTGCTCCTCGCCCTCGCCCTCCTGGATCAACTGAAGGTGCTCCTGCACCTGTGGGCTATCGGGGCATCGATCGCCCTCGTCTTCGGCATCGGCCTTTCCGGGTTTCTCGTGAGGCACGCTCAGCCGCCGCTATGGCGACTTCCATTGGCGGGATCGCTCGAGGCCTCCGCCGTTACGGCTTCGCCGCCTTCGAGTCAGGGCTGCGGCGGTCGTTGATGCCGTAGATCGTCCCCGTCTTCGGGTCGACCCAGATCGAGTGCGCGTCGCCCTGCCGGCCCCGCACCTGAATGTCGTGTCCCATCGCGCGCAGGCGCGCCACGACCTCGTCCGGCACCGCCCCCTCTTCGAGCGTCGCGCGGTCCGGCAACCACTGATGGTGGAGCCGCGGCGCGTCGACCGCTTCCCGGCCGGTCTTGCCGAACGCCGTCACGTTCAGCACGACGGTCAGGACCGTGTTGATGATCGTCCGGCCGCCGGGCGACCCCGTGACCAGCACGAGCTTGCCGTCCCTGGTCACGATCGTCGGCGTCATGGAGCTCAACATCCGCTTGCCGGGCCGGATGAGGTTCGGCGGGGTCCCGATGTCGCCCTCGAGGTTCGTCTCGCCCGGCTTCTTGTTGAAGTCGCCCATCTCGTTGTTGAGCAGAAAACCGGCACCCTTGACGACGACGTGCGAGCCGAAGCCGCCTTCGAGCGTGTAGGTGGTCGCCACCGCCAGGCCGTCCTTGTCGATCACCGAAAAGTGCGTGGTTTCCTCCGGTTCGTCCCCGGGAACGCTCGTGAGGCGCAGCAGGTCCTTGCCGAGGTCGACGCTCTTCGACGCTTTCGTCAAATCGATGCCGCGGGCGAGCTCCCGGGCGTAGGCTTTCGACGTCAAGCGTTCCACCGGCACCGGGACGAAATCGGGGTCGCCGAGGGATCGGGCGCGGTCGAGGTACGCGCGGCGCATCGCCTCGATCTCGAGGTGGAGGGTTTCCGGCGCCAGGGGGCCGCGGGCGGCGAGGTCGAACTGCTCCAGGATGTTGAGCATCTCGACGAGCGCGACGCCCCCGGAGCTGGGCGGGGGCATCGAGATGATCTCGAAGCCGCGGAAGGTGCCCCGCACGGGCACGCGCTCCTTGGCCTCGTAGGCGGCCAGGTCGTCCTTGCGGATGAGCCCGCCGTGGGCCTGCATGTCCCGGTCGATGAGGTCGGCGATCCAGCCCGTGTAAAAGACGTCCGGGCCGTCGATCGCAATCGAGCGCAGCGTCCTGGCCAGGTCGGGGAGGACGATCGTGTCACCCTCCGCCCAGTCGCCGCCGCCCGGCTTGCCGTACGCCTCGACGGAGGCGGGGAATCTCGCCATCGGCCCCTGGAGCTCGCGGTTCAAGCTGCGGGCGAGCGCGGCGGAGAGGCGGAAGCCGCGTGCGGCGAGCTCGGCGGCCGGCAGCACGACCTCGCGCCAGGGGAGTTTGCCGAACCGGCGGTGGGCGAGCGCCAGGCCGCGCACCGTGCCCGGCACGCCGGGCGCCAGATAGCCGGCGGCCGTCAGGCTGCGGTCGATGTTCCCGTTGGCGTCGAGGTACATGGTCTCGGTCGCGCGCAAGGGCGCCCGCTCGCGGAAGTCGTACGCGGTCGCCTGGCCCGATGGCGTGCGGACGAGCATGAAGCCCCCGCCGCCGAGGTTGCCGGCCGACGGGTGGGTGACGGCGAGGGCGAAGGCCGTCGCCACCGCGGCATCGACGGCGTTGCCCCCGCGGGCGAGCACCGCCGCCCCGATGTCCGACGCGGGGGCCGACACCGAGACGACCAGTCCCGTCGTCGAGGCCAGGCCGAGGTCCGGCGCTTGCGCCGACCTGGCGCCGGACGACACCGCGAACACAAAGGCGGCGAGCACCAGCACGGCCATCCCCACGGCGGCGCTGCGGCGAATCCGCGAGTCCTTCATCGACCGACCCTCCAGTGGCCAGTGGTGCGGGTATCTTGGCACAGTTTGCGGCGGGCTGACCAGCGCGGTAGACCCATGGTTCCGTGCCGGCCGGACGTCGGGAGAGGCTACGACCTCCGCTGCGCGGTCCTGACCGCCAGCACGACGAGCCCCACCATCACGACGAGGCCGATGAGCGCGGCGCCGGGCGCATCGTCCACTTCGCCAATGTAGATGCCAGCCGCCGCGAGGGCGACACCCAGACCGGCGAACCCGACCGCCTTCGCCACGTTCATCGCACGCGATGGCATGCCGGAGAGGTTAGCACAGGCGGGGCAGGATGCCCCCTTGCCGGCCGGATGCGAGGCGGGCCGGGCGACCCCTGGCCGCCCCTGACCCCGCCGGCCTATACTGCGGGCCGAGTCCCCGTGCCCCTGTGGAGAACGAGCCATGAACATGAACCTGATCGTCCGGCGCAGCTGCTCCGCGGCGCTCGCGTGCCTGGCGCTCGTCCTGCTCCTGGCGTCCGCCCCGCTGTCGGGATCGGCCCCGGCCGACCGGCGGCCGATCGCGCTCGATGACATCCTGGCCTGGAAGGGCATCTCGGCGGCTGTCGTGTCCCCCGACGGCCGGTGGTTCGCTTACCGGCTGTCGCCGCTCGACGGGGACAGCGAGGTCGTGATCCGCGAGACCCGCGGGACGAAGGAGTACCGCATCCCGGTGGGAGACACGAGCGACCCCGGCGGTCCGGCCCAGACGCCTTCGGCGCCGGTCGCGGGCGGCGCGGCCGTGGAGTTCTCGAAGGACTCCCGCTTCGCCGTTGTGTCGGTCCGCCCGTCGAAAGACGAAGCCGCGCGGTTGCGCCGACAGCGAAAACCGATCGAGACGAGCGCCGTGCTCGTCAACCTCGCGACCGGCGAGAAAGTCGAGGTGCCGCGCGTCCGGCGCTTCGCCTTCTCGGGCGACCAGGCGGGCTGGATCGCGCTCCACCGCTATCCGCCCGAGGCCGGCGTCCCGGGAGCCGGCGGGACGGCGGGAAGCCCCGGTCCCGGCGGCGCGGAGCCAGCGGCCGGCCCGGCGCGGGAGCGACCGAAGCCGTCGGATCTCCTCCTCCGCGAGCTCGCCACGGGCGCGGTCCACGACATCGGCAACGTGACGGAGTTCGCCTTCGACAGGTCCGGCCGCTTCCTGGCCCTCGCGATCGACACGAGCGACCAGGTGGGCAACGCCCTGCAGCTCCGCGACCTCCAGACCGGACGTGTCGCCGTCCTCGACAGCGACAAGGCGGTGTACGAGCGGCCGACCTGGACCGAGCGCGGCGACGGGCTGGCTGTCCTGAAAGGCGTCGAGCACAAAGGGTACAAGGACCGACTCTACTCGGTCGTGGCGTTCACGGGGTTCGGGTCGGAACTCAACAAAGTCGTCTACGACCCGACCACCGACGAACGTTTCCCGAAGGACATGGTGATCGCCCCGGCGCGCAGTCCCCGGTGGACGGAGGACCTGAGCGGGCTGCTCTTCGGTATCCGGCGGGCCGAGCGGGCGCCCGACCGCGCGGAGCAGCCCGGGGCGGCGAGCGACCGCGGGGCCTCCCGCGACGAGGAGAAACCCGACCTCGTCATCTGGCACTGGCGGGATCCGCGGCTGCAGTCGCAGCAGCAGGTGCAGGAGGCGCGCGACCGCGAGTTCAGCTACCTGGCCACCTACCGGGTGGCCGAGCGGCGGTTCCTCCGGCTGGCGGACGACGAGGTCCGGGAGGTCACACCGGCGCCGCACGACCGCTGGGCCGTCGGTCGCGACAATCGCGCCTACGAGCTCGACGGCAATCTCGACGGCCGGCGGTTCGAGGACGTCTACGTCATCGACATGCGGACCGGCGAGCGCCGGCTGGCGATCACACGCGCCCGGTGGACCTACGACCCATCGCCCGCCGGGGATGCCCTCCTCTTCTACGAAGACGGCCATTTCTTCGTCTACCGTTTCGACACCGGCGAGAGGCGCAACCTGACGCTCGCGGCGCCCGTGAGCTTCGTCGACACGGACAACGACCAGAACATCGTCAAGCCGCCGGTGCGGCCCCTCGGCTGGACGGCCGACGGCCGGGCGGTGCTGTTGTCGGACAACTGGGATGTGTGGAAGGCGCCCGTGGAGGGCGGTCCGCTGGTGAATCTCACGGGCGACGGGCGGCGCGAGCAGGTGCGGTATCGGCGCCGCTACGTGCTGGATCCGGACGAAAAAGGGGTCGATCTGTCGCGGCCGCAGTACTTCGAAGTCTACGGGGAGTGGACGAAGAAGGCGGGCATCGCCCGGCTCGACCCTGGGCGCGCCGGTGTCCAGCGCCTGTTCTGGGACGACGCCCTCTTCGGCAGGCTCATGAAGGCCGAACGCGCGGACGTGTATCTCTATACGCGCGAGACGTTCCAGGATCCCCCGGACTATTACGTGGCCGACGCGAGCCTCTCGGCCGGCGCCAGGCTGACGGATCTGGCGGCGCAGCAAGCGCCGTTCGCCTGGTCGAGCGGGGTGAGGCTCGTGGAGTACACGAGCGAGAAGGGCGACCGCCTGCAAGCGGCGCTGTTTTTGCCGGCGAACTACGAGCCCGGGAAGCGGTACCCGACGATCGTCTACATCTACGAGCGCTTGTCGCAGGGACTCAACGCGTACGCGCGGCCCTCAGCCAACGGGTTCAACAAGTCCGTCTACACCAGCCATGGTTACGCGGTCCTGATGCCGGACATCCGGTACCGCGTGAACGACCCGGGCCTGTCGGCGGTCTGGTGCGTCCTGCCGGCGGTGAAGGCGGCGATCGCGACGGGCGTGGTGGACCCGAGCCGCGTCGGTCTGCACGGCCACTCGTGGGGTGGCTATCAGACGGCGTTTCTCGTGACCCAGACCAACATGTTCGCCGCGGCGGTCGCCGGGGCGCCCCTGACGAACATGGTGAGCATGTACAGCCTCATCTACAAGAACACGGGCGGCACGAACCAGGCGATTTTCGAGAGCAGCCAGGGGCGGTTCCGGGGCGGCTACTGGGACCACTGGGAGGCGTACTACCGCAACTCGCCCGTCTTTTTCGCGAAGCACGTCACGACGCCGCTCCTCATCCTCCACAACGACCGGGACGGGGCGGTGGACTTCACCCAGGGGGTCGAGTACTACAACACCCTCCGGCGGCTGAAGAAGCCGGTCGTGATGCTGCAGTATGTCGGCGAGAACCACTCGTTGCGCAAGCCGGCGAACCAGCGCGACTACACGGTTCGGATGAAGGAGTTTTTCGACCACTACCTGAAGGGCGAGCCCGCGCCCGCGTGGCTCACCGACGGCGTCCCACGGCTCGAGATGGACAAGCACCTCGAGGAGCGCGCCAGGGCGAAGGCTACTCCTTCCAAGGTTTCTTGACGACCCGCTCGATCGGCTGCCACGCGGTCGACGGGCGGGTCGCCTGCCGCGTCTTGAGGTTGTAGCGATCGCCGGGCGCGAGGGCGTAGAAGCGTCCGCCGGAGTCGAGCTGGCGTTCCGGGTCGTAGATGAGCACGTAGCTCTGCCCGATGACCTCGAATTCGTCGCCACGCACCACGATGGCCGTGTTCTCGTCGATGCCGATGCCGAGCAGATCGGGGTGCCGCTCGATGACGTCGATCAGGTCGAACTGCCGGTTCCGGCGGAGCACGTGCTGGTCGATCGCGACACGTTTGAGGAACCCGAAGCCCACCTCGTGGTCGCCCATCATGATGGTGTTGGTCTTCGTGTCGCCGCGGACCAGGTACGAGCCCTGGATCGTCGCCCCGGCCGAGGAGCCGCCGATGACGCCGCCGCGGTCCAGCACGGCCTGCAATTCCCGGTGCGTCCGGGTGTTCAGGTAGCTGTCGGCCAGGCGCCATTGGCGGCCGCCGGCGAACCACACGCCACGCGCCTGCTGCAGCGGTTTCACGAAGGCGTCCGTGTCGGCCACCTTCCGGTCGTAGGTGTGCAGGACGGTCAGGTTGGTCGCGCCGGCGGCCTTGAAGGGTCGCAGGCCCGACCAGTACGGACCGTACTCGGCGTCCGAACCGCCGCCGGCCGTGGGAATCACCACGATCGGCGCGTCTTTCCCGCCGGCCAGGTCCAGGAAGCGCTCGATGATCGCCTGATCGCGGACGCCGCCGCCCGCGATCACGAGCGCGCCTCTGGCCGGTCCCACGTCCTGGGCGGAGGCGGCCGCCGAGAGCGCGAGAACCGCCACCAGCAGCGACGCGCAAGACAGATGTCTCATCTCGGTTGCCGTCACGAGTGTGCGTCGCATCGTCGTCACCTCGCGTCGAATCGTGGATTCACGACGTTGTTGTAGATGGACCCGAACGTGTAGCTCACGCCCCAGTCCATGCGGTAGCGATAGCCCGTCGCCAGTTGGCGCCGCAGGACCAGAATCTCCTCGGGCGTCGCGCCCCCCGCCGGAAGATACAGCTGGTCCCGGATCCGGGAGACCTCGCCCCCCACGTTGAGCGTCAGGCCGCGGAAGACCCGGATCTCGGCGCGGCCGTTCAAGTCGACCCGGTTCTTGGTGCGGTCGTGCAGGTATTGCGAAAGCTGTCCTTCCAGGAAGCCGCTGCCCCAGGGCTGCCGCAGGCTGAGGGCCACGACGAGCTGGTGGCTGTAGAGGGTTTCCTCCAGCTTGTCGAAGATCGTCACTTCCTGGTAGTGCAGCCAGTTGGGTCCGAGCGTGTAGTTGACGACGAACTCGCGCCGGGTCGACTCGGTGTAGGGGAAGATGTTGTACTCGAGCCCGGCCCACATCCTGACCGCGCGGCGCTGGTTGGTGAACGTGGACGAGGACATCGACAGGCGGGCGGCGGCCGACCAGTGCCCGGCGAGGCTCTTGACGACCAGGCCGCTCAGCCCATAATCGCGCGTGATGCTCACGTAGATGTCCGGCGGTTCCCCCTCGTCGCTCAGGTCGTACCGGCTCTCGTTGTAGTTCAGGTTCGCGTTGAGGCTCACCTTGAGCGCGTCGGTCGTGCGGTTGGCGGCCAGCGACCCGCGGAGCGAGCCCCGGCGCGTCCGCTGCTCGGCGAACAGGTTGCCGCTCGTGCCGACGCGGAAGATCCAGAAGTTCCACGGGTCGGCGGCGGGCGTCGCCGGGCCGGCGGCGGGCGTCCCCGCCCGCGGGCGGTGGCCGATCTGCAGCTCCCGCGCCAGCGGGGTGTCCGCGACGTACCGCACCAGGCCGAGCTTCAGGACCTGGGCTAGCCCGCGCCGCCGCTCGTCGTTCGTGTCGGTCTGGGCCGCGACGTACCGCAACGTGTCCTCGCGCCCCGCGAAGCGGTCGAGCCCGATGAACTTGACCGTAAACTCGCGGCCGCCGCCGCCGGTCGGCTGCGTGGTCACGAGGACGTGGACGTCGGCGTCCTTGCGGTCCCGGACGTAGTCCACGAACGTGATCTCGGTCCGGAGGAAGTCGAAGTCGCACTCCCCGCGGCAGTCGAGGAAGATCCGCAAGGCGCCCTCGTGCGCGGGGCCGGCCTGGGCGGGCGTCCCGAACGTCTGGGCCGGAGCGGCGGCCGCGCCGAGCCCGAGGGTCAGGACGAGCGCAGCAGTTATCTCGAGGAGTGTCATGCGTGGATCGCGCGACGCGAGTGGTGTCGGCCATCGGGCGGGCGCGGCGGCGGCCTGCGCGGCGCGCGCCCGCCGGCCGGTCACGATCCGGACCGTCCCGAACGCCCGCCGCGGCCGCCGGCGGGCGTCTCCTCGATGCGCACGCGCCGGCCGTCGACGAACACGTACCGGATCTTCGTCTGGTCGTTGAAGAGATCGCCGTCGGTGACGACGAGGTTCGCGATCTTGCCCGGCTCGAGGGAGCCCAGGCGGTCGGCCACGTTGGCGAGGCGCGCCGCGTCGATCGTCAGGGCGCGGATCGCCGCGTCGGCGGGGAGGCCTTCGCGCACCGCGCGGGCCGCGTTCCGCACGAAGTCCTTCGGGTCGCGCAAGCCGGCCGATTGGAACGCGAACAGCACGCCTGCCTGGGCGAGCGCCCCCGGCACCTTGGGCGCGTTGGCCCGCTGCCGCAGCACGCGCAGCGGCTCGTCGGCGTCCGGGGCGAGCGTGCGGGGCCGCGTGGGGTAGTCGAGACTGTAGACGACCCGCGCGCCGGCCGCCTTCAGCTCGGCCGCGACCCGGTCCGCTTCGAGCGCGCCCGTCACGATCGGGTCGAGGCCGAAGTCGGCCGCCATCTTCAGGACCCGCCGGATCTCGCGCTCGAGGCGCGCCTCGAAAGCCACCGGCACCTGCCGGCTCAGCGCCGGCCCGAGCGCGTCGAGCGCCGGGTCGTGCGCCGGCCGCCCGGCGGCCGCCGGCTTGCGCAGCCACGCCTGCATCGCGGCGCGGTAGTGCTGGCTGTCGAGCCAGGTCTGCCGCACGAAGGCCATGACGCCCATAAGCGAGTTGGGATACGCGTTCCCGGGCGTCCGCGCCCCGAGCGCGACGTGGAGGGCGACCGGCGTCTTCACAACGAGCAGGCCGCCGCGCGCGTCGGCCTGCGCCCCGATCTGCGGCGCGTCCTCGGGCGGCACCACGTTGACGAGCGCGCTCTGGCCGGCGAAGACCCCCCCGTCGGGCACCGCGAGCACCGTCGTGATCCCCGCCGACGCGAAGCGGTGCACCTCCGGCGCGTCGGTCTTGATGTGCTCGGCCGCCAGGAAGTGCGGGCGAAGGATCGCACCCCGCTTCCAGCGCTCGAGTTCTTCGGTCGTGGCGGGATTCTGCGGCGGCTGCGCCCGCAGCGCGTCGACCGGCACGGACGTCCCGAGGTCGATCAGGCCGGGATAGACCGTCAGGCCCTTGCCGTCGATGACCCAGGCGTCGGGCGGCACCGCCACGGCCGCGCCGACCGCCTGGATGACACCGTCGCGCAGCACGATGGTGCCCGACTCGATGGGCGGCCCCGCGGCGGTGACGAGGCGCGCGCCCGTGATGGCGTACACGCGCGGCGCATCGGCCCGCGCGCTCGCCGCCAGGATCAGGGCGAGGCCGGCGGCGGCCCACACCGAACGGCGACATGCGCTGGTCATGATCGTCTTCTCCCCGTCGAAGGCCCTGCGGGTCACGGCCGGGCCATCCATCGCTCGTACAACGCGTAGTGCCGGTCCTTGACGCCGACCTCACGGCCCCGCACAAACACGTGCGTCACCGACGTCCGCACCTCCAGCGGATCGCCCCGCGCGATGAAGAGGTTCGCCAGCTTGCCCGGCTCGATCGATCCCATCTGGTCGGCCACACCCAGGATCTCCGCGGCCCGGATCGTGAGGGCCTTGACCGCCTCGTCGCGGTCGAGGCCCCAGGCGACCGACATGGCCGCGTGGTACGGCAGCAGGCGCACGTTCGTCGTGTCGCCCGTGGCGAAGGCGAACGCCACACCGGCGCGCGCGAGCTCCCCGGCCGCCTGGTACGAGGCCGCGTGCCACGCATCCTCCCGCGACGGCAGCGTGAGGACGGGTCCGAGAATGACCGGAATGGCCTTCTCTTTCAGCAGCGGCGCCGCGAGGGCGACCTCCGGCCCGCCGGCGATCACGATCTTGACCTTCACGCGCTCGGCGAAGGCGACCGCGTCCTTGACGTCCGACTCGCTGCGCACCGCCGTGATGAGTGGCTGCCGGCCCTCGACGACGGGCACGAGCGCATCGAGCAGCCAGTCGGTCGCGAGGCGCCCGCCCGCCGCCTTCGCCTTGCCGTAAGCCCGGGCGCGGTCCAGCAGGTCGGCGACCTCGTCCAGCTTCTTGTCCCGCTCGCGCCGCAGGTCGTCGTAGGTGCGCTCCCGCTCGGGTCCCTCGGGCGGCGGCCCGAATCCACGACCGCCCTGCCCGAGCGACGGAAACTGGAACGAGATGCCCGCCGACGGCCGGACCGTCGCTTCTTCCCACGTCCAGCCGTCGAGCTGCATGACCGGCACCTCGCCGCCGAGGACGCCGCCGGACGGGTACACCGCGACGGCCGTCACGCCGTTGGCGCGGGCGACCGGAATGGCGTCGCTGTCGGCCTTGTACGCGACGCGCGTGCGCAGCTGCGGGTTGTAGTCGTGCAGCTCGGCATCGTCGTTGTACCAGCCGCCCGGGCCCGGCTCGGCCAGCCCGAGCGTCGTCCGCGCGTTGATCCAGCCCGGATACACCTCGCCGCCCTGCGCGTCGATGACCTGCGCGCCCGACGGCACCTCGACGTCGGCGCCGACGGCGGCGATGCGGTCGCCCCGAATGAGGACGGTTCCGCGCTCGATGGGCGGGCTCGTGACCGGGACGATGCGGGCGTTCGTGATGGCGATGACGGGTCCCGTCTGCGGGATGGCCGGCCGCCCGGCCGGACTGGGCACGGCGGTGGTCGTCTGGCCGTCCCGCGGACCGCCCCCGGCGCCGTTCGTCGCCTCGTCGCCGCGCCCCTGGGCGGCGCCGATGTCCCCCGCTTTCGGCGGCGCCCCCGACGGCGCGCGCTCGCCGGCGGCGCTGGCGAGCGACGCCTTCTCCTTGAGCAGCTCGGTGAGGCGCCGCGTCTCGCGCTGCCGGTCGTAATAGGCGATGCCGTCGATGTAGGTGCGCTCGACGATGGCGTACGAGCTCAGCGGGTGTTTCGTCCAGATGACCACGTCGGCGTCCTTGCCCACCTCGATGGAGCCGACGCGCTGGTCGATGCGGAGTTGCCTGGCCGGGTTGATCGTGACGAGCGCCAGCGCTTCATCTTCCGTGAGGCCGCCCCACTTGATCGTCTTGGCCGCTTCCGTATTGAGGCGCCGGGCGTGCTCGGCGCTGTCGGAGTTGATCGATACGAGGACGCCCTTCCGGACCATGATCGCGGCGTTGTAGGGAATCGCGTCGACGACCTCTTCCTTGTAGCCCCACCAGTCGGCGAAGGTCGACGCGCCCGCGCCGTGCGCGGCGATCTCTTTAGCGACCTTGTAGCCTTCGAGGACGTGCTGGAAGGTGGCGACCTTGAAGCCCATCTCCTCGGCCAGGCGGATAAGCATCAGGATCTCGTCAGCGCGGTAGGCGTGCGCGTGCACGAGGCGCCGGCCCTCGAGGACCTCGACGAGCGGCTCGAGCTGCAGGTCCCGCCGCGGCGGGGGGACGTCCTCGCCCGCCGCCTTGCGGCGTTCGTACTCGCGCCAGGCCTCGCGGTACGCCTTGGCGCGCGTGAAGGCGTCGCGGATGACGTACTCGACGCCGAGCCGCGTCGCGGGGTACCGGCGCGGGCCGCGGTTCTGGCCCGAGCCCGGCCGCTTCGGGTTCTCGCCGAGCGCGAACTTGATGCCGGGCGGCGCGCCCTCGAACACGAGCTCTTCCGCCTTCGTCTTGCCCCAGCGGAGCTTGATGACCATGTTCTTGCCGCCGATCGGGTTCGCGCTGCCGTGGAGCACGTTGGCGGTCGTGAGCCCGCCCGCCAGATCGCGATAGATGTTGATGTCGGTCGGGTCGAGCACGTCCTCGATGCCGGTCATCGACGACACCGTCGTGCCGCCCTCGTTGATCGAGTCGGCGGCGATGTGCGAGTGGGCGTCGATGAGGCCCGGCGTCACGTACATCCCGGCGGCGTCGACCACCTCGGCGTCCCGCGGGATGTCCACGTTCGCGCCCACCGCGGCGATCTTGCCGTCCCGCAGCACGACGGTCCCATTCGGGATCGTGCCCCGCGTGACCGTGAGGATCGTGGCGCCGCGGATGGCGACCGGCGCGCCGGGCCGGGCCGCCTGGCCGCGCAGCGGCCGCTCGCCGAGCGCGATCTGCACGACCACGAGCGTCGCCAGCCCGAGGATGAGGGGCGGAATGGTCAGGCGTCTCACGGCGTTCCTCCTCTGAGAGCCGAGGCGAGACCAGCACTGTACTTCGGCTCGGCGGTGCGATTCAACGGCGCGAATCCTCACAGCCGCACCCGCGAGCCGCGGCAAGCGGCCTCCCCTCAGCTGGCAACCCTCCGCGCGCGCCTCACCACGGACCGCGCCGCGAGCGCCGGCCCCGAGCGCCGGCCGCAGCCGAGGCCGTCTTTTGGCATCGGCATTGCCCAGAGACGATGGTAGGATCGGCGCATGCGCGCCGAGTCCAGGCCGAAATGACGCGGTTCAGCGGAGGGCGCGCGATGTGGACGCGGGCGGAGGTGGTGGTCGCGCCCCTCGCAACGAAAGCCGAGTTGCGCGAGGGTCTCGAGCGCCTCTTCGACCGGGTGAAGGGGCTCTTCGAGAGTCTGCGCGACGACATTCGCCTCCTCGCGGAGCATCAGGCGGTCCTGACGCGGCGCCTCGCCCGGCTCGAGTCGCGCTGATCGCGCGCCGCCCCTACCGGCGCTGTTCCAGGAACTTCAGCCACGCGCGGACGAGCGCGCCCTCGGCCCCGCCCGCCCGCGCGTACTTCTCGGCGTAGCCGCGCGCTCGCGCCAGATCGTCGGCGATCGAGCTCACCGTGCCGCCCGCAACCGCCACCTGGTAGAGGACGCGCACGCCCAGCGCGAGCGCAGAGGCGTCCGCCGGCTGCCGGGCGAGGTAGCGATCGAGCGCCGCGAGGGCGGCGGCCGGTTCCCCGGACGCCAGCAGCGCGAGCACCTCTCGCTTGAGGAACTCGTCGTCCGACGGCCACCGCGTCCGGGCTTCTTCGACGAGGGTCCGGGCGGTGCGGGCGTCGTTGGATCGCAGGGCGGCGTCGGCGACCAGGCCGTAGAGGAGGGGAAGCTCCTCCAGGCCCACCAGGGCCGTCTGCCACGCACCCGCGGCTTCGTCGTCGCGGCCGCCCTCGGCGTAGCAGGCGCCAAGATAGACGAGAGGCGCGTACGCCCCGCGCGCGGCCTGGAGCGTGGACCTGAAGAGCCCGGCCGCCGCCTGGCGGTCGCCGCGCGCAAAGGCGGCCAGGCCGCGGAGGAAAGTCGACACGGGGTGGAGGGCGGGTTCTCCGGCGGATTGCGCGGCCTGCTCGAAGTGACCCTGGCGCGCCGCCTCGACGGCCGAAGCGAGCGTCGCCGGGATACCGGCGGGGACGGCGCGGGTCAGCTCGTCGAGGAAGAACGCGACGCGCGCGGGCTCCAGCAGGGCCTCGCGCCGAAACGGCTCGGCGAGCCCCCGCACGTCGACCGACACCGAACTTCCTTCTGCAGCACGGGGAGTGGCCGGCGACGGCGCCGGACCTGTGGGCGGCGCCGCCGCGGACGAACTCGACCCCGACCCCGGAGCGATCTCGAAGCGTCTCGAGACGGTCCCGACCAGGCGGCCGTCCACCGACACCCGCGCCCGCGCCACGTAGCGCCCCGGGGGCAGGGCCGTCGCATCGATCTGGCTCGTCGCCACGCGCCCACCCGCGTCGGGGTGCGCTCCGACGAGGGCGTCGCGGCTGACGAGGGCGGGGGTGTCCTCGTCCTCGGCGATCTCGATGCGGACCTGTGCCTGGTCGAGGGCGGTGGGGTGATCGCTGTACAGCTCGATGTAGGTCAGGATGGCCGGCGCGGCGAGCCGCGGGACGGCCGGGAGGCTGAAGCCCGCCCCGGGCGCGCGGCTCCCGACCGCGAGGTCTCCGAGCTGCAGCGGGTCGGCGTCGACGAGCCGGGCGCGGACGTGCTGGTCGACGCTGCCGGCGCGGCCCTCCGCGTCCACGGCGGCGAGGCGCAGCGTATAGTCGCCCGGCGGGGCCGCGATGCGGCCCTGGTAGAGAAGGGGGCCGGGTTCGTCGGCGCGGGCGGGCGCGAGCATCGGCTGTTGTAGTCCGGAGGCCACGACCCGGCCCTGGACATCGGTCAGGGCGAAGGCGAGGGTGACGGGCTCGGCCCCCTGCCGGTCGCGCCCGATCTCGGCGCTCAGGGCGAGTCGCACGCGGCCCGCGTCGCCGCTGTCCGCGAACACGTAGGTGCTGAGGCGGAGCGGCAGGTCTGTGAGGATGCTCGGGGCGGTGAGGGCGCGACTCAGCAGGTCTTCGGCGCTTGCCGGGGCGCTGGCCGCCGGGGTCGTGTCCGTACGGAACTCGCGGCGCGCGCGGACCACGACACCCGGGCGCCGGACCTCGACGCGAATCTGGTGCGGCCGGCCGTCCCGGTCGGCCGCCGCGGCTTCGAACGCGACGAGGTAGTGTCCGGAGAGCTCGCGCGCGAGCCGCTCGAAGACGGCCGCGCCGGAGGCCGTCACGGGAAAGACCGCGCCGCGGGCGAAGCCGGCGAGCGTCTCGAGCCCCTCGGCCAGGAGGCGCGCGTCGGCGGCCAGCGCGACACCGCTGCGGCTGTCGCCCGCGTCGAAGGCGCTCGCGTCGAGCCGCAGCACATAGAGGGCCGCGCGAGCGGCCGCCGCGGCGGCGGCGATTTCCGCCGTCCGGCCGAGCTCGCGTCCCAGCACGAGGCCCTCCGAGACGAGCACGACCGTCTTCGGGCCGTCCACCGTCCGGAGCGCGTCGAACACGGCGGCGAGGCCGCGCATCGACGAGAGCGTACGCTCGCGGACCTGGTCGGCCATGAGCAGCGCGTCCGCCTGGAGGTCGCTCTCGCAGCTCGGCGCGCCGCCGCAGAACCGGCCCGCCGCCTCTTGCAGCGCCCGCCGGTCGCCGTCCGCGATGGCGAGGGCTTCCGCCAGCCCGAGCGGATACTGCGAGCCTTCCACCCGCGAGGCCCGCCCGGAGATCCGCTGCAGCGCGTCACGGACGCGGCCGAACTCGTTCGTGAACGGGATGGCCGGGCCGGGCCCGGGCAGCGTGAAGAGCGCCACGCGGTCGGCCGGCGTTAGCCGGTCGAGCAGCGCCGCGGCCCGGAGCAACGCCGACCGGCCGCCGCCCGCCCGGATGTTGCCCTGGTCGACCACGAACACGAGCAGGCGGCCGCGGCCGGCCTCCTCGTTGGTCGCGTAGAGACTCGAGGACGCGGCCGGCGCGCCGCCGGAAGCGCCGGAAGCGCCGCCGAACTCCACAAACTGCACCGAGACGATCGACCGCGGCGCGCCGTCGACCCGGACGGCGAAGTCGTCGGCCGTCAGGCCCCGCACGGGCGCGCCGTCGCGGTCGACCACCACGACGTCCGCCGTGACGAGATCGAGCCCGCTCCGGAAGCGGGGTTGGTCCTGAGCCGCGGCACCCGGCTGGGCCGCGGAGGCACCCGCCGGCCGGACCGTCACCACCGCGGCGGCGGCGAGGCACGCAACCAGGGCGGCCGCCGGGCGGCGCAGGCAGGTCACCGGCGGCTCCTCGCCCGGTACCCTTCGCGCGCGCGGACGCGATAGCCGTCCACCTGGACCGTGATCGTCCGCCAGCTCCCGTCCCGGGCGGTGTTCGACGGGGCGTACGACAGCAGGTACTGATTCGAGAGATCTTCGACGATTTCCTGGAAGACGCGCCGGAGTTCGTCGACCCGGGCCGGGAAAAACGCCCGGCCGCCGCTCTGGCGCGCGAGCCGCTCCATCAGTTGCTTCAACATCGGCTCGGACTCCCCGCGGCCCAGGCCGATCGCGTAGAGCGTCGCGTCACTTCGCTCCAGCCGCCTGATCACGTCGTCGCGCGTGGCGACGCTGCCCTGGTCTTCGCCGTCGGTGAACAGCACCAGCGCCTTGCGCCCCGTCGTCCGCTCGAGCTGGTCGAGCCCGTCGAGGATGACGTCGTACAGCGCCGTCGTGCCCCAGGCGGCCAGCCGGCTGACGGCGCGCGCCCGCGCGGCCGGGTCCGTGGTGCGCAAGACGAGGGGGATGATCGTGTCGTTGAAGGCGAGCAGCGTGACCTCGTGCCGCGGCGGCACCGCCGCCAGAAACGTCGTGACCGCCGCCTTGACGTCGTCGATCCACGGGCGCATGCTGCCGCTGATGTCGATCGCCGCCACCAGCGCGAGCGGCGGATCCACGGCGACGAAGCTCGTGATGACCTGCGGGCGCCCGTCTTCGTAGACCCGGAACGCGCTCGCGGGGAGTCCGCCCACGAACCGCCCGCGTGCATCCGTCACCGTGGCTGTGACCTGCACGACGTCGACGTCGACGCGCTCGGCGTGCTCGAGCTTGCGCGTCCGCACCGCCGCGGTCAGGCGCCCGCCGCCGACCAGCGTCGCGACGGCGCGGATGTAATGCTCCGCCACGACGTCCCCCGCGTCCCACTCGCACGCGAACGGCGGCCGGTCCAGCCGGCACACGACCTGGCCGTCGGCGAAGAAGGTCACGCTCCCCACCGCGTGCAACGCCGCGAGCGGCTCGACCACCGCCAGGAGTCGCAGGGGGCCGCTCACGTAACTCCCGTCCGGCGGCGAGACGATGCGCAGGAGGGGCTCGGCGGGGGCGGGCCCCTGGCCGGCGAGGAGTCCGGCGAGGGCGAGCAGCTCGGCGAGCCGGACCATGCGCCTATCCCTCCGGTCTCTCGAGGGCGGACCCGTCAGGCACGAGGGCCCCGCCGCCGACCAGGGCGGCGATGTAATCTTCGACCTCTTCGGGCGGCAGGCGGGCGGCCCAGCGCGCGAGCGCCGGCCAGTCGTCCAGGTCGTGCGGCGCGACCCGGTCGGCCAGGCTCTGGGCGGCGTAGGCGAGCACCCCGCGCGCGAGTGCCGCCGGCGCGTCGAGGGCCGCGAGCAGCTCGGCGATCCGGACGGAGAGGTCTGGGAAGCGCGAGCCCAGCAAGCCCGCCTCCGCCCGGCCGGTCGTGCTCGCCCAGTCGAGCGGCGAGACGAATCGGAGACACACGCAGCCGTTGGCGGCGACGGCCGACGCGCCCCAGGCGTCGAGGGCGACCTCCGGCGACGGGCGGCCGAGGCGCACGAGCTCGCTCCGCGTAAACAGGTCCACCGCCGCCTCGGGGGCGTGCCGAGCCAGCCACTGGAGCTGCTGCCGCCGCCACGCGTCGAGCCCGGCCTCGACCGCGAGCGCGTCGGCCGTCCGGAGGTCGCCGGCCGCCGCGCGGACCCGCCGTGCCCCTGCGGCCACGGCTTGCGCGATCGCGTCCCGGTCGCGGTCCGTCAAAGCGAAGACGTTGGTGAGCGCGACCGCCTGCGCGATCGAGCGGCGGTCGTTGCTGTTGAGGGCGGGCGCCTGGAGCGCCGCGGCCGCCTCGATCCGCCGGAGCGCGAGCTCGGCCAGCC
>CAYZKQ010000020.1:0-242 GCA_964478975.1 uncultured Vicinamibacterales bacterium | reverse complement strand
GAGCAGCGCCCCCCGCACGTGCCAGGGCCGCCCGGGCGCGGTCTGGACCTCGGGCAACTGCCACGCTGGCGACGCCGTGCCCCGGCGCGGCCCGCCGAGGCCGAAGTCGTGACGGCGCGCCACGTTCGACCCTCGAAGCGCGCGGTGGTCCGGCGACCCGGCGGCGAGCGCATACGCCAGTGACGCGAGCGCCTCGGCGAGCTGGGCGTCCGCCAGCTCCGCGAGCGCCGCCGCCGGGCGCG
>CAYZKQ010000019.1:0-30886 GCA_964478975.1 uncultured Vicinamibacterales bacterium | reverse complement strand
GACCTGCCCGACCCGCACCTTGTCCCCGGGTTTCACCGACACGGCGGTGACCCGGCCCGCCACCCGCGAGGGAACCTCGACGGTGGCCTTGTCGGTCTCGAGCTCCAGGACGGGTTGGTCTTTCGCGACGACGTCGCCCGGCTTGACCAGCACCCGCACGACGTCGCCCGTCGTGACGTTCTCACCGAGCTCGGGCAGGGTGAATGGAATAGGCACGATCCGCTCTCTCCTCTGTGTCGCCTTTCGAGACGTCAGGTCTCGCGCGTCCACGACCCGCGCCCGCCCCCTACGCCACGGCCGGGTCGGCTTTCTCCGGGTCGATCTCGAGCTCGGTGATCGCCCGCTGGACGAGCGCGCGGTCCACTTCTCCCGCGCCCATGAGTTCGTGGAGCGCCGCCAGGGTCACGAAGCGCGCATCCACCTCGAAAAACGCCCGGAGGCTCCGGCGGTCGTCGCTCCGGCCGAACCCGTCGGTCCCGAGCGCGGCGATCGGCCGCGGGACCCAGCGGGCGATCGCGTCGGGCAGCAGCTTCAAGTAATCGGTGGCCGCGACGAACACCCCGGGGGCGTCCTGCAGGCACTGGCTCAGGTACGGCACGCGCGGCGGCTCGCCCGGGTGCAGGCGATTCCAGCGCTCGGCGGCGTGGCCGTCCCGGTACAGTTCGCTGTAGCTCGTCACGCTCCAGACGTCCGCGGCGACGCCGTACCGTTCCTCGAGGATCTCCTGCGCCTTCAGGACCTCGTTGAGAATGGCCCCACTCCCGAACAGTTGGGCGCGCAGCTTCGCCTTCCGGTTCTCGGACGCGCGGAAGCGGTACATCCCTTTCAGGATGCCCTCCCGCACGCCGGCCGGCATGGGGGGCATCGCGTACGGCTCGTTGGTCACGGTCAGGTAGTAGAAGATCCGTTCCTGCTCGCCGTACATGCGCCGGATGCCGTCCTGGATGATCACGGCGAGCTCGTAGGCAAACGCCGGGTCGTACGCCTTCAGGTTCGGCACGCCCCACGCCAGCACGTGGCTGTGGCCGTCCTGATGTTGCAAGCCCTCGCCCGCCAGCGTCGTCCGGCCCGAGGTGCCCCCGACGAGGAAACCCCGTGTCTGCGCGTCGGCGGCGGCCCAGATGAGGTCGCCGACCCGCTGGAAGCCGAACATCGAGTAGAAGATGAAGAACGGGATGGTGTTGACGCCGTACGTCGCGTAGGCGGTCCCCGCCGCGATGAACGACGACATCGACCCCGCCTCGGTGATGCCCTCTTCGAGGATCTGGCCGTCCTGCGCCTCCTTGTAGTAGAGGAGCGTGTCGCGATCGACCGGTTCGTACATCTGGCCGACGTGCGAGTAGATCCCGACCTGGCGGAAGAGCGCCTCCATCCCAAAGGTCCGCGCCTCGTCCGGCACGATCGGCACGATGAGCCGCCCCACCTCCTTGTCGCGGAGCAGCTTGGCGAGCATCCGCACGAAGACCATCGTGGTCGACACGGCGCGCCCCTCGGTGCCCTGCGAAAACTCCTCGAAGAGCGCGTCGAGGGAGGGGCGCAGCGGCGAGACCAGCACGCGGCGCGAGGGCACAAAGCCGCCGAGCGCGGCCCGGCGCTCCCGGAGGTAGCGCATCTCGGGGGCGTCCTCGGGCGGGCGGTAGAACGGCGCCTCCTTGATCTGGTCGTCGGAGATCGGGATGCCGAAGCGTGTCCGGAACGCCCGCAACTCGTCTTCGTTGAGCTTCTTCTGCTGGTGGGTGATGTTCTTGCCCTCGCCCGCCTCCCCCAGGCCGTACCCCTTGATGGTCCGGGCCAGGATCACGGTCGGGGCGCCCCGATGGCGCACCGCCGCGCGATACGCGTTGTAGACCTTCACCGGGTCGTGCCCGCCGAGGCGCAGCCGCCCGAGCTGCTCGTCCGACAGGTGCTTGACCATCTCGAGCAGGCGCGGGTCGGCTCCCCAGAAGTGCTCGCGGATGTAGCGTCCCGATTCGACGGCGTACTTCTGGTACTGCCCGTCGACGATCTCGCCCATGCGCTTGACCAGCAGGCCGTCGCGATCGTTGGCGAGCAGCGGGTCCCAGTCGCTGCCCCAGATCACCTTGATGACATTCCAGCCGGCGCCGCGGAACGCCGCTTCGAGCTCCTGGATGATCTGGCCGTTGCCGCGCACGGGGCCGTCCAGCCGCTGCAGGTTGCAGTTGACGACGAAGATGAGGTTGTCGAGCTTCTCGCGGGCGGCCAGCGTGATGGCGCCGAGCGCTTCGGGCTCGTCGGTCTCGCCGTCGCCGAGGAACGCCCAGACCTTCGCGTCGGACGGCGCGCGCAACCCGCGGTCCTCCAGGTACCGCATGAACCGCGCCTGGTAGATGGCCATGATGGGGCTGAGGCCCATCGACACCGTCGGGAACTCCCAGAAGTCAGGCATCAGCCACGGGTGGGGATACGAGGGCAGGCCGCCGCCGGGGCGGAGCTCGCGGCGGAAGTTCTCGAGCTGGGCGGCCGTCAGGCGCCCTTCGAGGAACGCCCGCGCGTAGATGCCCGGCGCCGCGTGGCCCTGGAAGTAGATGAGGTCGCCGTCACCCGACGGCCCCTTCGCCCGGAAGAAGTGGTTGAAGCCCACCTCGAAGAGCGTGGCCGCCGAGGCGTAGGTCGAGATGTGCCCGCCGATGCCGTCCGACTGTCGATTCGCCCGCACGACCATGGCGAGCGCATTCCACCGCACCAGGCTCTTGATGCGCCGCTCGATCTCCTGGCTGCCCGGCAGCGGCACTTCGTCCTCGGGCCGGATCGTGTTCACGTAGGGCGTGTTGGCCGTGAAGGGGCGCTCGACGCCGCGGCGCCGCGCGTGCGCCTCGAGCGCCGCCAGCAGCCGCGAGGTCCGTGCCGGGCCTCCCGTCTCGATCACGTAGTCGAGCGACTCGATCCACTCGCGCGTCTCGAGGCGCTCGAGGTCCTGGTCTTCTCTGGGTGCTGTGTATCTCATGGTTCCAGCCGTCACGCCCCGCGCGAGCGCACCCGCACGGGACGGGCCTCTCCTGAGGTCGCCTGAACCGCTTTGCGCTATTGTACCCGCCCGCGCTCGACCGCGATAGCCCGCGGCCCGGCCGCCACCCGGGTTCCCACCCCTGCGCGGATCGTCGCTTCGCGACGGCGGCGGCGACCGGTTAGACTCTCGACCTGGATCGCGGCCGCGCACGACGCGCTGGCGCTCCGGCCGGTCACGGCGCGAGCACGCGGCGCAGCGTCGCGGTGTCCAGGTTGCCCCCGCTCATCACGACCACGACCCGCCGGCCGGCCAGCGCGTCGCGCCGCGTCCACGCGGCCATGAGCGCCGCCGCCCCGGCGCCCTCCGCGAGGTTGTGCGTCGTCTGGAGCGCCAGGCGGATGCCTTCGGCCAGCTCCGCCTCGCTCAGCGTCACGACGTCGGCGAGGCCCCGCTTGAGAATCCCGAAGGGCAGGTCGAAGGTCACGCGTGTCGCGAGACCTTCCGCGAACGTGTCGGCGGATGTGCCCACGACGCGCGTCGGGCCCCGCCAAGAGCGGGCGAACGCGTCAGCGCGCGCCGCCTGCACGCCGACGATCGCGGTCCGGGCGCCGAGCGCGTCGCGGACGGTCACGAGGCCGCTCGCGCCGCTGCCGCCGCCGATGGGCACGAAGACGACGTCGATGGCGTCGAGCGCCTCGAAGATCTCCAGAGCGTAGGTGGCGACGCCGGCGATGAGCAGCGGTTCGTTTGCCGAGTGGACATAGCGCAAGCCGCGGCTGGCGGCGAGGCGCTCGACCTCCTCGCGCGCCTCGTCGAAGTCGCGCCCGTGCTCGACCACCACCGCCCCCATCGCCCGCATCGCGGCGTTCTTCTCCGGGTTGTTGCCGCGCGGGACGTAAATCGTGCACGGCACGCCCGCCCGCTGGCAGGCAAACGCGACCGACTGCCCGTGGTTGCCCGTCGACGCCGTCACGACCCCCCGGCGGCGGACCTCCGCGTCGAGGCTGGCGACGAGGTTGACCCCGCCCCGCACCTTGAAGGCGCCCGTCGGGTTGTGGTTCTCGTGCTTCACCCAGACGTCGCACCCCAACGCCTCGACGAGCAGGGGATGCCGGAGCAGCGGCGTGGGCTGGAGCACGCCGGCCAGCCGCCGCCGGGCCGCGTAGACATCGGACAGGGTCGGGGGCCGGAGCCGGTCAGGCGTCACGGTCCGATCCTCGCCGCTCGGCGCCGCCGGGACGGCGGGCGCGCACGACCGCGACCGCGATGTCGGGCCGGTCCGTAATGATGGCGTCGACGCCCCACTCGAGCAAGCGGACCATGTCGGCCTCGCGGTCCACGGTCCACACCTGCGCGGCGAGCCCCGCGCGGTGCGCGGCGCGGATGAAGGCCGGCGTCACGATGCGGGTCGCCCCGCGCGTCTCCGGGACCTGGACCATGCGATACGGCGGGTGGGACACGGTCCACCCGAACCGCGCCCGCCAGAGCAACCAGCGGACCTCCCGGGTCGAGGCGCTCGTCGCCACCTGCGGGGCCAGCCGCCGCGCGGCGTCGAGCACGCGCTGGCTGAACGAGGCGACCGCGACGCGCCCGGCCGCACCGGCGGCCTCGATGTCGGCGAGGGTCCGCTCGGCGAGCCGCGGGTCGTCACCCTTGAGCTCGACGATGACGGGCACCTCGGGGTACCGGGCCAACACCTCCCGGAGCGCCGGCACGCCGACCCCGCGCCCGCGGAACGGGTAGCGGCCGTCGGCCTGGAAATGATACCCCGCGTCGAGGCGCGCGAGCTCGCCCGCCGTCAGGGCCTCGACGGGGCCGCGGCCGCTCGTCGTGCGGTCGACGGTCGCGTCGTGGTGCACCACCACGACGCCGTCGCGGGCGAGCCGCACGTCGAGTTCGAGGCCGTCGGCCCCGAGGGCGAGCGCCTGGTCGAAGGCCGCCAGCGTGTTTTCCGGCGCGAGCGCCGCCCCGCCGCGGTGGGCGAACACCGCCGCCGCGCCGGGCGCGAACGCGGGGTGCAGCGGCGGATCCACGTCGTCATGGTGCCACAGGCGGGGCCGCGCCTCCAGGGCGTTGCCGATTCGGAGCCGCCCGTCTACAATCGAGCCAATGACCCAACCAACGACCCTCGGGGAGCTCCGCCGGGCGGTGGCGGCGGGCGAGGTGCCCCGCCGCTCGGTTCGGGACGAGCTGCGCGAGAACACGATCCGCAAGTTGCGCGCCGGCGAGCCCTTGTTCCCGGGCATCCACGGCTACGACGACACGGTGCTGCCCCAGATCGTCAACGCGATTCTGTCGCGGCACCACTTCATCCTCCTCGGCCTGCGGGGCCAGGCCAAGAGCCGCCTGCTGCGGTCGCTCGTCGGCCTGCTGGACGAGGCGATCCCCGTCGTGGCCGGGTGCGAAATCAACGACGACCCGCTCGCTCCGATCTGCGCGGCGTGCCGCGCGCGGCGGCAGGCCGAAGGCGACCGCCTGCCGGTCGCCTGGCGCCCGCGGGAGGCCCGCTACGTGGAAAAGCTCGCCACCCCGGACGTGACGATCGCCGACCTGCTCGGGGACATCGACCCGATCAAGGCGGCGCAGACCGGCCGCCAGCTCGGCGACGAATTGACTATGCACTACGGGCTGCTCCCGAGAGCGAACCGGGGCATCTTCGCAATCAACGAGCTGCCAGACCTCGCCGGGAAAATCCAGGTGGGGCTCTTCAACATCCTGCAGGAGGGCGACGTCCAGATCAAAGGCTACCCCGTACGGCTCCCGCTCGACGTCTTGATGGTGTTCACGGCGAACCCCGAGGATTACACGGCGCGGGGCAAGATCATCACGCCCCTCAAGGACCGCCTCGGCTCCGAGATCCGGACGCATTATCCGCGCACCCGGCGCGACGCCATGGCCATCACGGCGCAGGAAGCCTGGCTCGATCGCCGCAACGGCCACCCCGCCGCCCGCGAGCCGATCGTCCCCGAGTACGTCCGCGAGATCGTCGAGGAGATCGCCTTCGAGGCGCGGCGGGATCCGAAGATCGACCGGCGGTCGGGCGTCAGCCAGCGGCTGCCGATCACCGTGCTCGAGAACACCGTGTCCAACGCGGAGCGGCGGGCCCTCCTGGCGGGCGAGCCGGTCGCGGTCGCGCGCGTCACCGACATCTACGCCGCCCTGCCCTCGATCACCGGCAAGTTCGAGCTCGAGTACGAGGGCGAGCTCAAGGGCGCCGAGCACGTGGCGCACGAGCTGGTGCGCGCGGCGGTCGCCACCGTGTTCGACCAGCGCTTCCACGGCGTCGACCTGCGCCCGGTCGTCGAGTGGTTCGACCAGGGCGGGACCCTCCAGGTCGACGATATGGCGCCGGCCGCCGACCTGATCGGACGGGCCGAGGCGGTCCACGGCCTCCGCGACGCCGGGGAACGCGCCTGCCCGCCCGACGCCGCCGCGCCCGGCCTGCTCGCCTCGGGGATCGACTTCGTTCTCGAAGGGCTCTACGCGCTGAAGCGCATCAGCCGGACCGACGCGTGGACGTATCGGGCCGTCGAGACGCCGAAGCCGAGGCCGCACGTCGTGGCTGACGAGACGTTCCTCGACGAGCGGCCGTCGCCCACGAGCCGGAAAAAGTACTACAACTGAGGCGCGGCCGCCCATGCGCTACCTCTACACCCGCTTTGTCGGCGACCTCGCCGGCGAGGTCGACCTGGAGGCGCTCCTCGCCCGACTGGCGGACCTGCTGCTCGCGAGCGGCGCCGGCCCCTCGCCGTGGGCGTGGCTCTCGGAGGAGGCCCCGGCCCCCGACACCCTGGAGGCCCTCCACGACGCCATCCTCGACGCCCTGCTGAACGGCGGCCTCTTGTCCGAGCAGGCCCTCGACCGGCTCCTCGGCGACCCGGCGGACATGGACGAGGGCGACGGATGGTCGCCGCTCGACGCCCTGGTCCAGCAGCTTGTCGACCGCCTCCTCCGCGAAGGGTTCCTGACCGCGCACCGCCGCGAGCGCACCGACCGCCCCGCACCGGCGGCCGGGGACCGGCGCGGCGCCGGCTCCGCCCCGGTCCGCTTCGAGATCACCGACAAGGGCCTGGACTTTCTGGGCTACCGCGCCCTGCGCGATCTCCTCGGGGCGACCGGCCGGAGCAGCTTCGGGCGCCACGACACGCGCGACCTCGCCACCGGTGTCGAAGCCTCCGGGCCGCCGAAGCCGTACGCGTTCGGCGACACCCTCAACCTCGACGCGAGCGAGACCCTGCGGAATGCCGTGCGGCGGGCCGGCCTCGCCGGGCGGACCGCCGGCGGCGGGCCGGTCGTCGACGTGCAGTACGAAGACCTGATGGTGGCCCAGAGCGAGTACCAGGCGTCGTGCGCGACGGTCCTGCTGCTCGACTGCAGTCACAGCATGATCCTCTACGGCGAGGACCGGTTCACGCCCGCCAAGCGCGTCGCCCTGGCCCTCGCGACCCTGATCCGCACGCAGTATCCCGGCGACACGCTGCGCCTGGTGCTCTTCCACGACACCGCCGAAGAAGTGCCCCTCGCCCGGCTCGCCCGGGTGAAGGTGGGACCGTACTACACGAACACGCGCGAGGGGCTGCGCCTGGCCCGCCGCTTGCTCGAGCGCGAGCGGAAGGACATGCGGCAGATCATCATGATCACCGACGGAAAGCCCTCGGCGTTGACCCAGCCCGACGGGCGCCTCTACCGCAACGCCTTCGGCCTCGACCCCCTCATCGTGGCCGAAACGTTCGCCGAGGTGGCGCGCTGCCGCCGGGCGGGGATCCTCATCAACACCTTCATGCTCGCCCGCGACGCCGACCTGGTGAGCTTCGTGCGGCGCGTCGCCGCCATCTGCCGCGGCAAGGCGTACTTCACGACCCCCGCCACGCTGGGCCGCTACGTCTTGCTGGACTACCTCACCCGCAAGACCCGGACGGTGCACTGACCGCCGCCCGCGCGCGCGTCACGTCGACGACCTGGCGACGCCCCGGCGGGGCGCCGGGCGGTACTGCACCAGGACCCGGCTCACGACGGCGACGGCGTACCCGGGCATCGCATAGGTGAGCTCGCCGTCGCGGCGGAGGACGCGGAGCTTTTCGCCGAGCAGGCTCACCTGGTCGACGCGCTCGGGCACCTCGACGCGGATCGGCTCCACCGAGACCGGCACCACCGCTTTCAAGCCGCCGGGGCCGGCTCCGCCCCCGATGCGATCGAAGGCGTCCGCGAGGGTGCGGAATTCGGCTTGCACGACCGCCCGGCCGAGGAGATCGCCCGCAGGGGTGACGGCCACGACGGTCGCCGTATACCGCGCGTACGCTTGTCCGGTGCGCTCGCGCTCCGCCGAATAGACGTGGCGCGCGTGGAGGTCGAAGCTGAGGACCGCCGGGCCGCGGTGCGGCGGGATCTTGACCAGGACGCCCGCACCGGGCTCCCGGCCCGTCAGGATGTCGCAAAAGGTCCGGCCGGTCGCGACCCCTCGGCCGAGCTCCGCCGGGCACACCAGCTCCGCCGGCGCCTCGACGAGCCTCGGCGTCCGGCGCGGCTGAACCGCCACGAGCCCGGCACCGAACGCCGCCCCCACCAGCACGCCACACATCAGGCCCGTCGGCCGGCGCGCGACTCCTGCGCTCATCGAGGGCAGTATAGCGAACGCGCTCGCTGCGCCCCGCCGCCGGCGCGGCCCGCGCCAGGCCGACCACGGACGCGCGAGGTCCGCGGGTGCGGCGCTGGGAAAACGCCGCCGCGGCGGCCGCTCAATCCGTGACGCAGGCGACCCTTGCCGCCCCGGGCTCGAGAGCGCCGGACACGCCGCGGTGTCTGAGGAGCTCCAGAAACTCCATGCGCGTGCGGGCGTCGTCGCGGAACACGCCCAGCATGGCGCTCGTGACGGCGAACGAGTTCTGCTTCTCGACGCCGCGCATCGCCATGCACAGGTGCGTCGCCTCCATCACGACGGCGACGCCGTGCGGGTCGATCTTCTGGCGGATGGTCTCGGCGATCTGGCTGGTCAACCGCTCCTGAATCTGGAGCCGCCGGCTGAACACCTCGACCAGACGGGGGATCTTGCTGAGCCCGATGACCTTGCCCTTCGGGAGATAGGCGACGTGGCACTTGCCGAAAAACGGGAGGAGATGGTGTTCGCACAAGCTATAAAAATCGATATCCTTGACGATGACCATCTCGTTATAGTCGACGGCGAAGAGCGCGCCGTTCAGGACGCGATCGACGTCGGCGCCGTAACCGCTCGTGAGGAACTTCAGGGCTTTTTCGACACGCCGCGGCGTGTCGCGCAGCCCCTCGCGCGTGGGATCTTCGCCCAGCGCCGCCAGGAGCTGCCGGATGATGTCGTGCATGGGCGTATTGTACCTCACGGCTTCGCTGGCGGCCGCGGGCGCGTCTCTCCTGGTCCTCATCCCGATACGAATCCTCGGAGCGTCGGCCCCGGCGGGTGGCGGGCGCGCCATCCGGCTGGACCGTCCCGCCGCCGAGCGCCAGGCGGCGGACGACCCCGACGCGCTCTACGCGCAGCGCGAGCAGCTCGACCTGGCGCGGCGGGCCGCGGCCATCTGGGCGCACCGCCTCACGCAGAACGGCCGCGACTTCGACGCGGCGTGGAAGCTGGCCCGCGCCTGCTACTGGCTCGGCGGCCATGTCCCCGAGGCGGAGCGCCAGGCGACCTACGAGCGCGGGATCGCCGCGGCGCGCGCGGCCGTCGCGGCGCAGCCGGCTCGCCCGGAAGGGCATTTCTGGCTGGCGGCCAACATGGGCGCCCTCGCCGAGTCGGCCGGCCTTCGGGCGGGGCTGAAGTACCGCAGCGCTGTCAAGGCGGCGCTGGAAACGGTGCTGAAGATCGACCCGGCGTTCCAACAGGGATCCGCCGACCGCGCGCTGGGCCGCTGGTACCAGCGCGTCCCCCGGCTCTTCGGGGGCAACGACCGGCTGGCGGAATTCCACCTCCGCCGGTCGCTCGCCTACAACCCGAATAGCACCGCGTCGCTCTACTTCCTCGCCGAGACCCTCGTCGAGCTGGGACGACCCGCGGAAGCTCGGGAGGCGCTGCGCAAAGTCCTCGAGGCGCCCCTCGACCCCGAGTGGGCGCCCGAAGACCGCGAGTTCAAACAGAAGGCGCGCGCCCTGCTGGACAGACTGGCCCGGGCCCCGAAGCACCCTCAGTACTTGTAGAAGCCCTGCCCGCTCTTCCGGCCGAGGCGCCCGGCCAGGACCATGCGCTTGAGCAGCGGCGGCGGCGCGTAAGCCGGCTCGCGGTACTCCTCGAACATGATGTTGGCGATGTAGTACGTGGTGTCGAGCCCGACGAAATCGAGCAGCGTAAAGGGACCCATCGGGTGGCCGCACCCGAGCGTCATGCCCTTGTCGATGTCCTCGACCGTCCCAAGGCCGTTCTCGTACGCGCGGACGGCGTCGAGCAGGTACGGCACCAGCAAGCGGTTGACGATGAACCCGGGCTTGTCGGGCGCCACGATGGGTTCCTTGCCGAGCGACCGGGCGAATGCGTGCAGCGTCTGAAACGTCTCGTCGCTCGTCGTCAAAGCCCGGATGACCTCGACCAGCTTCATGATCGGGACGGGATTGAAGAAATGCAGGCCGCCGAAGCGGTCCGGGCGCCGCGTTTTCGACGCCAGCTCGGTGATGCACAGCGAGGAGGTGTTCGACGCGAAGATGGTGGTCGGGCCGACCAGCCCGTCGAGCGCCGTGAAGGCCGCCACCTTCGCGTCCAGGTTCTCGACGATCGCTTCGACGATGAGGTCGCAGCCGGCGAGGTCTTCGAGCCGCGTCGTGCCGGTGAGGTTCGCCAGCGCCTGGTCGCGCGCCTGGGGAGTCACCTTGCCCCGCTCGACGCCGTCGGCGAGGAACTTCTTGATGCGCGCCAATCCCTTGTCGAGCAGCGCGTCGTCGACCTCGCGAACGGTCGTCCGGTACCCTGCCTGCGCGCAGACCTGCGCGATCCCCGACCCCATCAAGCCGCACCCCAGCACCCCAACCGTCTTGATCGCCATGCGTCTCCTCCTCGTTCGTGCGCCGCGCGCCCGTCAGGTCTGCCCTAGGTGGTCTCGACCAGGGCAGCGATGCCCTGGCCGCCGCCGATGCAGGCCGTCGCCAGCCCGCGCCGCTTGCCGCGCCGCCTCAGCTCCAGCAGCAGCGTGAGCAGCAACCGCGTCCCGGTCATGCCTAGCGGGTGCCCCAGGGCGATCGCGCCGCCGTTGACGTTCACCTTGTCGCGGTCGAGCCCGAGCTCTTTCTCGACGGCCAGATACTGCGCGGCGAAGGCTTCGTTCACCTCGATGAGGTCGATCTGGTCGAGGGTCAAGCCCTGACGGGCGAGGAGCCTGCGGGTCGCCGGCGCCGGCCCCATGCCCATCAGCGACGGCTCCACCCCCGTCACCGCCCACCCCACGAGCCGCCCGATCGGCGCGAGGCCGCGCTCGCGCACGGCCGCGGCCGAGGCGAGGATGAGCGCGGCGCCCCCGTCGACGATGCCGCTGGCGTTGCCGGCCGTGACGCAGCCGTCCTTCGAGAACGCCGGCGGCAGCGTGGCCAGCACCTCCAGGGTCGTGTCGGGTCGCAGGTGGTCGTCCTGGGCGAACCAGGTCGACCCTTTGCGGGTCTTGATCTCAACCGGCACGACCTCGTCCGCGAAGCGCCCTTCGCGCCATGCCCGGGCGGCGAGCTGCTGGCTCCGTACCGCGAAGCGGTCCTGCTCCTCGCGCGAGATGCCGTACTTGCGCGCGCAGTTCTCCGCCGTCGCGGCCATCGTACAGCCGCAGTACGGATCGAGCAGCGCTTCCCAGAGGGAATCTTCGAGCTTGCCCTGCCCCAGTTTCAGCCCCGACCGGAGGCCCCGGATGACGTGCGGCGCCTGACTCATGTTTTCGGTGCCGCCCGTCAGGACGATCTCGGCCTCGCCGAGGTGGATGAGGTGCGCTCCGCTCACGGCCGCCTGGATGCCGGACCCGCAGAGCCGGTTGACGGTCAGGGCCGGCACCTCGACGGGCACCCCGGCCTTGAGCCCGATGTGGCGGGCCGCGTAGATCGCGTCAGCGCTCGTCTGCAGAACGTTGCCGAACACGACGTGGTCGACCCACGCGGGGTCGACGCGGGTTTTCTCGAACGCCGCGCGCGCCGCGATGGCGCCCAGCTCGATCGCCGAGATATCTTTGAGCGCGCCGGTGTACTCCGCCATCGGCGTCCGTGCGCCCCCGACAATGAAGACCTCCGGTGATGCCATCACCCGCACTCCTCCTCGCCCGCGCGCCGGCGCGCTACGGGGCGCCCGCCCGAATGGCGGCTGCGATCGCGTCGCCCGTCTCGCGCGTGCCGAGCGAGCCCCCGATCTCCGCCGGCCCCTGCCCGCTTCGCACGACCGCCTCCACCGCGCGCTCGACGGCCTGCGCCTCGGGCCCGCACCCCAGCGATTCGAGCATGAGCGCCGCGGAGAGCACGGCGCCGATCGGGTTGGCCACGTTCTTGCCGGCGTACTTCGGCGCCGAGCCGTGGACCGGCTCGAACATCGAGGTACGACCGGGATGCAGATTGCCGGAGGCGGCCATCCCCAGGCCGCCCTGGAGCTGCGCCCCCAGGTCGGTGATGATATCGCCGAACATGTTGTTCGTGACGATCACCTGGAACTGGGCCGGGTTCTTGACCATCTGCATCGCCAGCGCGTCGATGTAGAGATGGGTCGCCTCGATCTCCGGGTACTCCCGCGACAGCTCGGCGAACACCCGCTGCCACAGCGCGTGGCCCATCGTCAGGGCGTTGCTCTTGTCGGCCATGCAGACCCTGGTCCGCCCGTGCGCGCGGGCCCACTCGAAGGCGTACCGGACGATGCGGTGGACGCCTTTGTAGGTGTTGATCTCCTCCTGGACGGCGACTTCGTCCGGCGTCCCCGGCTTGAACCGCCCGCCGACGTTGACGTAGAGCCCCTCGGTGTTCTCGCGAAACACCACGAAGTTGACGTCGGCGGGCCCGCGGCCCTTGAGCGGGCAGAGGCGCGCGTCGATCAGCCTGACCGGCCGGTAGTTGACGTAGAGGTCCAGCTCGAACCGGATCCCGAGCAGGATGTCGCGCGCGTGGCGCATGTCGGGCACGCGAGGGTCGCCGAGCGCGCCGATGAACACCGCGTCGAACTGGTCCCGGAGCATGGCGTAGCCGCCGGGCGGCACCGTCACGCCGGTCTTCAAGTAGTGGTCCGCGCCCCAGGGCAACTGCTCGAGCTCGAAGCGGCGCCCGAACACCTCGCCAACCGCGCGCACGACCTTGAGGGCCTCGGCCGTCACCTCCGGCCCGATGCCGTCGCCGGGGATGACGGCGATCCGGAACACCCGCCGTTCGGCCGTCGCGTCGGGAGCGGCTAGCATCGTTCGAGTGCCATCGCCATGCCCATCCCGCCGCTCACGCAGAGCGTGGCCAGACCGTAGCGCACCCGGCGGCGGTGCATCTCGTGGATCAACGTCACCAGCAGGCGCGCGCCCGTGCACCCGATGGGGTGGCCCAGGGCGATGGCGCCCCCGTTGACGTTGAGGCGGTCGCGCGGAATGGGCAACTCCTGGAGGACCGCCAACACCTGCGGGGCGAACGCCTCGTTGAGCTCGACGAGCGCGAAGTCGTCCAGCGCGAGGCCCGTCCCGGCGAGCAGGGTCCGCACGGCGGGCACCGGCCCGATGCCCATGATCCGAGGGTCGACGCCGGCGCTCGCCCACCCCACGACTCGCGCGAGGGGGGTCAGCTCGAGCACGCGCACCTGCGCGGCGTCCGCCAGCACGAGCGCGGCGGCGCCGTCGGTGATCCCCGAGGCAGACCCGGCCGTGATGATGCCCGGCTGGCCCTCGACGTCGGGAAAGACCGGCGGCAGTCGCCGCAACCCCTCGATCGTGGTGCCGAAGCGCGGATGCTCGTCGCGCGCCACGACGACCGGCTCGCCCGCCGGGGCTGGCACCGTGACCGGCACGATCTCCGCATCGAACTTGCCGCTCGTGATGGCCGCCTCGGCGCGACGCTGGCTCTCGAGCGCGTACTCGTCCGACGCCTCGCGCGTGATGCCGTACTGGCGCGCCAGGACTTCCGCCGTCTCCCCCATGATCAAATTCGACAGCGGACAGTGAAAGCCGTCGCGGTACATCGCATCGACGAGCCGGAAGTCCCCCATCCGGCGGCCCCACCGGGCCGCGTCGGCGTCGAGCAAGTACGGCATGCGGCTCATCGATTCCATGCCGCCCGCGACGGCGACGCCGACTTCGCCCGCCACAATGGCGTGTGCCGCACTCGCAACCGCCTGCATCCCGGACGCGCACGCTTTGTTGATCGTCTGCGCCGGCACCCCGGCGGGAAGCCCTGCGCGGTGCGCGACCTGGCGCGCCGGGTTCGGACCCGAACCGGCCTGGCGGGCCTGCCCGAACCAGAGATCGCCGACGACGCCCGGGTCGACGCGCGCGCGCTCGAGTGCGGCCCGCACGACGAGGCCCCCCAACTCGACCGCGGGGAGCGAGCGGAACGCACCCCCGTAGCGGCCGATGGGCGTGCGCACGGCGGAGACGATGAAGACGTCGGTGTGGGAGAGAACCGCCGCGCGGGGCACGGTCCGGGATCATAGCAGATGCCGGGAAGCTCAGCCGTTGCTGATCTCCGGAATGTTGGATCGCCGATTCTGAACTTTGGTGCTATAGTGGGGAAACGCGGCTGGTCAGTGCAAGGCTGGCTGGCAAGTGCCGCGGTTTTGCGCGGCAGTCCGTCGCCCGGATGAAGGGCACGGAACGTGCACTTGGCCGTGAGTTGGAAGGCCAGTCGGTCTGGCGTTCGCCGGGCCGTTCGACCTTGCCTTTCTTTGAGGTCATCGACAGGAGGACGACAGTATGAAGCTTCGGTTCACGGCTCTGGTCGCGCTCTGCGCGCTGTGGCTGGCGTGGCCGCTCGCGGCGCAGGAGCAGCGCGGCGCCATCGAGGGCGTGGTGAAGGACGCCTCGGGTGGCGTGCTGCCGGGCGCGACCGTGGAGGCACGCAGCCCGCGGTTGATCGGCGTGGCCGTCACCACGACCGACGAGCGCGGCGCCTATCGCTTCCCCGGCCTGCCGCCGGGCATCTATGAGGTGACGGCGAAACTGCAGGGCTTCACCGACGCGAAGGTCGAGAACATCGAGGTCCTGCTGGGCCAGATCAAGAAGGTGGACTTCACGCTGGCCGTCGCCGGTGTCACCGAGCAGGTGCAGGTGACGGCGGAGTCGCCGCTCATCGACGTCAAGCAGAGCACCAAGGCGTTCAACATCCGCGACGAAGTCATCGACAAGCTGCCGAAGGGCCGCGACTTCTCGTCGCTCGTGACCCAGGCGCCCGGGGCCAACTCCGAGGGCCGCTTCGGGGGTGGGATTTCGATCGACGGCTCAAGCGCCTCGGAGAACGCGTACATCATCGACGGCGTCGACACGACGCAGTTGGTCACCGGTGTCCAGGGCAAGCGCCTCGTCACCGACTTCATCGAGGAGATTCAGGTGAAGTCGAGCGGTTACCCGGCGGAGTACCGGGGCACGACGGGTGGCGTCGTGAACGTCATCACGAAGAGCGGGACCAACGACTTCCGCGGGACGGCCCTCACGTATCTCAGCGGCGACGCCCTGGAGAGTTCGCGGCGCCCGACGCTGCGCCTGAGCCTGACCAACGCCGACGTCGCGGAGTACATCACGTATCCCGAGGATAGCTGGACGCGCTGGGAGCCCGGCTTCGGCCTCGGCGGCCCGATCGCGCGGGACAAGGCGTGGTTCTTCGCGAGCTACAACCCCTCGCTGGAATCGACGGATCGGACCGTGACGCTGCTGGCGAACAACCAGAGCGTCACGCGCAACCAGAAGGACACGGTCCACTACTTCTCGGGCAACGTCACGTCGCAACTGACCAACAGCATCCGGATGCGCGTGGCGGCGAACTTCAACCCGTCGAAGACGAAGGGGCTCTTGCCGTCGCTCGACGGAAGCGATGCCGTGGGCACGCTGTACGACATCGATACTCTGCGGCAGAACTACACGATCTCGGGGAACGTCGACTGGATCGTGAGCCACAACCTCTACATCGGCGCCCGGGCCGGCTACTACTTCTCCGACGTGTGGAACGACGGCGTGCCGCAGGGCCCGCGGTTCATCTTCCAGACGTCGAACGTGGGGATGGCCGGGGTGCCGGCGGACCTGCAGAAAACGACGGGGTTCTCCCAGCCGCTGACGAACTTCGACACGCGCAAGGACCAGCAGAAGCGGCCCTTCGTGCAGGCCGACGTCACCTGGTACGGCAACGCCGGGGGCCAGCACACGCTGAAAGGCGGCATCCAGTTCGACAACATCGGCAACGACGTGGACGCCGGGGAGTCCGGCAACCGCGTGCTGCTGTACTGGGGCCGTTCGTTCAGCGGCATGCGCGGCACCTACGGCTACTACCGTGTCCGGAGCAACGCCATCGACCCGAAGCGCGGGTTCATCCGGTTCGGGAACGTCAGCTCGAAGAACGTGGGGCTGTTCATCCAGGATTCGTGGACGGTCAACAACAAGCTGACCCTCAACCTGGGCCTCCGGACCGAGAACGAGCACGTGCCGTCGTTCGCCAAGGACCTGCCCGGCAGCGCCATCGAGTGGGGCTTCGGCGACAAGGTGGCCCCGCGGGCGGGCGTCGCCTACGACATCCTCGGCGACGGCCGCTGGAAGGCGTACGCGAGCTGGGGCATGTTCTACGACATCATGAAGCTCGAGCTGCCGCGGGGGTCGTTCGGCGGCGAGCACTGGTACGAATACTGGTACACGCTCGAGACCGCCGACTGGCCGAACCTGGTGGCGAGTGCGTCCTGTCCGCCGGCGTGCCCGGGCACCCTCATCCTGGGCCCGGTCGACTTCCGGCACCCGTCGAACGCGCCCGGCGAGAACACGATCGACCCCGACCTCAAGCCGATGCGGCTCCAGGAAGCGGTCGTGGGGTTCGAACATGAACTCACGCCGCTCATCGGCCTCGGCGTGCGCTACGTGCACAAGCAGATCGACCGGGCGATCGAGGACGTCGGCGCGCTCGACGCCAACCAGAACGAGATCTACAAGATCGCGAACCCCGGCTACGGCACCGCCGCGACGTTCGCGGTGGCCGGCACGGGCGAGATCAAGCAGTTCCCCAAGGCCGTACGGGACTACGACGGGGTGGAATTCACCTTCCGCAAGCGGCCGGCCGACAACTGGGCCCTGACGCTCAGCTACCTCTGGAGCCGGCTGTACGGCAATTACTCCGGCCTCGCGCAGTCGGACGAACCCGGGCGGACCAGCCCGAACGTGGGCCGGAACTTCGACTACCCGCTCATGTCCTTCGACGAGCGCGGACAGCCCGTGTTCGGGCGCCTCGCGACGGACCGGCCGCACCAGTTCAAGGCGCAGCTCCTGTACGACTTCCCGTTCGGCTCGTCGATCGGGCTCTACCAGATCGTCGCGAGCGGGGTCCCGGTGACGCGGGAAGCCGCGTTCATCGAGGGCAACAACTTCCCCGTGATGTACAAGGGACGCCTGAGCGACGGGCGAACGCCGGTCTTCTCCCAGACGGACTTCTACGTGCAGCACGAGTTCCGGCTGGCCGGCGACCGGCGGGTCCAGGTGAACTTCAACATCCTGAATCTCTTCGACCAGGACACGGCCACCGAGCGCTTCCGCACGCGGCTGGCCGCCGGCTACGCCGTCCCGGTCGACGAGGCGACGTTCTATCGCGGGATCGATACCGAAGCGATCATCGCTGCGGCGCGCATCCCCGGGGACCCGCGCTTCCTGAAGGACTCCGGATTCCAGGGCCCGCGGTCGATGCGGTTCGGCGTGAAGTTCATCTTCTAGGCGCGGGGGGCCACCCCCGCGGGTCTTCCGAACGCCCTGCCGGCGCCGCGCAGCGCCGGCAGGGCGTTCGTCTTTGTGTTATAGTCCTCGCCCACATGGTCGACGAGCGGCGCGAAAGCCCCCGGGTGCCTATCCTCGGCGAGCTCCGCGGCGAGATCATGGTCTTCCAGCCCATGGCCGTCACGGAGGTCAGCGTGGGCGGCGCCCAGATCGAAACGACCTTCCCCCTCCAGCTCAACTCGCTCCACGACATCCGCCTCACCCTCGGCACCCACTCGGTGGTCGTCAAGGGTCGGATCGTCCACTGCCGCATCAGCGACGTGGAAGAGGAACACGTGGTCTACCGGAGCGGGGTCGAATTCGTCGAGCTGTCGGAGCACGCCCGCATCGCGATCGGCGCCTTCGTCGATGCGCTCCGCGCCTCGCGGAAGCGGCTCTGACCAGTCCGCCGAACCCGGTGCTCAGGCTCCGGAGCGCCGGTCCGGCCCCTCGTGGGTCACATAGGCGAGATAATCGCCGGAGGAAATGCGCAGGGCCTGGCCGAGCGGCGCGTTATAGAAGTACACCCAGGCCTCGATCGTCCGGCCGCCAGGCAGCGAGACCGGCACCAGCTCCCGGCGATACAGGCTGTGATCGGGGTCGCCGGGGAGGTAGCCCTCGATGTCGTCGAGGGCGCTCAGGACCGCCTCGATGTCCTCCGCCTCGTAGACTTCCCCGAACACGCGGCTATCGGTCGCCGGGACGGCGCCCGGGTAGATGCCGAGGTCGAAGAGCGCGGCCTGGATGGAACCGCGGCCGACGTAGCGCAAGAAGGGATCGAGCCGCGCCCGCCCCGGCCGCTCGAAGCCCGCCATGAGGGTGCCATAGAAGAAGACGAACCCACCCACGACGCCGATTGTACCAGGCCTGCCGGGATCCCCTGGAAAGGTCCGTGCGGGCGCCGTACGGGTGAGGGCAGGGGTGCGCTTACCGGTCCCCTCGCTTCGCGCGCCCCAGCAGGTCGATGACTTCGGCCGGCAGCGAAAACGACAGGGCGACGGTGGTGCCCGCGCCGCTCAACTGCAGCGCCTGGAGCATCGCCTGCGCCTTCGGGTCCGACCCGGCCTGCAATTTGGCGAGCGCGATAAAACCGCGAATGACGTCGCGGAGATTCTCGGCGGCCGCCTCGTCCCGGGCCTCGGCCCGCAACGCGCCCGAAATCCCGCCGTCGACGCGGCCGGAAGCCGCAAACCACTTGAGCGGCGGAATCTGACGGCTGACCTCCGCCGGCAGCTTCCGCGTACTCGCCAGGGCCTCGAACCGCCCCACCGCCCACGCGTGCGCGCCGCTTTCGATCTCGCCCACGAGCTGCATCAGCTCCTGATTGGCCGTCACGTTCGGGCCGCTGGCGTCGGCGTCGATCGCCCGGCGCAGCGAAACCTCGTCGCCCAGCGCCACCAGGTCCGGACCAATGAGCGCCAGCCCGCCCCGCGTCCCACCCGCCGCGCCGCCGGTCTGCTCCCCGGCGCCGCGGCGGCCGGTCATGAGGAGGATCCGCGTGCCCCGGTATTCCTCGGCCTGCGCGCCACGCTGGCGCGCCAGCGCCTCGAGGGCCGCCAGGTCGAACCGGCCTCGGGCCAGCACCACGCCACCGTCCTCACCATCCCTGGACAGCACGCACGCGACGACATGATCGATGTCGCGCTCGAGGTCGATGCCGGTCTCGCGCTGAAAGGCTTCTCGGCCCCGATCCTCCTCGGGCACGAGCTCCCGGACCCGCTGGCGGAATTCCGAGTCCATCACGCTGCGCACGTCTGCATACGCCACGAGCGCTGCATCCGCCGGGACATAGCTCAGTTCCGCCGGGCCGGTCCGTGCGGCCGAAAGCAGCGGCAAGCCCCCGGTGTAGTAGGCGACCAACCCGACGCCCAACCCTACGACCACGACCGCCACCGCCCCGCCGAGAAAGTACCGCGTCCGCCTGGTCATAGCGCCACTCCCTGCGGGATTATACCGGTCCGCCGGCGAAAAAGTTCCGACCCGGCCGCCACAACCCGCCTGGACACACCACGATACCGGCGCCTCACCCCGGTCCTTCACTGTTCGAGGACATATTCCCGGCGCTCCACCGTCCAGACGGCCAGGGCCAGCGCGGCCGCCCAGATGAGCCCCAGCCACCCCAGACTCACCCCGACCCCCGGGGTTTCCCGAAAGACCGCCTGCAGCAGGCTCAAGGTGCTGTCTTCGGGCATCGCGTGGGGCACCAGCGCCTGGAGGTAATAGGCCACCGTGAAGCGTTTGAGATACCCCGGCAACGCCATAGCCGCCTGCTCCCACCCGAAGACGACCACGAGACCGACGAGCAGGGGGCGTTTGAACTGCGCCCCCACCCAGGCGAACAGGGCCCCGTAGGCGGCCAGACCGACGGCCAGCAGGCCCAGGTCCTTGAGGGCCGGCACAAAGGACCCGGCCAGGCTCCCGCGGATCGGCACGACCAGGAGATACACGAGGACGACCGACGGCAGGACCACACACGATGTCACGACCAGATACGCCAGGTACTTGCCGACGAGCACGGCGCCGCGGGGAATCGGGCGCGTGAACAGGTAGGTGATGGTCTTGTCGTCGACCTCGTCCGCGATGAGCGAGGTCCCGTAGAACACCCCCAGCACCGGTACCGTGAACCGCAGGTAGAAAACCCAGATCATCAACCCGAACGCGCCGGGCCCGGTCAGTCTCGCCTCGAGCGGAAGCCCGAGCGCCGTCAGGACCCGCACCGCGCCGGCGATCACGACCGGCCCCGCGACGACGAGCGCCATGAAGATCGTTCGTTTGGACCACAGCATCTGGCCCAGGGACAGATCGAGGATCCGCAAGGCCGACGCGACAAACGGGGCGAGTCCTTCCCCCGCCTGTCTGCCGGTCCCGCCGGTGTTGGCTCGCCGCGCCTCTGGTTCCGTCATGACACCCTCGGTTCCCCTCGCCACACATTCACCGCCGCCCGGCCCGCCCCGCCTTCCCCCAAGCTCCGCCTCCTCTCGGCGCCGGGCCTGGCGGGCCCGGCCGGTCGCCACCTCACTTCACCAGGTACTGGAACACCGCCTGCAGGTTGTCGTCCGGGGAGGTCACCTCGGTGATGCCGTACCCGTCGGCCGACGCGAGTGTCGTCAGGCGCGTGTAGAAGGCGTCCGGCTTCGCGGTTTCCACGACGACGGCGTCGCTCTCGAGGCGCAGGCTCAGGACATCCTCGTAGGCCAGGAACTCGCGGGCGAGGCCCCGCGGGTCGGCCGCCTTCACGTAGACGGTGTGCGGATGTTCGTCGATGAGCTCGCGGATCTGGTGCACGTCGCCCTCGGCGAGGATCCGCCCGTTGTGGATGAGCAGGATGTTCGAGGTCATGGCCTCGATCTCGTGGAGGATGTGACTCGAGACGAGCAAGCTCTTGCCGGCGCGCGCCCACTCGCGGACGAGTCGGATGGTCTTGCGGCGCGCGAGCGGGTCCATGCCGGCGAGCGGTTCGTCGAGCACGAGCAGCTCCGGGTCGTGGGCGATGGCCTGCGCGAGCTTCACCCGCTGCCGCATGCCCTTGCTGTAGGCCCCGATCTTCTTGTCGGCGGCGTCGAGCAACTCGACCGCCGCGAGCGCGCGCCGCGCCGCCTCGGCCGCGGCCGCCTCGTCGAATCCGTGGAGGCGCACGAGGGCGGTGACCCACTCGAGACCGGTCATCCGGTCGTAGAAAGCGTCCTGGTCGGGGCAGTATCCGATTCGGCGGAACAAGCGCGGGTTGCGCCAGACGGGCTCGCCGAGCACGCGGACGGTCCCCTGGCTCGGCCGGAGTTGTCCGGTCACGAGCTTCAGCAGGGTCGACTTGCCCGCGCCGTTCGGCCCCAGCAGGCCCGTGATGCCGCGCGGGACGGCCACACTCACGTCGTTCAGGCCGATCACCTGCCCGTACCACTTCGACAGGTGCTCCGCCACGATGACGGCGTCGCTCACGTCACGACCTCCACGCCGCGCACCCGCCGCTCGAGCACCGAAGCGGAGACGACGACGAGCCCGACGATGACGAGCAGGGACACCGCCCACGGGGTGTCGTACCGCGGCGTCCGGCGGAAGATGACGTCGATGATCTGGGCGATGTTGGCCGAGAAGGACATCCACGCGATCGCGGTACTGCCGGTCAGGGCCGACAGGACGCCGTAGACCGCCTGCGTGAAGAAGACGGCCCCCGCATACAGCACGGCCACGTAGCGGCTGCTGGTCGACAGCGACGACAGGGCCAGCATGGTGAACGACGAGACGAGCACCTGGACCAGCGACGCGAGCGTGATGGCCGGGATCAGAAACAGGTGGGCGCGGAGGAAGGCGAAGCTCCCCGCGAACAGCACATGCAGCAGGATGAGGAGCATCCCCGGCACCCACGTCACGGCCAGCAGGAAGGCCATCAACACGCCCAGTTTCCCGGCCACGTACTCGACGCGCATCAGGGGCTTCGACAGGTAGATCTGCAGGGCATTCGCACGGCGGTCGTTCGCGATGAGCCCGGCGCCCGCCCAGATGGTCACGAAGAAGACGAACACCCCCTGCTGCTCGACGAACTCGCGGTAGGTCTCGGCGGTCGGCGCCAGCAGAGACGCCTGGGGGAAGTTCGCCGCGATGTAAATCTGCACCGCCCGCACGATGAACGGGATCCAGGCGAAAATCAGGAGGCCGAGAAACGCGCGCTTCCTGACCATCGCCTTGATGCCCGTCCAGGCGATCACCGTCCAGGCCCGGCCCGGCAGCAGGCGCTCGCCCCGGTAGCGGCGGTAGCTCTGGTCGTGGATCGGCATGGGCGCCTCAATCCTCGCCGACGGCCCGCGCGAAGACGTCTTCGAGCGTCGGCACGCTCGGCCGGAGGTGCCGCACCTGCACCCCGTGGGCCGCCGCCAGTGCGAAGACGGCCCGATGGTCGCGGCCGTCGGGCACGAACACCCGCATGACGTCCTCGTCCGTTCCGTGACACTCCATGCCGGCCGCACGCAGGGCCCTGACGAAGGCCGCCTCGTCGCCCTTCACCCGGACCTCGTACACCCGGCCGCTCGGGCCTTTCAGCGCCTGGATGGGCCCCTGTGCCACCACCGCGCCCTTGTCCAGCACCACGACGTGCTCGCACGTCGACTCCACGTCCGGCAGCAAATGCGACGAGAGGATGAGGTTCACCTGTTTCGCGTGGGCCAGGTCCCGCACGAGCGCGAGCATCTCTTCGCGCCCCTTGGGGTCCATCCCGTTGGTGGGTTCGTCCAGGAAGAGGAGGTCGGGGTCGTGCACGAGGGCCTGGGCGAGCTTGATCCGCTGGCGCATGCCCGTCGAATACGTCTCGACGTTGCGGTAGCGCGCCTCCCCGAGGCCGACGTAGAAGAGCACCTCGTGCGCCCGCCGCATGGCGTCGGTGGCGGGCAGGCCGGCGAGCTGGCCGCAGTAGGCGACGAAGCTGACCGCGTTCATGCCGGGGATGTGCGCGTCGCTCTCCGGCATGTAGCCGAGCCGGGCGCGCACCTCGAGGGGCGACCGGGCGACGTCGAGCCCGAGCACGCGCATCCGCCCCTCGTCCGGCGCGATGAACCCCAGCAGCGCCTTCAGCAGGGTGCTCTTGCCGGCGCCGTTGGGTCCGAGCAGGCCCACGGCGCCCCGCGGAAAGACGGCCGTCACGTCCCGGAGCGCGCGCGTCGCCCCGTAGCTCACGCTCACGTGCTCGAGCTCCACGGCGGCGTCGGCTCTATCGGCGCGGGCAGGCTCGGTCATGCGTCCGGGGTCGGCCGGCCCCGCGCGGCCGGAGGCTTCGCCTAACTCGATACGAACGAGCCGGCGCGGCGGTTCACCGCCGGCCTCAGAGGGTGCCCCGGAGGCCCAGCACGTCGGCGCACTCGCGCATGAAGCGAATGACGTTCGCCACGTGCTCCTCGAGGGGCAGCCCGATTTCTTCGGCCCCGCGGCGGAGGTCGTCGCGGTTGACCGCGCGGGCGAACGCCTTCTCCTTCATCCGCTTGAGCACCGAGGCCGGCTCCAGGTCGAGAATGCTCTTGGTCGGGCGCACCAGGGCCGCCGCCGTCACGAAGCCCGACATCTCGTCGCACGCAAACAGCGTGTGCTCGAGCCGCGTCTGCCGCGGGACGCCCGTGTGGTCCGCGTGCGAAAGGACCGCGTGCACCACCCAGTCGGGATACCCGCGCTCGCGCAGGATCTCCGCTCCGCGGAACGGATGATCCCGAAGGTCGGGGTAGCGCTCGTAGTCGAAATCGTGCAGCAGCGCCACGATCCCCCAGCGCTCTTCGTCTTCGCCCCAGCTCCGCGCGTACCCCCGGACGGCGGCCTCCACCGCGAGCGCGTGCTTCCGCAGGTTCTCGCTCTGCGTGAACTCGGCGAGCAGCGCCCAGGCGGCATCGCGCGACAACGTCTGCTCCGGCATCGCCGCAGACGTTACCCCGCAGGTTCGGCGGTTGTCAACGCGCCGCGGTCACCCTCCGGCCGGCGCGGCGGCCGCCCGGCCGGATGCGGGACGGCCCCGACCGGTCCGTCACGCGCGCGGGCCCTCGACGGCGGCCGCCGCTACGCCGAGCCACCCGCACTCGCGGGCGAGCTGGACCGCGCGGCGCACGACCGCCTCGGCCTTCGCCGTCAGGCCGTACCCGGCCAGGCCGGAGGGCTCGACCAGCGCGACCTCGCTCGCGTCCGAGCCGGACCCGAGCGCACCGCCCGCGGCTCGACACAGGTAGTCGATCAACACGTAGTGAAACCGCACCCGCCGGCGCTCGTCGACCAGGATGCGGTCGAACACCTCGACGACCGGGCCGACCTCGACGGCGAGGCCGGTCTCCTCGCGGATCTCCCGCGCCACCGCTGCCTCGAGCGTCTCGCCGAGTTCGACCGTCCCGCCGGGCAGGCTCCACTGCCCGGCGAGCGGCTCCTGGCGCCGGCGCACGAGCACCACCCGGTCGCCCGCGAACACGACGCCGCCCACCCCGACCACCGGCCGCTCGGGATAGGCCCGCGAGCCGACGCGGCGCGCCGCCTTACGCATCACCGCCGCGGGCTCGGCCGGCGTGGCCACGCCCCGGTGGCGGCGGATGAACCCTTCCTCGATCAGAAAGTGGCTGTAGCCCGTGAAGGCGAGGACGCGACCGCCCGCCCGGGGGCGCACGGCGGCGGTCCACTCCGCGTACGCCCACCCCCAGCCGGTCTCGATGCCCCCGACGAGGTGTGGCCGATAGTACGCGTCGGCCTCGAGCGCGCCCTCGTAGGTCCCGAAGAACCGCGCGAAGCGCTCGCGCACCGCGGCCCGGCCGTGCGCGACCGCCCCCACCGGGTCGTCGAGCAGGATCTGCTCGGCGACGCACGCCTCGTGATACCCGGCCGCCACCTGGTCGAGGTCGCAAGCATTGACGGCTCGAAAATGCGCCCGGACCAGGTCGAACGGGTCCATGGTCATTCACCCATGACCTTGACCACGACGCGCTTGCGGCGCTGGCCGTCGAACTCCGCGTAGAACACCTGTTCCCACGGCCCCAGGTCGAGCCGGCCCCCCGTGATGGGCAGCAGCACCTGGTGCCCCATGATCGTGCGCTTGAGGTGCGCGTCGGCGTTGTCCTCGCCCGTCTGGTGATGGCGATACGGCAGGCCCGCGGGGGCCAGCTTCTCGAGCCACTCCTGGAAATCCTGGATGAGCCCGTCTTCCAGGTCGTTGACATACACCCCCGCCGTAATGTGCATGGCGGAAACCAGGACCAGCCCTTCCCGGACGCCGCTCTCCCGCACGATGCGCGCCACGTCCTCCGTGATGCAGATGAATTCCCGGCGCCGCTTGGTGTGGAACCAGAGATAATCGGTGTGAACCTTCATCGGGGTGCTTCGATCGGCAGCATGGCCGAGGCGTTCACGTCCAGGCCCGCAGTCTCGCCCGCGCGGAGGCGCCGGAGGCCCGCGGCGGCGATCATGGCGGCGTTGTCGGTCGACAGGGCGAGCGGCGGGACGAAGACCGGTAGCCCCAGCCGCGCGCCGCGGACTTCGGCGTCCGCGCGCAGGCGGCTGTTGGCCGACACGCCGCCGGCGATCCCGACGCTCCGGGCCCCGAGCCACCGCGCCACCTCGAAGGTCCGGTCGAGGAGCGTCTCCACGACGATCCGCTGGAAGCTGGCACACAGGTCCGCGATCTCGCGCGGCGAGAGGCTCGGGGCGTCGCCGGCGGCCGCGCGCTGCGCTTCGCGCGCGCGCACGGCGCGCAGGACCGCGGTCTTGAGGCCGGAGAAGCTGAAGTCCGCCCGGTGCGCCATCACGCCGGGCAGCTCGCGTGCCGCCGGCAGCGCCGCGCGGTGGCGGTCGGCGTGCGTCATGCGCGGCGTTGGCAGGGGGAAGGCGCGGTCGTCCCCCTGGCGCGCGAGCCGATCGATGACCGGCCCGCCCGGGTAGCCGAGTCCCAGGAGCTTGGCCACCTTGTCGTAGGCCTCGCCCGCGGCATCGTCCCGGGTCCGGCCGACCAGGCGGTACTCGCCCGCGCGGGGCACGTGATAGAGGTTGGTGTGCCCGCCGGAGACGACCAGGACGGCGGCGGGTAGGGGCAGCTCGCCGTGCGCGAGCACGAGCGACTCGATGTGGCCAGCGAGGTGGTTGACGGCGACCAGCGGCACGTCGAGCGCGAGCGCGACGGACTTGGCGAACTGCACCCCGACCAGCAGCGACCCGACCAAGCCCGGTCCCTGCGTCGCCGCGACGGCCTGGAGGTCCGCCCAGTCGACGTGCGCGTCGGCGAGGGCGCGTTCGACGACGCCGCAGATGTCGCGCAGGTGCTGGCGCGAGGCGAGCTCCGGGACGACGCCGCCCCACTCGCGGTGGATCGCGACCTGGGAGGCCACGACGTTCGAGCGGATCGTCCACGGCCGCGCGGGGTCGCCGGTTTCGGCGACCACGGCCGCCGCCGTCTCGTCGCAGGAGGTCTCGATGCCCAGGACGATCATGCCGGCGCGGGTGCCTCCTCCGCGACGCGCTTGAGCGAGTCGGCGTAGGGCGGCCGGACGACGCCGCGCTCCGTGATGATGGCGCTGACGTAGCGGTGCGGCGTGACGTCGAAGGCCGGATTCCGGACGAGGGCGCCCTCGGGGGTCAGGCGCGCCCCGCCGAAGTGACTCACTTCCCGCTGGTCCCGCTCCTCGATTGGAATGTGCTCCCCGTCGGGGGTGGCGAGGTCGACCGTGGCCAGCGGGGCGGCGACGTAGAACGGGAGGCCGTGTTCCCGAGCAAGCACCGCGAGGGTGTAGGTGCCGATCTTGTTGGCCACGTCGCCGTTGGCGGCGATGCGGTCGGCGCCCACGATGACCAGGTCGATTTCGCCGGCCCGCATGAGCGGGCCCGCCATGCTCTCGGTGATGACCGTCGTCTGGATCCCGTCGCGCACGAGCTCCCAGGCCGTCAGGCGCGCGCCCTGGAGGAAGGGTCGGGTCTCGTCAGCGAAGACGGCGATGCGCTTGCCCTGCTCGACGGCCGCCCGGATGACCCCGAGGGCGGAGCCGTAGCCAGCGGTGGCCAGGGCGCCGGCGTTGCAGTGCGTGAGGACCCGCGCGCCGTCGGGCACGAGCGCCGCGCCGTGGCGTCCCATCTGGCGGCACGCCGCCACGTCTTCGTCGTGAATCCGGCGCGCTTCCTGCTCGAGCCGCACAGCGATCTCCCCGACGGACTCGCCCGCCCGGATCCCCTCGGCGAACGCCCGCTTCATCCGGTCCACCGCCCAGAAGAGGTTCACCGCCGTCGGCCGCGTGGCGCGCATCACGTCGCAGAGGCGGTTGAACTCGACGGCGAGCTGCTTGGTCCCCTTCGCGTGGCTCCGCCGCACCCCGAGGGCCAGCCCCATCGCGGCGGCCACGCCGATGGCCGGCGCCCCGCGAATCACCATCGTCCGGATCGCCTTGGCGACCTCCTGCGGCGTCCGGCAGCGGACGTAGACCTCCTGGGCGGGCAGCTTCCGCTGGTCCACCATCACGATGACGTCACCCTGCCAGTCGATGGTCGGCAACATGGGACATCCGCCGGGTTGGCGTCGCTACTCCGATGATAACAGCCTCCGGTCGAAGGGCAGCGGCAAGAGCCGGGCGAGCTGGTACCGTCGGCGACCTTCGCTGCCGGAGGCGAGGATCACCTGGATGTCGCCGCAGTACTCCCACAGGAGCTGGCGGCACGCGCCGCACGGCGGCGCCGGACGCGCGGGGTCGGCCACGATCGCGATCCGCGTGAAGACCTCGTGGCCCTCCGACAGCGCCTTGACGAGCGCGACCCGCTCGGCGCAGAGCGTCAGGCCGTAGGTGGCGTTCTCGATGTTGCAGCCGGTCACGATCTGGCCGTCGAGCGTCTCGAGCGCTGCCCCGACGCGGACGCGGGAGTACGGCGCGCGGGCGCGCGCCCGCGCCGCCTCCGCCGCCGCAACGAGCACGTCCTCCAGCTCGAAGGCGGGCGACGGCGTCGCGTCGAGCGGCACCGTCAGCCAGCCCTCCTCCGACCGCCGGTCGCGTCCGGATCGCCTTTCCCCCTGCCGCCGCTCGAGGCCGCTCCGGCGCTCCGGGACGCCGGGAGGCGGCCCGAGGTCCTGCTGCCGGCGGTCCTGACCGCTCCGGCGATCCTTGCCGCTCCGGCGGTCGCCGGGCTGGCGGCGGTCGGGGCCGTGCCACGTGCCGAACGGGTACTCGGGCTTCCCGCGGGACTCAGAGTCGGACAAGGATCGCCTCCAGGAGCGCCGCGAAGGTGTCGCGGACGCGGTCCGCCGTGGTCATGACCTCCTCGTGGCTGAGGGGCTGCGGCCGCACGCCGGCCGCGGTGTTCGTGATGCACGACAGGCCGAGCACCTCGAGGCCCATGTGGCGCGCCACGATGGTTTCCGGCACGGTCGACATGCCGACCGCGTCGGCCCCGATCACCCGCAGGTAGCGGATCTCGGCCGGGGTCTCGTAGCTCGGACCGGGCAGCGCCGCGTAGACGCCGTGGGCCAGCGCGAGGCCCAGGGCCCCCGCGGCCTCGTCCGCCACCGCCCGGAGCCTGGCGGCGTAGGCCTCCGTGAGGTCCGGAAAGCGCGGCCCGAAGCGCTCGTCGTTCGGACCGATGAGGGGATTGGTCCCCATCAGATTGATGTGGTCGTCGATGACCATCAGGGTCCCGGGCGTCAGCCGCTCGGCGATGCCGCCGGCCGCGTTGGTGAGGATGAGCGTCCGGACGCCGAGCCGACCGAGCACCCGGATGCCGAACGTCACGGCGCTCAGGTCGTAGCCTTCGTAGTAGTGGACCCGTCCTGCCAGCGCCGCCACTCTCCGGCCGCCCACCTCGCCCGCGGCGAACCGCCCCTCGTGGCCCACGACCCCGCAGGGCGGCCAGTGCGGGATGCGCGCGTAGGGAATCGAGACCGCCCCGGCGAGGCGGTCGGCGAAGGCGCCGAGACCCGAGCCCAGCACGATCGCCACGCGGGGTGGCGCCGGCAGGTGCCCGCGGAGAAACTCGGCCGCCTCGGCCACCCGGTCGTACAGACTCGCCATGGCGTTCACAACAACACGGCGGCGATCGACGCGTTGATCAGCGTCGCGAGAAACCCCGCGAGCAGCGCCCGCGACCCGAGGCGGGCCAGGTCGCTCCGCCGGGTCGGGGCCATCCCCCCGATGCCGCCGAGTTGAATCCCGATCGAGGCGAAGTTCGCAAAGCCGGTGAGGGCGAAGGTCGCGAGCGAGAAGGCCCGGTCGCTGATGACGCCCTTGTACTGTTGCGTGAGCTTGACGTAGGCCACGAACTCGTTGGCCACGAGCTTGGTACCGAGCAGGTCTGCGACGGCGGGCACGTCGGCTCTCGGCACGCCCATCAGGACCGCCAGGGGCGAGAAGATCCAGGAAAAGACCCGCGCCAGCGAGAGGCCCGGCGAGAGCTGGCCGAGGAGGTAGTCGAACAACGCGATGAAGGCCAGGAACGCGATGAGCATGGCCGCGACGTTGATGGCCAGGACGGTACCGTCGGACGCCCCGGCCGCGGCGGCGTCGATGACGTTGACGTGCTGGCGCTCGACCACGATCTTCACCTCGCCCCGCGTCACCGGCTCCTCGCGCTCGGGCAAGAGGATCTTCGACAGGTACAGGCCGCACGGCGCCGCCATGACGCTGGTCGTGAGGATGGCGATCGGGTCGGCGCCGAGGGCGATGTAGACGGCCATCACGCCGCCCGAGATCGTGGCGAGCCCGCCGGCCATCAGGGCCAGCAGCTCCGATTGCGTCATGCGCGGCACGTACGGCTTCACGATGATGGGCGCCTCGGTCTGGCCCATGAACACGTTGGCGGCGGCCGACAGCGTCTCGGCCCCGCTCGTCTGCATCAGGTACATCATGACGCGCGCCATGAGCTTCACGAGGGCCTGCAAGACGCCGAAGTAGTAGAGGACGGTGAAGAACGACGAGACGAAGATGATGGTCGGCAGCGCCGTGAACGCGAACACGAAGCCGCCGGGAAACAGCTTCGACATCACCGCCTGGTCCGCCAGCCCGCCGAAGACGAACTGCGAGCCGGCGTTCGTGAACTCGAGAAAGCGCCGCACCATCGTCCCGACCCAACTGAAGAAGGCGTAGCCGGGACGCACGCCACCCACCTGCACCTTCAAGATGAGGACCGCGAAGAGCACCTGCAGGGCGAGCCCCCACGCGACGGTGCGCCAGTTGACCGCCCGCACGTCCGCCGAGCAGGCCACCACGATGGCGAGAAAGCAGACCACCCCGAGAGACGCCTGGACCCGGAGCGGCACCGCGTCGCGCCAGAGATAGGTGCCCGCCAGGAGCAGCAGCGCGACCAGGGCCGCGGCCAGCCGGATCGAGCGGTCCGTGGCCGGCACCAACACCCGGGGTCGGCCCCTCATGCCCGGTCACTCCCCCGCGGGCGCCGGCGATACCCGCGCGGGCTCGCGCGCCGGCCCGGCCACGACTTCTCGCACGAGGGGCGGCGGCGACGGCGGGGCGTCGGCGATCACGAAGGCGCGGTGCACGAGGCCCATCGCCTCGCCGAGGCCGCGCCCGCCGCGGTGCCGGACCTCGACGAGGAGGTCGCCGCTCCGCACCTC
>CAYZKQ010000018.1:0-31390 GCA_964478975.1 uncultured Vicinamibacterales bacterium | reverse complement strand
CCGAGATCATCCAAAAGGAGCGGCGGGGCGATTTTCTAGGCGCGCGACGCCATCCTCCGCGCCGCCATCCGCACCTTCGCCAGCCGCGGCTTCTTCGGCGCCCAGGTCGCCGACATCGCCCGCACCGCCGGCGTCGCCGCCGGCACGGTCTACCTCTACTTCAAGAACAAAGACGACCTGCTCGTCTCCGCCTTCGAAAAAGTCATGGCCGAGGCCATCGCCGAGGGCCGCGCTGCGCTGGCTGGCGTCACCGACCCGACCGAGCGCCTGCGCCGCATCGCCCACCTCCACCTCGACCGCCTCGGCCGCAACCGCGACCTCGCCGTCGTCTTCCAGGTCGAGCTCCGCCAGTCGACCAAGTTCATGGAACGCTTCTCCACCACCTGGGTCCGCACCTACCTCGGCCTCATCCGCGAGGTCATCGCCGAGGGCCAGGCCGCCGGCGCCTTCCGCCCGGACATCAACCCGACGCTCGCCGCCAAGGTCTTCTTCGGCGCCCTCGACGAGATGGCCACCAACTGGGTCCTGAGCCGGCGCCGCTACCCCCTGGCGGCCGACGCCGAGCCCGTGGTCGACCTCTTCGTCCACGGCCTCGCGAGGTAACGGTCATGCCACACTGGGTCCGCTCCGCCGCCGTCCTCGGAGCCGGCACCATGGGCGCCCAGATCGCCGCCCACCTGGCCAACGCCGGCGTGCCCACGCGCCTCCTCGACCTGACCCCCGAGCTGGCGCGCGAGGGCCTCGAGCGCGCCGCTCGGCTCAAGCCCGACCCGTTCTTCACGCCGGAGGTCCGGCGGCTCGTGACGACCGGCGGGTTCGACACCGACCTCGCCAGCCTGGACACGTGCGACTGGATCATCGAGGCCATCGTCGAGCGCCTCGACGCCAAGCAGGCCCTCGTCGAGCGCGTCGAGCGGGTCCGGCGGCCCGGGAGCGTGGTGTCGTCGAACACCTCCGGGATTCCGATCGCCGCGCTCGGCGCGGGGCGGTCGGACGAGTTCCGCCGGCACTTCCTCGGCACGCACTTCTTCAACCCGCCGCGCTACCTCCGCCTGCTCGAGCTCATCCCCACCGCCGAGACCGACCCGGCGGTGGTGGCCCGCGTGGCGCACTTCGCCGACCACGCGCTGGGCAAAGGCGTGGTGGTGGCCCGGGACACGCCCAACTTCATCGCCAACCGGATCGGGCTCTACGGGGTCCTGCGCATCTTCGACGTTCTGGCCGCCGGCGGCTACACGATCGAGGAGATCGACGCCATGACCGGTCCAGCCCTCGGACGGCCGGCCAGCGCGACGTTCCGGACCCTGGACCTCGCCGGGCTCGACGTGGTGGCGCATGTCGTCGAGAACCTCGCTCAGCGCCTGCCGCCCGGGGAGGCGCGTGCGTTCACGCTCCCCCCGCTCGTGGCCGAGCTGGTGAGGCGGGGATGGACCGGCGAAAAGGCCGGCCGGGGCTTCTACGAGAAAGTGACGGAGGCAGGCCGGAGTGTCATCCTGACACTCGACCCGACGACCCTCGAGTACCGCCCCCATCAGCCGGCCCGGCTGCCCGCCCTCGACGCCGCGGCGGCCGTCGACGACGTCGCCGCACGCATGCGCGCGTTGTTTCTCGGGCGCGACCGCGTGGGCGAGTTTCTGCGGGCGACCCTCGGCCCGCTGCTCGTCTACGCGGCGCGCGTCGCCCCCGAGGTCGCGCATTCGATCGACGACGTGGACCGGGCGATGCGGTGGGGGTTCGGGTGGGAGCTGGGCCCCTTCGAGACCTGGGACGCGATCGGGGTGCAGGAGGTCCTCGCGGCGTGCGGCGTGGCCGATCCGCCGCCGCTCGCGCGGGGCGTCCTCGACCGCGGCGAGAACTGGTTCCGCGACGGCCGGCGGGCATCGGGCGCGGCGCGGCTCGCGTTGGTCCCGCCTGCGGCGCCGGACCTGCAGATTCTCCGGACGGCGAAAGAACAGGCCCGCGTCGTCCGGCGCAATGCCGGAGCGAGCCTGGTCGATCTGGGCGACGGGGTCCTGTGCGTCGAGTTCCACTCGAAGATGAACGCGCTCGGGGGCGACGCCGTGGAGATGCTCCGGCTCGGCGTCGAGGAGGCGGCGAAGGCTCAGGCGCTCGTCGTGGGCAACGAGGCCCCGAACTTTTCGGCGGGCGCCAACCTGATGTTGCTGTTGCTCGAGGCGCAGGAAGGCAACTGGGACGAGATCGACCTGATGGTGCGGGCGTTCCAGGCCGCCACCTCGGCACTGCGCACCGCGCCGGTCCCGGTCGTGGTCGCGCCGGCGGGCTTGACGCTGGGCGGCGGGTGCGAGATCGCGCTCCACGGCGACCGCGTGCAGGCCGCGGCCGAGACCTATATGGGCCTGGTCGAGACGGGCGTGGGCCTGATTCCCGCCGGCGGCGGCACCAAGGAACGGCTGGTCCGGGCCCTCGCGCACGTTCCGGCCGGCGCCGACCCGTTCCCCTTCGTCCAGCAGGCGTTCGAGACGATCGCCTTCGCGAAGGTGTCGACGAGCGCGGCCGATGCGCGGCGGCTCGGCTACCTGCGCGAGGTCGACGGCGTCACGATGAACCGCGAGCGGCTGCTCGCCGACGCGAAGGCCGTCGCCCTCCGCCGCGCGCGCGAGGGCTACGCGCCGCCGGCGCCCCGGACCGACATCCGGGTCGGCGGCGAGGCGGTGTTCGCCGCGCTCGCGCTGGGCGTGCACCTGGCGCACCGCGCGGGCCGCATCACCGACCACGAGCGCCTGGTCGCCCGGAAGCTCGCCTGGGTGCTCGCCGGCGGCAACCTGCCGCATGCGGCGGAGGTGAGCGAGCAGTACCTGCTCGACCTCGAACGCGAGGCGTTCTTGAGCCTGTGCGGCGAGCCGAAGACGCAGGAACGCATCGCGTACACGCTGAAGACGGGGAAGACGCTCAGGAACTAGGCGGCCGAGGTGTCCATGGTCGATCTCGGATCGGGCGTGCCAGTCGTGCTGCTGCCCGGCATCCAGGGGCGCTGGGAATGGATGCGCCCCGCGGTCGACGCGCTCGCCGCGCGCTGCCGGGTCCTCACGAGCTCGCTGCCGGGCGACCCGGGCAGCGACACCGGCGCCGACCTGGCCCGGGGGTTCGACGCGCTGGTCGACCACGTCGAGCACCTGCGGCGCCGCGCGGAGGTGCCCCGGGTCGCCGTGTGCGGCGTGTCGTACGGCGGTCTCGTCGCCCTCCGCTACGCCGCCACCTTCCCCGAGTGCACGCTCGCCCTCGTGCTCGTCTCGACTCCGGGCCCGGACTGGCGGCCCGATGCGCGCGCCCGCCGCTATGTGCGCTGGCCGCGGCTCCTGGCGCCGCTGTTTGTCCTGACGGCGCCGGCGCGCCTCGCGCCGGAGGTCGCGGCGGCGCACGAGGAGTGGCGGGCGCGGGTCCGGTTCCTGGCGCAACACCTCTGGCGCGTCGCGGCGGCGCCGATGTCGCCGGTGCGGATGAGCGAGCGGGTACGGATGGCGGAGGGCGTCGACTTTCGCGCAGCGTGCCGGCAGGTCCGGGCGCCGGCGCTGGTGATCACCGGCGAGCGGCACCTCGACCGCGTCGTCCCGGTCGACGAAACACTCCAGTATGTCCGGGCGATCCCCGGCGCGCGGGCGGCGGTCATCGAGCGGACCGGGCACATCGGTCTCGTGATCCGGCCGGATCGATTCGCCGAGATCGTGGCGCGGTTCGTCGAGGAAGCCGCGGCGCGGCGGGACGCGAGCGGGGCGGCCGAGCCGGCGGGCGTGGCCCTGCCGGGGCCCACGCGAGCCGCCGGCGAGGGGCTCCAACCGTGTCGGTCCTGACGATCCCCGGCCCGGTCGGTCCCCTCGAGGCGCTCATCGACGCCCCGGCGGGACCTCCGCGTGCGGGGGTGGTGCTGGCGCATCCCCACCCGCTCTACGGGGGGACCATGCACACGAAGGTCGTGTTCCGGGCGGCCAAGGCCCTCGCGCGGATCGGCTGCGAGGTGCTCCGCTTCAACCTCCGCGGCGTCGGGCGGAGTCGGGGCACGTTCGACGGGGGGCGCGGCGAGATGGACGACTTCCGCGCCGCCCTCGACGCCATGGCCGCCCGCCACCCCGGCCTGCCGCTCTGGGCCGCGGGCATCTCGTTCGGCGCGTGGGTCGCGCTCGAGGTCGGGGCGCAGGACGATCGCGTGGCGCTGCTCCTCGGGATCGCGCCGCCGGTCGATCGCTACGAGTTTTCGGCCGTGCGGGCGGCGACCAAGCCGAAGTTCTTGATCCACGGGGAAGCGGACGACCTGGTGCCCGTGCAGTCGGTCTGGCGCTTCTACGGGGCGCTGGCGGAGCCCAAGGAGCTGGTCGTGATCGACGCGGCGGACCATGTGTTCGACGGCAAGGTGTCCGAGGTGGCGGATGCCATCGAGGATTTGCTGGCGGATTACCCGCCGCCGGCGGGAGAGGGGTCGCCATGACGGATGCGGTCATCGTGTCGGCGGTTCGCACGGCGGTCGGGAAGGCGCCGCGGGGCGCGCTGCGTGCGACGCGACCGGACGAGATGGCGGCGGTGGTCGTGGCCGAAGCCGTGCGCCGCGCGCCCGGCCTGGACCCGCAGGAGATCGACGATGTCATGCTCGGGTGCGCGATGCCGGAGGCCGAGCAGGGGCTGAACGTGGCGCGCATCGCCAGCCTGCGGGCCGGTCTGCCGGTCAGTGTCTCGGCCGTCACGATCAATCGCTTCTGCGCCTCCGGCCTGCAAGCCATCGCGTTCGCCGCCGAGCGCATCCGGGCCGGCGCCGCCACAGCGATCGTGGCCGGCGGCACCGAGTCGATGAGCCTCGTGCCGATGGGGGGGCACAAGGTCGCGCCCAACCCGGCGCTCGTCGAGACGTATCCGGATGTGTACCTGAGCACCGGGCTGGTCGCCGAGAACCACGCGCGCGAAGCGGGGATCAGCCGCGAAGCCCAGGATGCGTTCGCCCTCCGGAGTCACCAGCGCGCCGTCGCCGCCATCGATGCGGGCCGATTCCGCGACGAGATCGTGCCCCTGACCGTGCGCGTGGTCGACGGCGGCGGCGAGGCGGGCCTGAAGCGCACCCGGCCGGGGGCCGGCGCGGTGGCGATCCGCGAGGTCGTCTTCGACACAGACGAAGGCCCGCGGCGCGACACGTCGCTGGACGCCCTGGCCGCGCTGCCGCCGGCGTTCCACGCCCAGGGCACCGTGACGGCAGGCAACTCGTCGCAGATGAGCGACGGCGCGGCCGCGGTCGTCGTGATGTCGGCGCCGCGGGCACACGCGCTCGGCCTGACCCCGCTGGCGCGCTTCGTGGCGTACGCCACGGCGGGGGTCGAGCCCGAACGGTTCGGCCTCGGCCCGGTGCCGGCGGTGCGGAAGGTGCTCGCGCTGGCGGGGCTCACGCTCGGGGACATCGGCCTGGTCGAGCTCAACGAGGCGTTCGCCGCGCAGGTGCTCGCGGTCCTGCGCGAGCTCCCGCTGGACGAGGAGACGCTCAACGTCAACGGCGGCGCCATCGCCCTCGGACACCCGCTGGGGTGCACGGGGGCGAAGCTGACCACGACGCTCGTGCACGAGATGAGACGCCGCCGCGCCCGGTACGGATTGGTCACGCTGTGCGTGGGCGGCGGCATGGGCGCGGCGGCGATTGTCGAGCGGCTGTGACGCCGCCCGCGCACGCGTGACCAGTATGCGCGACGCCACAGCGCCTGCGGTACGCAGGGCGGGCCTCTCGAGCCCGCCGGGGTCGCCAGGCGGACCCGCCAGGTCCGCCGCGCGCGAAAGGTGACGAATGACGAAAGGACCGCGACCATGTCCCACGCCCCATCGACCCTGACCCTCCGCGGCGGCGCCTGGCTCCTCGAGCCGGTGCCGCCGGACGCCGTGTTCACTCCTGAGCGCCTGAGCGAGGAACACCGCCTGATCGCCGGTACCGCCGAGGCCTTCATGCGGCAGGAAGTCGAGCCGGCGATCCCGCGCCTCGAGGAAAAGGACTGGGCGCTCGCCCGCCAGCTCGTGCGCCGCGCCGGCGAGCTCGGCCTGCTCGCCACGGACGTCCCCGACGCCTACGGCGGGGTGGCCCTCGACAAGGTGTCCTCGATCGTCGTGGGCGAACGCATGGGCCGGTCCGCGTCGTTCAGCGCGACCTACGGCGCGCAGACGAGCCTGGCGATCACGCCGCTCCTGATGTTCGGGACGCCCGACCAGAAGGCGCGCTATCTGCCCGGTCTGGCGAGCGGCGAGATCGTCGGGGCGTACGCCCTCAGCGAAGCCGGGTCCGGCTCGGACGCCCTCGCCGCCAAGGCCCGCGCCGCGCGGCTGCCCGACGGCGGCTTTCTGCTGAGCGGCGAGAAGATGTGGATCACCAACGGCGGGTTCGCCGACCTCTTCATCGTCTTCGCCAAGGTCGACGGCGAGCACTTCTCCGCGTTCATCGTCGAGCGCCGCTTCCCGGGGGTGGCGAGCGGGAAAGAAGAGCACAAGATGGGCCTGCACGGGTCGTCCACGACGCCCGTCGTGCTCCAAGAGGCGCGCGTGCCCGGCGAGAATCTCCTCGGCGAGGTCGGGAGGGGGCACAAAGTCGCCTTCAACGTGCTCAACTACGGCCGGCTGAAGCTCGCGGCCGGCTGCTCCGGCGGCGCCAAGGCGGCCGTCGGCGAGGCGTGCCGGTACGCGAACGCGCGGCGCCAGTTCGGGCAGCCCATCGCCGCGTTCGGCGCCATCAAACACAAGATCGGGGAGATGGTGGCGAGAGCCTACGCCGTGGAGAGCATGCTCTACCGGACGGCCGGGGCGATCGACGGCTGGTTGCGGGCCTCCGGGGCGCCGGCGCACGAAGGCACGCCGCTCGTCGAGGCCCTCGAAGAGTTCGCGGTGGAAGCGTCGGTCCTCAAGGTGGCGGCGAGCGAGATGCTGCAGTTCGTGCTCGACGAGAACGTGCAGATCCACGGGGGCAACGGGTTCGTCCGCGATTATCCGGCCGAGCGGCACTATCGCGACGCGCGGGTCAACCGCATCTTCGAGGGGACGAACGAGATCAACCGGCTGCTCATCCCCGGCCTGCTCGTCCGGCGCGCGCTCAAGGGCACGCTGCCGCTCGTCGCGGCCGCCAGGCGGCTGCAGGACGAGCTGCTGGCGGTCGGCGCGGTCGAACCGGGGGGCGAGGGCCTCCTGGCGGACGAGCGCCGCGGCGTGGCGTCGCTCAAGAAGCTGGTCCTGATGGTGCTGGGCACGGCGATGCAGACCTACGGCGAGCAGCTCAGCGACCAGCAGGAGGTCCTGTGCGCCGCGGCGGACCTGGTGATCGAGGCGTACGCAGGCGAGAGCGCCGTGCTCAGGGCGCTTCAGCGCGCGGAGCCCCTCGCCGCCGCGGCGGCGCGCGTGGTCGTCCACGACGGCGTGGCGCGGGCCGAGGTCACGGCGCGCCAGGCACTCGCGGCGATGGCGGAAGGCGACGCGCTGCGAACCCTCCTCGCGGGGGTGCGCCGGCTCGTCAAGTTGACGCCAGCCAACACGGTGGCGCTCCGGCGGACGCTGGCGGACGCGGCCCTCGCGAGGAACGCTTACCCCTTCGGGACCTGAGCCGCGAGCCGGCCCCACCGCCGCAGCCCCCCGGAGGGTGTGCCGGCCGGGTGTCGGCGGACGCCGGATCCCAGAGGTGCCCGCACGCTAGAATGCCCTCATGCGGCGTTTCGCGGTCATCCTGTCGGCTGGCGTGCTCTTCGCCGGCGCCTGCTCCTCGCCGCGGCCCGCGTCGTGGGCCGAGGAGCTCGCCGCCGCCCGGGCGGCGAAAGACCGGATGTTCCGCGAGAGTCCGGAGTCGCCGCTGACCGAGGACGCCCGGCGGACGTTCACGGGTCTCAGCTACTTTCCGCCGGACGAGCGCTACCGCGTGCCGGCCGCGCTCCGCCCGTTCCCGGACGGGGACGCGACGACGGTCCGGATGCCGACCTCGACGGGCCAGCTCCGCGACATGGTGCGAGTGGGCCGGCTGGAATTCGTCCTGAAAGGACAACCACAGGCGCTTACAGCGTTTGTCGAGGCGGGCGACACGCGCCGGGACCGCCTCTTCGTGCCTTTCGCCGACCTGACGACCGGCCGGGAGACATATGCCGGCGGCCGCTACCTGGACCTCGAGCGGTCCCCGACGGGCGTTTACGTCATCGACTTCAACCGGGCCTATCACCCGTACTGTCTCTACAATCCTAAGTACGACTGCCCGTTTCCGCCACCGGAGAATCGGCTGTCGGTCCCCGTCCGCGCCGGGGAGCGCTTGCCGCCCGGGACCTGAGCGCGCTCGGGCGTTCGAATCCGGCCCCGGATTCGCGCTTCCGAATCCGACGCGCCGAATTTTGGACCCAGTCGTCCGGGGTGAGCGCCGTACCCACGGGGGGCATATCGTTCAACGCCTGCCAGTCCTGATACGTAGCTCGCCGTGGAAGCTGATCGGCGCGCTCGCAGAGGTGCGGCGTGTGTCCCCCGCCGCTGGCATGCCGTCTGTTGATCGCCTTGGTGGTCTCGCTCGAGTTCCGGCACGCGTGCTGCCGTCCGGTGCCGGCCTTCGCTCCGCAGGCGGCAGGGGGTTCGGCGCTGGTTCGGCGTCAAGGACTACGGGTTCGAGACGGGCGGACCGATCCGGCGTGGCCGCGCGTGGTTCTGGGGCAGCTACGGCAAGCAGGACATCCGCGTGGGGGTGATCAACTTCTTCAAGAACACGCCGGCGTGCCGGCCGACCCCGCCCGCCGACACCGAGGGGCTGCGGCGCTGCCTGGAGACGGACCTGACCACGCTCAACAACTACAACGGCAAGGTTCAGGTGCAGTTGTTCCAGGGGAACCGCTTCTCGTGGCACAACACGTTCGCCGAGAAGATCCGCAACGCCCGGGACGCCAGCGACACGCGGCCGCTCGAGACGACCTTCCGCCAGAAGGGGGCCTCGACCCGGTACGGGGCGTGGGGCTGGAAGACCGGGCCGACGTCGGTGTGGAAGGCCAGCGACCAGCACATCTTCAACGACCGCTGGCTGATGGAAGTCCAGTGGGCGCATGTCGGCAACAACTTCGTGCTCGACTTCCACGAGGACGCGCTCGCCACGGTGCAGCCCCGCTACGAGATCACGACCGGGGTGTGGGGCCGGTCCTACCAGCGCGCGGGGCCCTACATCCGGCCCGTGAACAGCCTTGACGTCACGACGAACTACTTCGTCCCCGCCGTCTGGGGCGGTGACCACCAGATCAAGGCGGGCGTCCGGTGGCGCGAGGCGCCCACCCATTCCGAGTCCCACTGGGGCGGCAACACGGTCGCGCGGTTCCTGAACGGCATCGCTGTGGAAGCCGATCTCTATCGAGACGCCGTCGTGGACTACGACCTGCAGACCTGGGCGGCGTACGCGCAGGACACCTTCACCCGCGGCCGCATGACGGTCAACCTCGGCGTGCGGTGGGACCGGCAGCGCGACAAGGCCCTCCCCTCGGAGGTGCCGGCCCACCCGTTCCTGCCGCAGTTCCTGCCGGCGGTCCGCTTCGCGGGTGCCGACCCGGGGGTGGTCTGGAACGACGTCTCGCCGCGGCTGGGGTCACCTATGACCTCGCCGGGTCCGGCCGGATGGTCGCGAAGACCTCGTACGCCCGCTACTACGGGCAACTCGGCGTCGGCGGGATCGCCTACATCCTCAATCCCGTCACGACGGCGCGCGTGCGCTTCCCGTGGACGGACCTGAACAGCGACGGCTTCGTCCAGGCGAACGAGCTGGACACGAGCCGGATTCTCAACTGGGGTGGGAACTACGACCCCTACAATCCGAGCGTCCTCAGGACGCCGAACCGGGTGGACCCGAATCTCAAGAACGACACGACCGACGAGTTCATCCTCGGGATCGACCACGAGCTGGTCCGCGGCCTGGCCGTGAGCGCCAGCTACATCTACCGGAAGTACGGGCGCTTCATGTGGGAGGACACGGTGCGCCTGACGAACGCCGACTGGGTGGCGCGGACCTACACGCCGCCCGCCTCGCTCTGCCCCGGCAGCGCCCGGTGCGTGCCGATCACCTACTACGAGCCGGTCTTCCGCATTCCGTCGGAGCGGCTCCTGACGAACATTCCCGACCGCGAGCGCGTCTTCAATGGCTTCGAGCTCGTAACCAGCCGCCGCTACGCGGACCGGTGGATGTTCACAGCGAGCTACGCCTACAACAGCGCGGTGAACAAGTACAACTCGCCGGCGTCGTATGAGGATCCGACCAACGTCGACAAGCTGCACAACGCCCAGTACGCGCCAGAGTCGGGCGGCAGCGGCATCGACAACGTGTTCACCAACGCGAAGGGGCTGGTGAGGCTCCAGGGCCTCTACACGCTGCCCTGGTACGACATCAGCGTGTCGGGCTTCTACAACGCACGGCAGGGGTACCCGTTCCCGCAGGCGATCCTCTCGCCGGCCCGGGCGAACGGGGCGGGCCAGGTGCTCGTGCTGCTCGACCCGATGGGGAGGTGCGCCATCCCAACCTCCACACGCTCGACCTGCGCGTCGACAAGCCGTTCACGATCGGCCCGGCGCGGGTGAACGCGAACGTCGTGAGCGGCATCGTGGCCCCGCGGATCGTCCGGCTCGGATTCCGGGTGACCTGGTAGGTTCGGAGGGACCGCCCCTGGGGATGTCCTGGGGGCGGTCCTTCCAGTCCCACAACGGTTTCACGGTCTCTCCCCCGCTGGCCCGCCCGGATCGGAATTCAAGAAATTGGAGATCGGGGAAGGCCCAACGCAAGGCGGCTGGACTGCGCGCACACGGAGCTCAACTCCGCCTGCACAGCTCAGGCGTCTAACTTCTTTCCGAGCAGGGAATAAGCGGCCCCGCAGGGGTGTTGGGCACAGCCGAGCGATCCGCGGAACCCGAGGCGGGAGCCACGCCGTCCTGGCATAGCGACTGCTAGGGTCCGTGATTGTCTTGCGGTCTGGGACCCGAGTGGCTGTGCGAGCCGGGACCGGGCGGGCCGGTCGGCTTGGGGGCGTTCGGTCCGGGCGCGGCAGGGCGCCAGACCAGGAGGGACGTGAATGAAGAGGAGGGTGACCGTTGCGTTAGCCATCGTGGGGCTGCTCGCCTGGGCAGGGCCCACCATGGCGCAGATCCAGACGGGCGAGATCTTCGGGAGGGTCACGGACACGACCGGCGCGGTGCTGCCGGGCGTGACGGTGACGATCTCGGGGCCCGCCCTGCTCCAACCGCAGGTGGCGGTGACGAGCGAAACGGGGACGTACGTCTTCCCGCGCATCCCGATCGGCACCTATCAGGTGAAGTTCGAGCTGGCGGGCTTCAAGACGCAGGTCTTCGAAGGCATCCGGGTGACGATCGGCTTCCGCGCCCAGGTGAACGCGCAGCTCGAAGTCTCGGCGGTCGAGGAGACCATCACGGTCACGGGCGAGAGCCCGGTCATCGACACGCGCGAGACCGGCACGCAGACGACCTTCAGCCAGGAGGTTCTGCAGCGCATCCCGTCGGCGCGCGACCCGTGGGTGATGCTCGAGCGGACGCCGGGGATCACGATGGACCGGGTCAACGTCGGGGGGACGCAGTCGGGCCAGCAGTCGAGCTACGTCTCGCGGGGCGCGGCCACGGGCAACAACAAGTGGTCGATCGACGGGGTCGACATCACGGACATGTCGGCCGTCGGGGCCTCGCCGATGTACTACGACTTCGACATGATCGAGGAGATGCAGGTGACGACCGGCGGGGCCGACGTGACGCAGCAGACCGGCGGCGTCGGGATCAACTTCGTCACCCGCAGCGGCACCGACCGGTTCCGGGGCTCCGGACGCGTGTACGTCACCGACGACAACTTCGAGTCGGTGAACGTGACCGACGAGGTCCGGAAGGCCGGCGCCGGGTCGGGCGCGCCGATCCAGAACATCAAGGACTACGGCTTCGAGGTCGGCGGTCCGATCAAGAAGGGAACGCTCTGGTACTGGGGCAGCTACGGCAAGCAGGACATCAAGGCGGGCATCGTCGGCTTCTACCTGCCGAGCGCCGAATGCCAGGCGATGAAGGCGGCGCTCCGGGTGGATCCGCTCGCTTACCCGGTCAAGGATGTCTGGAAGTGCCTGGGGACCGACGGCACCGAGCTCAACAACTACAACTGGAAGATCAACTGGGCGCCGTTTACGAACAACAAGTTCGCGTTCCAGAACACGTGGGCGGAGAAGTTCAAGAACGCCCGCGATGCGTCGGACACACGGCCGCCGGAAACGACGTTCGTCCAGCGGGCGGTGTCGAGCGACTACGGGCGGTTCGGCTGGCTGACGGGCCCGTCTCCGATCTGGAAGGCGAGCGACCAGCACATCCTGAGCGACCGCTGGCTGGTCGAGGCGATGTGGGCCCACGTCGGGAACAACTTCATCCTCGACTTCCAGGAGCCGGCGCTCAATGACGTCCAGCCGGTCTTCGAGATCACGACGGGGGTCTGGGGCCGGTCGTATTCCCGGAGCGGGCCGTTCATCCGCCCGACGAACAGCTTCGACCTGGTCACCAACTACTTCCTGCCGGGCAGGCTCGGCGGCGACCACCAGTTCAAGGCGGGGTTGCGGTGGCGGATCGCCATGGCGCACTCCGAATCGCACTGGGGCGGCAACACCGTCGCGCGATTCCGGAACGGGGTGGCCGCTGAAGCCCAGTTGTACCGCGACTCGATCACCGAGTACGACCTGAAGACCTGGGCGGCGTATTTCCAGGACACGTTCACGCTGCGCCGCCTGACGCTCAACCTGGGCGTTCGCTGGGACCGCCAGCGCGACCGGGCGCGGCCGACCTCCGTGCCGGCGCATCCGTTCCTGGCGGACTTTCTGCCGGCCGTGACGTTCAACGGCGCGGACGCCGGCGTCGTCTGGAACGACATCTCGCCGCGCCTGGGCGCCACCTACGACGTCGCCGGCAACGGGAAGACGATCGCCAAGGCGTCGTACTCGATCTACTTCGGCCAGATGTCGACCGGGCAGCTCGCCAGCACGCTGAACCCGGTCACCGCGGCGTTCATCCGCTTCCCGTGGACCGACGTGAACGGCAACGGCTTCGTGGAGCGGAACGAACTCGACACGACGCGCATCCTGGCGTTCGGCGGCAACTACGACCCGTACAACCCGACGCGCCTGACGACGACCGGCACGGTGGATCCGAACATCAAGAACGACCGGACGCGGGAGTTCATCGTGGGCGTCGACCACGAGGTGATGCACGGGTTCGCCGTCGGGGCCAGCTACATCTGGCGGAAGTACGACCGGTTTGCCTGGAGCGACCGGGTGAACTTCACGAGCGCGGATTACGTGGCCCGCACCTACACCCCGCCGGCGACGGCGTGCCCGTCGGGGGCCCGCTGCGTCACGATCACGTACTACGAGCCGACGATCCGGATTCCGGCCGAATACGTGTACACGAACATCCCCGACCGCTACCGGAGCTACAACGGCTTCGAGCTCGTGGCCACGAAGCGGTACTCCGACCGCTGGATGATGACGGCGAGCTACGCGTTCAACACCGCCGTCGATCACTGGGATTCGCCGAACGCTTACGAGGACCCGACCAACATCGACAAGCTGAACGGCGGCCAGTACGCCCCCGAGTCGGGCGGGAGCGGCATCGACAACGTGTTCACCAACGCGAAGTGGCTCGTGAAGGTGCAGGGGCTCTACACGCTGCCCTGGTACGACATCAGCGTGTCGGGCTTCTACAACGCGCGGCAGGGGTACCCCTTCCCGCAGTTCATCCTGACGCCGTCGCGGGCCAACGCCGCGGGCACCGCCAACGTCCTGCTGGACCGGCTGGGTGACGTCCGCCACCCGAACCTGCAGACGCTGGACTTGCGCGTGGAGAAGACGTTCACGCTCGGCACCACGCGGGTGTCGCCGAGCCTCGACATCTTCAACGCCACGAACGTCAACACGGTGCTGGCGCGGCGGCGCAACCAGGCCGCGTCGAACGCGAACCAGATCAGCGGCATCGTGGCGCCGCGGGTCCTGCGGTTCGGCGTCCGCGTGACCTGGTAAGTCACACCGCGCGCAGCGAGCGCCGCCCCCTTTCCCCTGCGGAACGGGGGCGGTCAGGACGCGCGGGTCCATGCGAAGGGCGGGGCGAGGAACCCCGCCCTTCGTCGTTTTTCCGGCGGCTCAGCGCGCGACGAGGGCCGCCACGATCGCCACGAGCGTGGTGACCTGAATCCCGACAATCCACATGAACTGGCGCGACACCTTGTCGTCCAGCCGGTCGAGCCGCCGCTCGACGCCCTGAAACCTGAGCTCGAATCCCTCGAACCGGCGCTCGACCTGCTCGAACCGGCGCTCGACCTGCTCGAAGCGACGGTCGACTTGCTCGAACCGCCGGTCTATCGCTTCGAAACCATGTTCCATCCGAGCCTGCAGCACCCGGATGGCCTCCCGCACGTCTTCGAGTGTCCGCGCGTGCTCCTGCACCTGGCCCTCGACAACGAGCAGCCGCTGGTCGTACGTGGGCACTCGTGGCCTCCCGCAGCATACCATCGTCTGCACGGCCCATGCCATCGGCGGCTCGTGCCGCCTCTTCAGCGCGCGCCCGCGCCCACCCCGGCTTGCGCGACCGGTTGGGTGCGCCAGCCCACGCCCATGTGTGGCAAACTCTGCGCACCCGGGCGCCGGCGCCGCTTGCGGGTATTGATCGCACGCCCCAGGGTCAACACGAGGCGACAGCGGTCCCTCAGGGCGTGCTTCTCCCGCCGCTTTCCTGGGCGCGCTCGAGCAGGTCGAGCGCCTCGCCGACGGATCGGACGACGGTGATGCCGAGGCCCCGGGCCGTGCGCTCTCTCGACGGGTCCGGGTCGCGCTGAATCAGGATGGGCTTCGCCGACGACTCGGCGCGGACATCCACGCAGTGCTGCGGGGTGTCGTCCACCAGGTAGTCCAGGCCCAGTGCGGCGGCCAGTGCGCCGCGCGAGCCGCGGACGACGAGGACCGAGGGGAGATCGAAGCCCTGCGCCGCGAGCCACCGCTGGGTCTGGCGCTGGACCGTCTCGCCGGCGGTCGCGGGCCGCTGCGTGACGAAGACGACCTCCCAGCCGTACCGGGCGGCCAGGGCCGCCAGCCGCGCGACGGCGCCGTCTTCGATCGGCGCGAGCGTGGTCCAGAAGTCGCGGGTGGACGCGATCGCGTCCCAGACCTGCTCCCGGCGGCGTGCGGCCGCCGCGAGCGCGGCGGCCCGGCGGTCGGCTTCGTCGCGCCGGTCCGCGCGGGCGTCCGGCGGGGCTCCATCGGGCGGCTCGGGACTGTCAGTCCCGATGTCGCCCTCAGCCTCGTCCTCGCGCCCGAACAGCCGCCGCTCGACCGCGCGGTAGGCGCCGGCCAGGTCCGCGAGCACGCCGTCGAGATCGAACGCGATCCGGAGCGACATCGCCGGGACGACCGCGGTCTACAGGTCGTCTCCCGACTCCGAACCGGACTCGGCGCCCTCGCCGGCCCTGGCCATCTCTTCGTCGAGGGCGGCTTCGAAGTCCTCGCCCAGATCTTCGCCCATCGCCTCGCCCATCTTTTTCATGAAGCGCCGCATGCTCGCCGGGTCGTTTTCGTCCACGTCGGCGAGGCTGCTGTCGTCAGCCAGGGCTTCGAGGCGCGCCTCCTCGCTCTTCGGGGCGGCGAAGCGCGACCAGAGCTTTTCGAGGTCGGCGCCGCCGCAGTGATCGCACCGGACCTCAGCGACCCGCTCACGCGACAGCACGAGGGCCGTCGTCTTCTTGTGACACGTGCGACAGCGGAACTCGTAGATCGGCATGACATCCTCACCCGCGCCTCAGGCGATCGATCGTCTCCAGGATGAGGGCCCGCACCCCGAGGAGCAGCAGCCGGGGTTCGGCGACGAGCAGCCGCGCGAGCAGGGCGGAGGCCTCGTCCCGGGTGTAGCGGCCGAGGACCCGCCGCGCGCGCGGATTCAGGGCCCCCACGACCGCGCCGTAATCGGCTTCGGTGAACCGGTGGACCGCGCGCCGGATCAAGCGGTGGCGATCCAGCTCGCGCCGGAGCTCTGCGAGCGTCCGGCGCGCCCGCGCCTCCGCCCCGGCGATGTGGTCGGCCACGGCGCCGGCGCCACGGAAGCCGGTCACGACGCCCCCGACCGTCGTGACCTTGACGTGGCCGGCGGCGTCGCCCACGAGATAGACGGCGCCCGACCCGACGCGCCGGTGCACCGGGCGCCAGCCGGTGTACACGGGCACGCGCGCCGCCTGGAACGCCAGGGGCTCCAGGCCGCGCGCCTCCAGGAAGCGCTCCAGACAGCGCCGCGTCCGCTCGCCGTCCTCGCCGATGAGGCCCAGCGCACCCCGCTCGGGCGACTCGGGAATCAGCCAGTAGAAATACGGCGTGTCGTCCGGTACGAACCACACCCGCGTCGTGTCTGGCGGGAGGTCGCGCGGCAGCCGGACGATCGCCTGGACGAGGGGCACCGTGGGTATGGGCGGCCACCCCGCGGCGCGCGCCACGCGGCTGAAGGCTCCATCGGCCCCCACCACGGTCGTGGTCTCGACGGCCTCGCCGCCGGCTCCACGCCGAGAATCCAGGCGGTCCACGACGAGGGTCAGACCGCGGCCGGTCACCGACAGGGCCCGCACCCGGCACCCCGTCAGGACCGCAGCGCCCGCCGCGCGGGCCTGCTCCGCCAGCCGGCGGATGAGCGCCGCGCGCTCGATGACGAGGTCCGGCCGGTCGAGCGTGACGGCGGCGGCGCAGCCGTCGCTGAAGAGCTCGAGCCGGCGGATTCGATTGACGATGACGCCGGAGCCCGGATCCGGCAGCACGTCCAGGAAGCGGCTGGTCACGATGAGCGTCCGCGGCTCGGGCGCGATCTCCGGCTGGCGCTCCAGCACCGCCACACGCCGGCCGCGCCGCGCCAGCTCGCGCGCCGCGAACAAGCCGGCCGCCGACCCGCCCACGATCGTGACCTGACCGGAAGGAATACCGGACATACGGTGCCCGCCGAGCGGCTGACGTCTCCGGAGCCGGTCCAAGACGATGCCATCGAAGCCCGGCGCGCGTCAACCGGCCAGACACCACCCACTCGGAGTGACCGGCGGGCCCAATCTTACGCCGGGACGCCGGCGAACTCCTCGTACATGAAGGCGCTCGTGATCACGCCGGTATAGAAGTTCGCCAGGTCGAGCTTCTCGTTGGGGGCGTGGGTGTTGGCGTCGGGCAGCGCGATCCCGAAGAGCACCGCGGGCAACCCGAGCGACTCCTGAAACGTCGCGACGACGGGAATCGATCCCCCTTCGCGGATGAACGCCGGCGCCACGCCGAAGCCGCGCTGGATGGCGCGCCCGGCGGCCTGGATGAACGGGTGATCGAGGCTGGTCATCCACGGCTTTGCGGTATGCATCCGCGTGAGGGTCAGGTCGACGGTCTTCGGCGTCACCTTCCGCACGTACGCTTCGAAGCGGCGCGCGATGTCCTCCGGGTCCTGGTCCGGGACCAGCCGCATGCTGACCTTGGCCATCGCCGCGGCGGGCAGGACCGTCTTGGTCCCCTCGCCCGTGAAGCCGGCGAGCAGACCGTTGACCTCGAAGGTCGGCCGCGCCCACACGCGCTCGAGCGTGGAGTAGCCCCGCTCGCCGAACAGCTTCGGAGCGCCGAGCGCCTTGCGGTATTGCGACTCGTTGAATCGCAAGCGCCGGTAGCCTTCGCGCTCCGCGTCGGTGAGCGGCCTGACGGCGTCGTAGAAGCCCGGAATCTTGACCCGCCCGCCTCGATCTTTCATCTGCGCGAGCACCTGCGCGAGCACGAACGCCGGGTTGGCCACCGCGCCGCCGAACGACCCGGAATGCAGGTCGCTCTTCGTCCCGCGCAGGTCGATCTGGTAATAGACAAGGCCCCGCAGGCCGTAGCAGATCGACGGCACGCCGCGGTCGAACATCTCCGTGTCCGAGATGAGGAGGACATCCGCCTTCAGGTCGGCCGCGTGGTCGCGGATGAAGCCATCGAGATGCGTCGAACCGACTTCTTCCTCCCCCTCGAGGAGCACCTTGAGGTTGACCGGCAGGCGCCCGTGCGCCGACAGGTGGGCCTCGATGGCCTTCAGGTGCATGAAGACCTGGCCCTTGTCGTCCGCGGCGCCGCGCGCGTAGACCTCGCCGTCCCGCTCGGTGGCCTCGAACGGCGGCGAGGTCCACTGGTCCAGCGGGTCCACCGGTTGCACGTCGTAGTGCCCGTAGAGCAGCACCGTCGGGGCGCCCGGCGCCCCCGACCACTCGGCCGAGACCATCGGATGGCCCGGCGTCTCGTGAACCGTGACGGCCTGGAGCCCGATGCGCGTCAGCTCGTCGGCCACCCAGCGCGCGCACCGGCGGACCTCGTCCCGGTAGTCGGGCAGGGCGCTGATGCTCGGGATCGCGAGGAACTGCTTCAGCTCGTCCAGATAGCGGTCACGGTGCAGCTCGATGAAGTCCAGCACGCTGTTCATGGCACACCCCTCGTTGGCTCCCGCCGGCCCTCAGCTCCGCGTCGGGCGCTCGATCGGCAGGTCTTCCCGGTCGCCCCATTCCTTCCAGGACCCGATGTAGTTGCGCACCCGCGGATAGCCGAGCACGCGGAGCGCGACGTAGGTGTGGGCCGCGCGGTAGCCTCCCTGGCAGTACGTGATCACCTCTTTGTCGGGGGTCACTCCCGCCTGCGCGTACAGGGCGCTGAGCTCGTGCGGCGGTTTGAAGGCGCCGCGCGCGTCGAGGGTCCGCGTCCACTCGATGTGGACCGCCCCGGGGATCGCGCCCCCGCGCCTGGCCCGCACGAGCCGGCCGCAGTACTCCTCCTCGCTCCGCGTATCGACGAGCACCACCTCCGGGCGGCCGAGGCGATCGAGCACGTCCCGCCAGGTGGCGATCCGGTCGGCGCGGGCCGGCGGCCAGCCGCCAGCCCAGTCCCGCTTGACCGAGCCGGCGTAAGCGCCGGCCGCCTCTGCCGCGCCCTCGACGGCCGGCGCGACCGCGGCGCCGGGCGGGACCACCGGCAAACCGGCGCGGGTCCAGGCGCTGAACCCGCCGTCGAGCAGGCGCGCGTTCGGGTGGTCGAAGTACTCCAGGAACCAGAGCGCGCGCGCCGCCCGCAGCCCGGACCGGTCGTCGTACACCACGACCGGCACCTCGGCGTTCACGCCCCGCGTCTCGAACACGTGCACGATCATCCACATGAACGCCCGGAGCGGCGCCGGGTCCGTGTCGTTGAGGCTCACCGCCCACAGGTCCAGATGCGTCGCGCCGGGGATGGATCCGGCGGCGAACGCTTCGGCGGGCCGCAGGTCGATCACGACGGGGCGCGGCCGCGGCGCCTCCGCCGCGGGCGGTCCGGACAGGCTGCCGGCCGCGGGCGGAACGAGTGCCAGTTCCCACGCGAGCTGGTCGGGGGTGACGAGGAGGGAAGGCATGACCCGATCTCCCGGTGCGCGGCCGCGGACCTGCCGGCCGTCTCGAGCCGCCTCAGGCCGGGACCCAGCCGGGCGGCCACCCGGGCTCGCGCTCCGGCGCCTGGGCCGCCGTCGGCAGGGCGTCCCGAATGACGCGCTCCAGCTCGTGGAGATACTGCACGAACCGCGCGCGCCCTTCGGGGGTCAGCCGGCACACGGTCTGCGACCGCCCGGCGTCGGTCCGCTTGTGGACCTCCACGAGGCCGGCGTCCCGCAGCACCTCGAGGTGCCGGCTCAGGTTGCCGTCCGTGAGGCTGCAAAGGATCTTGAGCTCGGCGAAACGCAACCCCTCGGGCCGCGTGGCGAGCGACGTCACGATCCCGAGGCGCGCTTTCTCGTGGAACAGGCGGTCGAGCCCGTCGTACGCGAACCGACCCCGCGGCTCCCCGCTCGCTGCGCTGCGTGTCCGTCCCACCGCGCCTTCCCCCCGCGACTTCCGAGATTCGCCGCTCGGAGGCCCCTCCGCGCGCGCTGTCACACCCCGCGGAAGCCCCCGGGGCCGGTTGCGGCGCGCTCTCCTAGCGGCCGCGGCCGATCGCCGCCCACGCCTCGTCCCGTTCGGCGTTGCGGTACAGCACGAGGGCGGCGAGCATCTGGCCGCTGCCGAAGACGCCGCCCACCGCCCAGGGCGACGGCAGCGCGGGACCGGCCGTGAACAGCAGGCCGGCGCCCGCGCAGAGATAGTAGAGGGCCACCCAGCCGGTGGCACGCGGCAAGTAGGGCCGCGCGGCGAAGATCGCCGCGCCGAACATCGCCGCCCACAACCCCGGCAGGAGGGCCACCAGGACCGGGTCGAACCGGACGAGCGCCAGCGTCACGACCGCCCCGGCGAACACGCTCGGCGCGAACTGCCCCACGACGAGCCGGGTCGTCCGCCGCTCGAAGGCGGTCTCGCGGAAGACGTAGTTGTAGACGATTTCGACCGACCCGATCGCGGCGGCGCAGCCGGCCACCAGGGTCCAGAAGAGGACGTACCCGATGGGAGCTACCGCTCCCGCGACCCGCGGCTGCAGCGCGGCCGCGACGAACCCCAGCAGGCCCGAGAGGGCGACGGGCACCGGCCGGTAGCCGCGGTACACTTCGCCGCGCGCCAGATGCTGGTGGATCTCCAGGATGCGGTCGAGGGCCTCAGCGTGGGTCATGGCGCTCCCCTCGCCCCACTTTGCCCGAGGCCGGCGCCGGCGTCAAGCGCGCGGGTGGTATTCTCTTGCCGTGCTGGACCGAGTGTTTCGCCTGACCGAGAACGGGACGACCGTCCGGACGGAGCTGCTCGCCGGCGTCACGACGTTCCTGACGATGGCCTACATCGTGTTCGTGCAGCCGGCGGTCCTGGCCGCGGCCGGCATGGACTTCGGGGCCGTGCTCGTGGCGACGTGCGTGGCGAGCGGCGTCGCCACGCTCCTGATGGCGGGGTTCGCCAACTACCCGATCGCCGTGGCCCCTGCCATGGGTCACAACTTCTTCTTCGCCTACAGCGTGGTGATCGGGATGCAGGTCCCGTGGCCCGTGGCGCTGGGGGGCGTGGCCCTCGCGGGCCTCATCTTCGTCCTGACGGCGGGCGTCGGGTTGCGCGAACGGCTCATCACGGCGATTCCCGACTCGCTCAAACACGCCATCGCCGTGGGGATCGGGCTGCTCATCGCCTTCGTCGGCCTCCAGTGGGCGGGCCTCGTCGTGGCCAGTCCGGGCACGCTCGTGACGCTCGGGCCGCTCGGCTCGCCGCCCGTCCGCCTCGCACTCGTCGGGCTCGTCCTCATGGCCGTGCTGCTCGCGCTCAGGGTGCGCGGCGCCATGCTGATCGCGATGCTCGCCGCCACGGGCGTCGGACTCGCGACCGGCGTGGTGCGCTACCACGGGGTCCTGAGCGCGCCCCCGTCGATCGGGCCGACGCTGCTGAAGCTCGACATCCCCGGCGCGCTGCGGGGCGACATGGTGTCCGTCATTTTCATCTTCTTTTTCCTCGCCCTGTTCGACTCGGTGGGCACCCTGGTGGGTGTGGCGCAGCAAGCCGGGTTTCTCCGCGACGGCGTGCTCCCCCGCGCGCGCGGCGCGCTGCTCGCCGACGCGGTCGGCACCGTCATCGGGGCGGGCCTCGGCACATCGACCGTCACGGCCTACATCGAGAGCTCGACCGGCGTCGCCGCCGGCGGCCGCACGGGCCTCGCCAACGTCGTGACGGCCAGTCTCTTCTTCCTCGCGCTCTTCTTCTCCCCGCTCGTCCGCATGATCGGTGGTGGCTACGACGCCGGCGGCGGCGTCACGCTCTATCCGGTCATCGCCCCGGCGCTCGTGCTGGTCGGCACCATGATGATGCGCGGCGTCCGCCACATCGACTGGGACGACGCCACCGAAGCGATCCCGGCGTTCCTGACCCTGATCGTGATGCCGCTCGCCGTCAGCATCACGGACGGAATCGCCTTCGGCTTCATCAGCTACGCCCTGCTCAAGCTCGCGACGGGACGCGGCCGGTCGGTGAACTGGCTGGTCTATCTCTTCGCGGCGTTGCTCCTGGCGCGGTACATCTGGCTGCGCTAGCAAGCTGGGGCGCGCCGACTGCTTTCCCCGACCGCAGCACGGCCTCAGCCGCGCGCGACCCCGTCTCCCGCCCCGGGCGGGCGTGCCCCCGCATTCATCCCGCCATCCTCCACCGGCCGGCCTCGTCGCAGACGACGCGTCCCTCTTCTTGGAGCTTGATGAGGTGCGCCAGAGCGCTCTCGCGCGCCGCGCCGGCCAGATCCGGGGAGACCCCCGCGTACACCTCGGCCACGATCGCTTCGAGGTCGCGCGCGCCGCGCGCAATGGCCCCGAGGATCTGCCGCTCGCGGTCTCGCCGGTGCGCGAGATAGCGCGCCACCAGCGCCTGCGGGTCGTCGATGGCCGGACCGTGCGCCGGAAACACGCGGGCGGGGGCGAGGGCCGCCACGCGCTCGAGCGACGCCAGGTACTGCGCGAGGCTGCCGCCGTGGCTCGCCGGAATCACGACCGTGCCGTCCTGGACCAGAAGGTCGCCGCCGAAGAGGACCCGGTTCACCGGGTCGAACAGACACGTATGGTCCGGCGCGTGCCCGGGGGTCGCGACCACGCGCAGGCACCCGTCGCCGGCCGGGAGTTCGTCGCCGTCGGCCAGCGGGCGCCACGGCACGCCGTCGGCGGCGTCGCGCTCCGGCCAGGGCCGCTTGAGCAGGACCGCGCCCGGCCAGCGCGCGGCGAGCGCTGCGATGCCCTTCACGTGGTCCGAGTGGTGGTGCGTCACGAAGACGCGCGCGAGGGGGCGTCCGCCGAGGGCCGCCGCGACGGCGTGGAGATGGCGCGGGTCCCCCACCCCCGCATCCACCAAGAGCGGTTCCCGGCCGGGCAGCAGGTAGGTGTTGGTGCCGGCGCCCGTGTAGGGACCGGGGTTGTACGCGGGCAAGGGGATGATCCGCACGAAGTCACGCCTCCGCCAGGCGCGTCGGGACGGACCCTCGTCCTCTCAGGTGTAGTGGGATTCCCGGTCCCCTGAGGATCCAGGAAAGAGGACAACGAAACGGAGGTGAGTCAACCAGTCCGATGAGGGAAATCCCGGCGCCGGACCACCAGCAGACCAGCGCCGTGTGGGCAGTGCATGATGGCCCGGGAATCCCGAGCTCGATTATGTGAAACTCTTCACAGCCTGTCAAGCCCGAGCTGTGAGCGAACCGGCGACCGCGGCCCGCCCGAACGTCGCGGTGGGACAGTTCACTCGGGCGGTCGACCGCAGTAAGATCGCTGAGTGGAGGATCTCCGCGGATGGTGCTGATCTTCGGCAAGGATACTTGACCCTACACGCAGGCCGCCCGTGAAGACTACGCCCGGCGGCAGGTTCCGTTCGAATACATCAACGTCAAGAAGCGTCCCGCCGATCTCGCCCGCATGCTCGAGTACTCGAAGGGCCGGCGAGAGGTGCCGGTGATTGTCGACGGCGACCGGGTCACGATCGGCTTCGCCGGGGGTACCTGAGGCGTCTGACGCGTCCGCCGGTGGCGGACGAAGCTCCCGCCGGGGGAGGTTTTAGAGGGACTCGCGGCGCGCCTCGGCCCGGCGCTCGGCCTGGAGGCGCTCGAGGTCGACCTCGGAGTGGTCGACGAAGCTCATCGCCGCGGCGATGGCGCGGTGGCCCGCCTCCTCCGCGATCAGGCGGTGCATCCGCTGGCAGATCCGGCGGTACGCCGGGTGGCCCTGGGGCTGGGTGCGCAGCTCCAGCAGGTGCATGGCCTCGCGGGCGTTCAACTCGAGGCAGAAGCGCACGCGGTAGGCCATGGCCACGGCGTAGGGCGCGGCGGGGCCGAGACCGGTGTCGAGCATGGCGCCGTAGAGGCCGGCCGAGGCGTCCATGACGCGCGCCCACTCGTCGTGGGCCCCGGCCTCGGCGACGGCTTCCGGCTCGACGTAGCCGTGCTCGGTCGAGAGGGGCTGCCACTCGATGGTCAGGAGCCGGTGCCGCTGGAGGTCCCGGAAGGCGCCGTAGTCAGCCAGGATGTCGAAGCGATAGGAGGTCCGCTCGAAGGCGCGGCCGGGCTTGTGGCGCCGGTTGGCCCGCTCGCCGACGTAGGCGCGGAGCACGGCGGCGCGGTCCTCGGGCGACAAGCGGCGTGCCACAGCCAGGAGCTGGTCGTCGGGCAGGTCGGAGACCGCATACAGGGCGGCCGCCACGACTTTCACCTCGCCCTCCGGGTCGAAATCCGTCAGGGTCACGTCTTCCCGGCCTTCGGGCTCGATGCCTGCGAGCAGGCGGGCGGCTTCGCGTGTGGTCGCCTCGCGGCACTCGGCGAGGTACCGGCTCCATCGGACGCCGCGCTCGGGCTGGTCGACGCGGGCGAGGAAGGCGGGGATCACCTTGCGGAGCTCGGCGAGCATCAGGTCCGCGAAGCCGCGGACTTCGCTCAGGGGGTGCGCGCGCATCCGGAGCAGCAGGTTCTCGTAGGCCTGGCCGCTGCCGTAGATGCCCAGGTTGGACTGCGTCGCGGCGGGCAACAGGCCGCGGAGCGTGTCGAGGGCCTTGGCGCGTATCGCGGCTCGGTACACCGGCTCCGGGTCGCCGGCGGTGTTCGGGTAGCGCGCCCGGAAGTACGCCTGCATCGGCTCGATCCAGCGCGCGTAGGTTTCGAAGGCGAGGTCGAGGGTGCGGGTGTAGCGTTCGCGGAGCCAGGGCGGGGCCTGGTCGAGCTCGGCGGGGACGAGGTAGCGCCAGCGCCCCTGGGGTCGGGCTGTGTAGGGGACGTAGCGCGTCGACTGCTCGAGATAGGCCATCAGGCGGCCCCACTCGATCACCTTCGTCAGGATGTTGGAGACGCCCTCGCAAGCGAGGTGGACGCCGCCGAGCTGAGCGACCGAGTCGTCGCCGTACTCGCCCAGCACCCGCGCGTAGAGCTGCTCCGCGCGCGCTACGCCCACGGCCTCCGGGCCGGCCGGCGGCGTCCCGGCCGGCTGGGCCGAGGGGCCGGTGGCGATTTGAGGCAGGAACTCGTCGAGCAGGAGGCGGCGCAGGGACTTGGCCGACCGCGAGTACCGCGCGAAGAGGGCGCCCTTGACGGTCTCGGGCAGATTCACCAGGGCGAAGACGGGGCCATCGAGGTTGGTCACATACGGGGCGAGCGCGCGGCGCTCCTCGGCGGTGAACTCGTCCCTCGTGGTCTCGCGCTGGCTCACGACCGCACCCGCCCGCTTGTCAGGCCGGGGCACGCGATTATAACGTGGTGCGCATGGATTTCCGCCATCGTCTCGAGGTGCGCTTCCGCGACTGCGACCCCCTGGGCCACGCGAACCACGCGGCCTACTTCACGTATCTCGAACAGACGCGGCTCCATCACTGGCGCGCGCTCGGCATCGACCCGCGGCGGTCCTCCCCTGGGGTCATTCTCGCGCGGGCGGAGTGCGATTTCGAGGCCCAGGCGAGCTACGGCGACGAGCTCGAGGTGCGCCTGCGCGTCGCCGCCGTCGGGCGGACCAGCTTCACTTACGAGTACGAGGTGGTCAAGGTCGCCACGGGCGAGCGCGTCGCGTCGGCGCGGTCGGTGCAGGTCTGCTTCGACTACGCGACGCAGCGGCCCGTGGAGATTCCGGCCGGCCTCCGGGCCCAGTTGGAGCCGTTGTGCCGCTCCGGCTGAATAGCCCGCGCCGTCATTCGGCCGGCGCCTCGTCGCGGCTCCAGAACCGCGCGTACTCGTCCAGGAACGTCAGGGTCTCGAACGACCGCATGCGGTCGAGGAACACGATGCCGTCGAGGTGGTCGGCCTCGTGCTGGATGACCCGCGCGGCGAAGCCGCGGGCGCGCAGCGACAGGGGCTGGCCGCGACGGTCGTACCCGGTGACCCGGATTTCGTGCGCGCGCGGGACCCGGCCCCGCAGGTCGGGGATGCTCAGGCAGCCCTCCCACCCGTCGACGAGGCTCGCGCCGACGGGGTCGACCTGGGGGTTGGCGACGACCAGCACCGGGCCATCGGGGTCGGGCGCCTCGTCGCCCTCGCCGACGGCGGCGACGAACAGCCGGACGCGCTCGTGGACCTGCGGCGCGGCCAGTCCGACCCCCTGGTATTCGCGCATCGTCTCGACCAGGTCGTCGATGAGCTGCTGGAAGCGCGACCGCCGAAGGTCGGCGGGGTCGATCTCGCTGGCGCGCGCCCGGAGGACAGGATGGCCGAGGCGCGCGACTTTCAGGATGGACATGGGACGACCATTATAAGGAGAATCTCGTCGGGAGTCCGATGCACGAGCTGGCTTACCGTTACTGCCCCGCGTGCGCCACGCCGCTGGTCGCGCGGGTGCTTCGGCCCGGCGAACCCGAACGTCCGACGTGTCCCGCCTGCGGCTTCGTGTACTACGCCAACCCGAAGCTCGCCGTCGGGACGATCATCCGCGCGGACGACGACCGCCTCGTGCTCGTCCGGCGCGCCATCGAGCCCGGCTACGGCCGGTGGGTCTTCCCCGGCGGCTTCGTCGACCGGGGCGAGCCGCTCGCGGCGGCGGCGGTGCGGGAGGCCCGGGAGGAGTGCGGGCTGGAGGTGCGGCTCGAGGGCCTGGTGAACGTCTACTCGTACGCGGGCCGCGACGCGGTCATCGTGGTCTACGCGGCCGCGCGGGTCGCGGGCGAGCTCCGGCCGGACGAAGAATGTTCCGAGGTGGCGCTGTTTCCCGTGGAAGATCTGCCGTGGTCGGAGCTCGCCTTCCGCAGCACCCGCGACGCCCTGCGGGATTATCTCGACGGCCTGCGCCACCCCGTGCGCTGACGGGGCGCCCGCTCCGCCGCGCGCCTCACGCCAGCGCGTCGGCGGACGCGGCGCCGTAGAACGCGAACCAGGGGCTCGCCGCCCGCAGGCCGGCATTGACGTTGGTGATGTTGCGCACCCCTTCGGTCTCGAGCCAGGCGCGGAAGGCCGCCGCGCCCTGCTTGGCGTACACGGGAATGCCGTCTTTCCAGGTCGCGCGGCCGCACAGCACGCCCGCGAAGCGAATGCCGGCCTCCGCGGCGAGCTCCAGGGACTCGGTGAACTCGGCGTTCGAGACGCCCGCCGACAGGTAGATGAACGGTTTGGTCGCCACGGCGGCGGCCCGGCGGAACCAGTCGAGCGCCTCGCGCTTCGAGTACGCGGTCTGGCCCGCGTAGGCTCGCGTCCCCTCGACGAACTTCAGGTTGACCGGCACCTCGACCTTCATGACGTCGACGCCGTAGCGGTCCTGCGTGAACTCGGCCATGCTCGCCACCACGACCTCGGGCTTCTTCTTCGCGAACTCGAACCCCTTCTCGTCGAGGCCCTCCTCGTAGCCGACGAACTCCAGGAAGAACGGGATGTCGTTGGCGCGGCACTCGTCGCCGATGCGCTCGACCCACGCGCGCTTGCGGTCGTTGACCGCCTTCGGGTCGAACGGCGTGTAGTAGAGCAGGATCTTGATGCAGTCGGCGCCGGCCTCCTTGAGGCGCCGCACGGACCAGTGGTCGAGCAGGTCCGGCATGCGCCCCGGGCCGGTCTTGTCGTACCCGGTCTTCTCGTAGGCGAGCAGCAAGCCGGCGTTCTTCGCGCGCCGCTTCGACGCCGGCAGCCCCCACTCCGGGTCGAGCAGGATCGCGCTCGCGTGGGGCGTCAGGACCTCGGTCACCAGCGTCTTGAACTCCTCCATCATGGCGTCGGTGACCTCGCCGCCCTTCTCTTTGGCGAGCGCCTTCTTGAGCGACCCGCGCTGGTCCATGGCCGCGGCGGCGATGACCCCGCGCGCGTCGGACACCGCCTTGAGACCCGCGAGCTTGCCAGGGCTGATCTTCACGATTGTGCCTCCTCCTCCTCACCCCTCGGTCCGCCGCGGCGCCTCGCCGGGCGAGCGCCCCGGCGCCTCGGTCGCGCGCGGCGGCGCGGCCGTCGATTCTATCATCGGGAAGCGGAACTCCTCCACGACGGCGGCGGCGGCCGCCCGCTCGACCAGCTCGCCGACCGGCGGATCGAGCGCGCGTTCAGCCGCCTCGACCGCCTCGAGGGGCGCGCGGGTCGCGGGGTGGCGCGGGGTGAACAACGTGCAGCAGTCCTCGTCCGGCACGATCGAAATCGGGAAGGTCCCGAGGGCCTGCGCCTCGGCCACAATCTCGTCCTTGTCGCACCCGATGAGCGGCCGCAGCACCGGCAGCGTCGCGACCCGGCCGATCACCGCGAGGTTGTCGAGCGTCTGCGAGGCCACCTGCCCGACCACTTCCCCCGTCACCAGCGCCCGCGCCCGCGAGCGCGCCGCCAGACGTTCAGCGATGCGGAACATCAGGCGGCGGTAGACCACCACCCGCAGCGGCGGCGGCACGGCGAGCACGACCTGCTGCTGGAGCTCGCCGAAAGGGACCAGGTAGAGGCGCGAGCGCAACTGGTAGCGGGTGAGGAGCGCCGCGAGCTCCCGCGCCTTCTCCTGTGACGCCCGCGAGAGGATCGGATAGCTGTGGAAGTGCACGAAGTCCACCCGGCAACCCCGGCGCATCATCCGGTACGCCGCCACCGGCGAGTCGATGCCACCCGACATCAGGCACACGACCCGGCCGCTCACGCCCGAGGGCAGCCCCCCGGGGCCGCGCTCTTTCCCGAAGGTATAAAACACGTCGTGCGGCAGCACCTCGGCGTGAATCGTCAGGGCCGGCTGGCCCAGGTCCACCCGCCAGTTCCGCGCGCGCTTGATCCGACCGCCCAGCTCTCGTTCGATCTCCGGTGAGGTGAGCGGATAGCGCTTGTCCGCCCGCCGCACCGACACGCGGAAGCTCTCCACCTCCCGGTCCCCGAGGTCCCGGAGGATCGCTTCGGCCAGGCCGTCGAGGTCCCGCGGCCCGCGGCCCGCCGGCGCGAAGGTGGCGACGCCGAAGACGCGCCGGAGGCGGTCGCGCACCGCGTCCCAGCTCGCCGCCGGCCCCAGCACGAGCTCGATGCGCCCCATCAGCGGCCGGACGGCCGCCACTTCCAGGTCGGCCGTCGCCTCGCGGAGATTCCGCACGAGGGCGTCGATGAAGTACGGCCGGTTCCGCCCCTTGAGCGCGATCTCCTGGTAGTGGACGAGCACCGAGGTCATCACACGAATGGTACTTCACGGCCGGCGTCCGCGGCCGCCGCGTCGGCCGCCCGGTGCCCGCTCAGGACGGCACTCTCGATCGTGCCGGGCAGCCCCGTGTCGACCCAGTCCCCGGCCAGCAGGAACCCCGGGATCGGCGTGCGGACGCCGGGTCGAGGGGGCTGGCCCGGGGCGAGGGAGAAGGTCGCGCGCCGTTCGCGAATCACCGTGCCGCGCCGCACGCGCGCCGCGGCCGCCCGCGGCAGCACGTGCGCGATCGCCAGCGCCACGCGCGCCACCAGCTCGTCGTTGCTCAACTCGACCAGCGCGCGCGCATGACTCGTGACCGCCGACACGTGCGACCCCGGCGCGCCGAGCCCCGCCCGGCGGTCGAACACCCAGTGCACGTCGCCGCCCGTCAGGCCGACGAACGGCTGGTCCATCACGGCGCGGTCGTACCAGAGATGCACGGTCACGATCGGCACCGACACCATCCGCCGGGCGTTCTCGAGGGTCCGCTCGAGTTCGGGCGGCAGGGGGCCGGCCCGGACGACGAGCGCCCCCAGCGCGTGCCACGGGACCGCCGCGATCACGACCGGCGCGAGGTAGCGCGCGCCGCCCGCCTCGACGCCGCGGACGCGGGCGGCCTCGAGGATCACGGACGCGGGCGCGGCCGTGCGGACGATGCCGCGGCGGGCTTCGATGAAGGCGCGGGCCGGCTCGGCGTACAGGCGGTCGAGCGGCCGGGTCGGCAACCCGACGGCCGCCGCCTCGGGCGGGCCGCCGAACAGGCGCCCGAGCACCTCGACGAACGGGGCCGCCGCGGCTTCGTGGGGCGACTGATTGAGGGCGGCGGCGGCCAGCGGGAACCACAGCCAGGCGCAGAGGGCCGGCCCCTGCCCGTTGCGCTCGAGCCACGTCGCGACGGTGTCGTGCGGCGACGCGACCGGCTGGCCGCGGCGTGCCCGGCGCAGCGGGGCGACGAGCCGCAAGGCGGCGAGGCGCTCGGCGAACGGCACGGCGTCCCAATCGAGCACGCCGGCGGCCAGGTGGAACGGCGCCGGCAGGGGCGGGCACCTGAGCTCGAAGACGCGGCCGCGCGCGTCGAGCAAGGGCACCCGCAAGCCGGCGTCGAGCCGCACGAACGCGTCGGTCCCGAGGCGCCGCAGAAACGCGAAGGTCTCCCGGTAGGCGCCGAAGAGGACGTGCTGGCCGTTGTCGACGACCTCGCCGGTGGTCCGGTCGACATACGCCGTCGCGCGGCCGCCCAGGCGCGGGCGCGCTTCGAGGACGAGCACGCGCGCCCCGCGGTCGGCGAGCCGCACGGCCGCGCTCAGGCCGGCGAAGCCACCGCCGATCACGAGGGCGTCGAAGGCGGCCGAGCCCGTCATAGCGCCGGCGCCGCGCGCGACCCGGTCCACGCCGACCACGCCGCCCGCGCCGCGATCCAGGCCCGCACGGGGCGCGGCACGCGGACCCGGTGCGCGAAGACGTCGCACCCGACGCGCTCGATCCGCCCGAGCAAATCGAAGTAGATGGCGCGCATCACCTCGGCCGCGAGCAGCCGGCGCGCCAGCTCCGCGGGCCGCAGGGCGCGCGCCCGCGCGAAGTACGTCCGCGCCCGCTCGGCCTGGTACGCCAGGAGCGCGCGCACCGCGGGCCGCCGAATGCCGCCGCCGGCCCTGGCCGCCTCGTCGTGCAGATCAGCTTCACTGACGCCGAACCGCGCCAGGTCCTCCAGGGGCACATAGAGCCGCCCGCGCGCCAGGTCGCTGGCGACGTCGCGCAGGATGTTGGTGAGCTGCAAGGCCACGCCGAGCTCGATCGCGTAGCGCCGCGACCGCTCGTCCCGGCAGCCGAAGATCTCCACGCAGATGAGCCCCACCGCCGAGGCGACGCGACGACAATACTCGTACAGGTCTGCGAAGGTGGCGTAGCGACGCCCGCCGACGTCCATGGCGACCCCATCGATGAGGTCCTCGAACGGCCGGCGGGACAGCTCGAACCGGCGGACGACGGGCTGCAACCGGGCGGCCTCGGGCGTCTCCGGTGGGGCGGCGCCGAAGCAGGCGGCCAGCTCGCGCCGCCATCGCGCCAGCGCCGCCGACGCCCGCTCCACATCCGCCTGCTCGTCCACCGCATCGTCGACGGCGCGGCAGAAGTCCCAGACCGCCGTGATGGCGCGGCGCTGCTCCCGCGGGAGGACGAGGAAGGCGTACGCGAAGCTCGTCTCGCGCGGCATGGGTCAGGGGCGCCGGCGCGCGGCGCCTGCGCGGCGCCGGCGGACCCAGACGACGGGGCTCAGGCGGCGGCCGACCACCGCAGCATCCTCCAGACGAGCGCCGGCGCGTCCGGCCAGCCCAGCGCGGGGCGGCGGCGAAAGACGTCGAAGTCCACCGCCGCCAGGCGCTCGAGGATCCGGCGGCCCCCCAGCCAC
>CAYZKQ010000017.1:0-31487 GCA_964478975.1 uncultured Vicinamibacterales bacterium | reverse complement strand
GCCGGCCTGGCGGCCCATGCCAGGCCGGCGGCGCCGCGGGCGCAGGTTCGACCGCCCGCGGACCCCGGAGGCACGCAGTCCGGGGCGCCGCCCGGCACGCCGCAACCCGCCGCCACGTTCCGCGCGGCCGTCGAACTCGTGGCGGTGGACGCGAGCGTCGTGGACCGTCAGGGACGGCCGGTGCGCGGGCTCGGACCGGAGGATTTCGTCCTGACGGTCGACGGCCGGCCGCGGCGGATCGCCAGCGTCCAGTACGTCGCCTACAGCACCGAGACGGCGCCGCCGGCGCCGGCCGAACCGTCAATTTACGCGTCGAACACGTCGAGCCCGGCCGGGCGCCTGATCCTGCTCGTGGTCGACGAGAACCACATCCGCGCCGGGGCAGGCCGGGCGATCGTGCACGCCGCGTCGCGGTTCCTCGATACCCTCTCGCCGGCCGACCGGGTGGGGCTCGCCATCATTCCCGGCGGCCGGCAGGTGGAGTTCACCGCCAACCGGGCGCTCGTCAAGACGCTGCTGGCCAGCGCCGCGGGCCGGTACACGCGCGAGGCGGGCCGATTACGCGTCGGCGTGGCCGAAGCCTTCGAGCTCATCGTCCGCAGCAACGAGTTCGTGCTGGCCGAGATGACCGAGCGCGAATGCGTGGGGCCGATCATGACGGGGATGCTCTCCTACGAGGAGCGGCTGCGGGAGTGCCAGAACGCCCTCCGCGCCGAAGCCCGCGACGTGGTGTGGCGGACCCGGGCGCGCACCAACGAGACGCTTGTGGCGCTGCGGACCATCCTGGGGCGGCTGGCGCTCGGCGCCGAACCCAAGACGGTCGTGCTCCTCTCGGAGGGGTTGTTGCTGGACGACCCGCTGTCGCAGCTCAGTTGGGTCGGGCCGCTCGCCGCGGCCGCCCGCGCCAGCCTGTACGTGCTGCGCCTGGAGGGCGTGTTGTTCGACGCGCAGGAATCGCGCATCGGGGCGACGAGCCAGGAGGACCAGCGCCTCGAGATCGAAGGGCTCGAGATGCTCGCCGGCCGCGCCCGCGGTACGCTCCTGCGCGCCGGCGGCGCGCCGGAGGCGGTGTTCCGGCGGCTCGCCCTCGAGCTGTCGGGCTACTACCTGCTCAGCTTCGAGCCCGACCCCGCCGAGCGCGACGGGCGACCGCACGCGATCGAGCTGAAGGTCCGGCGCGACGGCGTGACCGTGCGGGCGCGCCGCGAGTTCCGGGTGGATTCCACGCACGCGGAGCGCCCGGTCGAGGAACGGCTCGCCGAGACGCTCCGGTCCCCGCTCGTCGCGACGGACGTCCCGATCCGCGTCACGACCTATACCTTCCGCGGGGAGGTGGGCGGCAAGCTGAAGGTCATGATCGCCGCCGAGGTCGACCGCTCCGGGTCGCCGGCCGCTCCGGCGGCGCTCGGCTACCTGCTCACCGACAGCCGGGGGCGCCTGGTCGCCTCGGAGCTGGGCCAGACCCTCGAGGCGCTCCCCGCCGGGGCGGGCGCGTGGCAACCGTTCAGCCAGGCGGTCCTGGTGGATCCGGACGTGTACACGCTGAAGCTCGCGGTGATCGAGGCCGACAGCCGGCGGGGTAGTGTCGAGCACACCTTCCGGGCGGCCCTGCAGTCGGCCGGACAGCTTCGCTTCGGCGACCTGCTGCTCGCCGAAGTCTTCCGGGAGGCGACGCCGCCGGTGCGCCCGGTCGTGCGTCCCGAGCTCGCGACCAGCGCCCTGCACGCCTATCTGGAGATGTACTCGGACGCAGCGCCGCAACTCGAAGCCGCGTCGGCGGCGCTCGAGGTCGCGCCGGACGCCAACGGCCCCGCGCTCGAACGCGGCGTCATTCCGCTGGGGACCATCGAGGGCGGCGACCGGCGGGTCGGCGAGGGTTCGGTGCCGGTGGCGCTCCTGCCCCCGGGCGACTACGTGGCGCGCGCCGTCGTGTCGGTCGACGGCCGGCCGGTGGCGCGCGTCGTCCGGCCGTTCCGCATCGCGCGGGCGCTCGCGCCGGCGCCGGCCGAGCGCGGCGAACCGGCGGTCGTGATGGTGCCGGCGGCGGTGGCCGCGGCGGTGGTCGAACCGTTCCGCGCCGAGCGCGTGCTGGAGCCCGGCGTCCTCCGGTTTTTCCTGGACCGGTTGCCGGCTGACGCCGCCGCGTCGATCGACACCGTGCGCCCCGCGCTCGATGCGGCGCGGGCCGCGGAGTTCGGGCGTCTGGCGAATGCCCTCGACGGGCTGGAACGCCAGGGGGCGGGGGGTGCGGTCGTCCCGTTCCTGCGCGGCGTGGCGCGGCTGGCGCGGGGCGATCTCGAAGCCGCGGCGGGGCAGTTCCGGGAGGCGCTGCGCCGCTCGCCGGAGTTTCTGGCCGCGGCGTTCTACCTCGGCGCCTGCTACGCCGCCGGCGGCCGCGACCGCGAGGCGGTCGGCGCGTGGCAGACGGCGCTCGTGACGGAGGGGGACGCCCCGTTCATCTACACGCTGCTCGCCGACGCCCGGCTCCGCCTCGGGGACGCGCGCGGCGCCCTCGAGATTCTGCGGGAGGCGCGCCAGCTCTGGCCGGCGAGCGACGAGGTCGCGGGCCGGTTGGGGACGGCGCTGGCGCTGGCGGGCGAGGCCGCGGGTGCCATCGCGACGCTCGACGCGTATCTGGCGCGGCACCCGGACGACCACGCGCGGCGCCTGCTCGCGCTCCGGATCCTCTACGAAGCGGCCGCGGCCGGCCGTCCGATCGAGGGCGTGGCGGAGGATCGCGCGCGCTTCGCGCGGTACGCGGCCGCCTACGCCGCCGCCGGCGGGCCGGAACAGGCGCTGGTCGACGCGTGGGCGCGGTTCATGGACACCAAGCGCTAGAAAAAACGGGCGCGAGGGCCGCGTCACGAGGCTCACGGCCGGCGGGACGGCGGTCCATAGATTCTGCCACCCCGCGCAACGTACAGCTCCAGTACGGCGCGCGCCTCGTCGCGCAAGACGTCCCGGACGATGTCGACGCCGCGCGCCGCGAGATACGCGAGGGATTCGGGAAAGACGGGGCCTTCGTCGAAGCCCGCGGCCCGGACGTCCTCGGTGCGGGCTCCGCAGACGAGCCGCGGCACGCCGCTCCAGAACACCGCGCCCAGACACATCGCGCAGGGCGCACTGGTCGTCACGAGCTCGAGCGCGGGCAGCCCCGCCCGGGCGAGCGTGTAGCTGCCGAGGGCGCGCTCGGCGAGCATGAGCGCGACGACCTCCGCGTGCAACACGGAGTTCACCGCAGGCTCGACGAGATTGACCCCGGCCGCCACGACGCGTCCGGTCGCCGTCTCGGCCACGAGGGCGGCGAACGGGCCGCCGGTCGCCTCCTCGACGTTCCGCCGCGCCAGCGCGATGGCCAGGCGCATCCGGTCCTCGAGGCCGGGCAGCGGCCCGACCCCGGCGACGAACGCCGGCACCCAGGCCGGCAGCGAGACGGAAACGCCGCGGATCACCGGCTCCGCCGCAGCCCGCGGCCGGCGCGCCGGCCGGTCAGGGCCCCCTGCTCGAGCTCGACCACCCCGTTCACGATCACGTGGGCGACGCCGGCGGCCATCTGGGCGGGTTCCTGTTTGGTCGCGCGGTCGGCGATCGTGTTCGGGTCGAAGACGACGAGGTCCGCTTTCTTGCCCGGGGCCACGACGCCGCGGTCGGCCAGGCCGGCCTGGGCCGCCGAGCGGCCCGTCATCTTGGCGACCGCCTCCTCGAGCGTCAGGATCTTCCGCTCGCGCACGTAGCGCGCCAGCACGCGGGCAAACGCGCCGTAGCCGCGCGGGTGGCGGCCGGCGAGCTCGCCGTCCGAGCAGATGAGCACCTGCGGATGGCGCACGAAGGTCTCCAGGTCCGCTTCGTCCATCGACGTCCCGATGATCCCGATGTTCGGGCCCGCGGCGCGCACCATCTGGACGACGAGCTCGGCGGCATCCTGGCCGGTCGCGCGCGCGAGGTCGTCGAGGGTGCGGCCGTTCCACGACGGGTCCGGGCGATAGTTCGTCACCAGGACGTTCGCGGGGCCGCCGATGTCTTCCAGGCCCGCGCGCCACTTGTCGCGGTTCTCGAAGTCGCGGTCCGGAATGAGCACGTAGATGGACGACTGCCAGTAGGTGTAAGGATACCAGTCGGCCATCACCCGGACGCCTTCGCGACGGGCGTCCTCGAGGATCTTGAGGCCCTCGGCGGCGCGGCCCCACATCGCCTTGACCGCCAGCTTGATGTGGGAAATCTGGACGGGCACGCCCGTCTTGCGCCCGACCTCGATGGCCTCGCGCCACGCGGCGAAGGCTTCGTGCTCCTCGTCGCGGACGTGGCTCGCGTAGTAGCCCCCGTAGCGCGCCACGACCGACGCGAGGGCGGCGAGCTCCTCCGGAGCGGCATAGAACCCGGGGTCGTACTCGAGGCCGCTCGACAATCCCAGCGCGCCGTCTTGCATCGCCCGGTCGACCAGCGCCTGCATGACCTCGATCTCGGCGGGGGTGGCCCGACGGCGGTAATCCCCGCCCAGCACGAGACTGCGCACCGTGCCGGCGCCGACCGCGGTGGCGACGTTGATCGCGGGCTGGAGCCGGTCGATCGTCTCGAGGTACGCCGCGACCGGCAGCTCGCTCGACCCGTCCTGCCCGACGATCGCGGTCGTGATGCCCTGCCGGATCTGGCTCTCCGCGTCCGGCAGGCGCTCGAGGGCGCGCCCGGCGTGGCTGTGCAGGTCGATGAAGCCCGGCGCCACGACCAGGCCGGTCGCGTCGATCACGCGCTCGCCCGGCCGGGGCGCGAGGTCTGCGCCGACCTCGACGATCGTGTCGCCCGCGATGCGCACCGCCGCCGGCCGCGGCGGCGCACCGGTGCCGTCCACCACCGTGCCCCCGCGGATGAGAAGCGTGGCCGGGGGCTGCGCCGCCGGACGACCCGCCCAGAGGGCGAGGCCGACTGCGACGGTCGCGACCATCACGTGTCTGAGCCGGAGCGCCATCTCGTCTCCTCCTCCCGGGCCCGCCTGTGGGCGCCTTCGCCTGCGGGCCGCCCGATCATACGCCAGGACGTCGAGCCCGCCTCCTCTCCCGCTCGGGCGCGTGCCGCCGCGTGCCGGGCGCGGACGCCGCCGGCGGGAAGTGCGGTAGCATGTCGTCCCGTGCGCATCACCGAGCTGCCCACGCCCCAGGTGCTCGTCGAGCGCTCGCGCCTGGAGGCCAACGTGGAGCGCCTGCAGGCGGCCGCCGAGGCGCGCGGGCTGCGCCTGCGGCCCCACGCGAAGACCCACAAAAGCCCGTTCGTCGCCCACCTGCAGCTCCGGCGGGGCGCCGTCGGGATCTGTTGCGCGAAGCTCGGCGAAGCCGAGGTCTTCGTCCAGGCCGGCGTCCGCGACATCCGGCTGCCCTACCCCGTCCAGCCGACCAACGCCGAGCGCGTCCTGGCGCTGATGGACCGCGCGGCGATCTCGATCGTCGTGGACCATCCGGTCGTGGCGCGCCGGTGGTCGGAGGTCATGCGCCGCGCCGGGCGCACGCTGGACGTCTTGATCAAGGTGGATGTCGGGTTCCACCGGTGCGGGATCGACCCGGAGGCGCCCGGCGCCGTCGAGTTCGTCCGCGAGGTCGCCGCGCTCCCGGGCCTGCGCCTCCGGGGCTTGCTCAGTCACGCCGGCCACGGCTATCACGCCTCCTCCGCCGACGAGCTGCGGGCCATCGCGCAGCACGAAGCCGCGACGCTCCGGCGCCTGGCCGGCGCCGCGCGCGCCGGGGGCGTCGCCGTGGAGGAGCTTAGCGTCGGGGCGACCCCGACGGTGCGCTTCAGCCTCGACGAATCTGGCCTGACGGAGCTGCGGCCGGGCAACTACGTCTACTTCGACCGCACGCAGGTCGCGCTCGGGGCCGCCGGCCTCGCCGACTGCGCCCTGACCGTGATGGCCACCGTCGTGAGCAAGCCCGCCGCCGACCGGATCGTGCTCGACTGCGGCAGCAAGACCCTCAGCTCGGACCCGGCGCGCGGGTTCGAGCGGCCCGCGGGCTACGGCCTGGTCTTTCCCGACCTCGAAGCCAACGCCCCGGACGAAGCGCTCGTCATCGAGCGCCTTTCCGAGGAGCACGCGACGGTGCGCGTCGCGGCGGACCGGACGGCGCTCGAGCCCGGCGACCGGGTCCGCGTCCTGCCCAATCACGCCTGTGTCGTCTCGAACCTCGTGGACGAGGTGCGGCTCGTCGACGGCCTGATCCTGCTCGAGACGCTCCCGGTCGCCGCGCGGGGCCGGATCTGGTAGCGCGCGGGCGCGTCCCGGCGCGGCAGCCTCCGGGGCGAGCCGGCTTGTCCCCGACTCGCCGCTTCATGCGCGTATAACTGCCTGTAGATTAATGTGTTATCACATACATACAATCCCTGTCCGACTGTGACAAAACGGTGTTAAGATAGCAAACATGGTTCAGCCGCGCGGATATCGAGGCGGCTCGGGCCAAGGCGGTTCGCGATGGGCATCAAGGAGCGGCAGGAGCGAGAGCGGCGCGCCCGGGCCCGCGCGATTCTCGACGCGGCGCGCGAGCTGTTCGTCGCGCAGGGCTACGAACACGTCACGGTCCGGAAGATCGCCGAGCGCATCGAGTACAGCCCCGCGGCGATCTACGGGTACTTCCCGAGCAAGGACGACATCTTCTTCGCGCTGGCCGAGGAAGGCTTCCGCCTGCTCGCCGAGCGGGTCGCCGCCCACGTGGTCGTTCCCGATCCGCTCGACGCGGTGCGCCGGGTGTTCTGGGAGTACTACGAGTTCAGCAAGGCGCACCCGGAGTATTTCGCCCTCATGTTTCTCGACCGCTCGGTACCTCGCATCAGCAAGCACTGGGAACGCTTCGCCTTCGTGCGCGAGCTGAGGGGCGCTCTCGGGGCGCGGCTGCGGGAGCTTGTGGCCGCCGGGACCTTCCCGTCCTCGGTCGAGCCCGAGGCCGCCTTCAGCGTGCTCGCCGCCGCCGTGCACGGCGCGGCGGTCATCCGCCTGTGCGGGCGCCTGGGGTCGGGCGAGGATGCCGACGCCCTGGCCCGCGACGTGCTCGAGGCGGCGCTCGCGGGGCTCCGGGCCGGCTCGCCCGTCACGCTCGCGGCGAGCAGCCGCTGCCCGGCTGTGCACGACGAAGGGGGCGAGGGTCGCGGCTCGAGCGGGACGGCGGGCGCGGGGGGAACCGCCGGGGGCGCGGCCGCGTCGTGGACAACAGATCCGGAAGACCCCGGGTCGGTCGATCGTTCCGAGGAGCGTTCATGACTCGTCGTATTCGGATCCTTCTTGCGGCGGCTGTCGTGGCGGGCGCGCCGCTCGGCGGCGCGCCGGTCCGCGCGCAGACGCGTCCGATCTCGCTGGCCGAGGCACAACAGATGGCCGTCAAGCATTACGAAGCGGTGCGCCTGGCGCGGGCGGGCGTCGAGCAGGCGCGGCTGCTCCGCCGGCAGGCGCTCTCGGCCGTGTTGCCGAACGTCAACGTCAACGGCACGTACACGCGCAACCTGGTGCCCGCCGAGTTCGAGTTCGGCGGTCAGCGCGTGTCGATTCTGCCGGGCAACGACTACAACTTCGGCGTGTCGTTCTCGCAGCCTCTGTATGCCGGGCTCCGCGAGCTGCGGACGCTCCGGCAAGCCGAGGTCAACATCGACGCGGCGGGCGTGGCGGTGGGCCTCACGGTCCAGGATACGGTCCTGAACGTCACGCGCGCCTACTACCGCGTGCTCGGGGCGCAGGAGTACGTCGAGATCTCGAAGCGCGCGCTCGAGGTCGCCCGCGAGACGCTCCGCACGGCCGAATCCCTCTACCGGGCCGGCGAGGCCGTCGAGACCGCCGTGTTGCGGGCGCGGGTGGCGGTCGGCAACGCCGAGCGCCAGCTCGTCGACGCCGAGAACGCGCTGGTGCTCGCCCGCGACGGTTTGCGGTTGCTCCTCGGCACTCGCGACGACATCGCGGTCACGCGACCCGAGCCCCCCGCCCCTCCGGCGGCGCCGGTCGAAGCCCTCGTGCAACAGGGGCTGCAGCAGCGCCTCGAGCTCCGGACCCTCGAGTTGCAGCGCCGGATCGCCGAGCTCGAGGTGCAGAAGCGCCACGGCGCCTACCTGCCGACCATCCGGGCCGACGGCAGTGTCACGCAGCGCCGCTCGAACTTCCCGTCGAACCGCATCGGGTCGGTGGCCATCAACGCCACGTGGAACGTGTTCAACGGCGGCCGGACCGGCGCCGAGGTGGCGGCGGCCGAGACGACGCTGCGCGAGGTGGAGCTGCGGCGGGACTTGCTGCGCAAGCAGACGGAGAACGAGATTCGCAGCGCCTATCTCCGCGTCGAAACGCTCCGGGCCACGGTCGGGGTCCTGACCGAGCAGGTGGCCGTCGCGCGCCGGAACGCCGACGAGACGGCGCGCGCCTACAAGGTCGGCGAGGCCACGGACCTCGACATCCTGAGCGCCAACGAGCTGGCCGCGCGTTCCGAGCGCGACCTGCTCGACGCGACCTACGCGTACGAGGTCGCCCTCTACGAATTGCAACGGGCCGTCGGCGTGCTCGCCCCGGATCTGGTGGTGGCGGCGGCCGGTCCGGAAGGAGAACACCGATGACGTCTCGTGTCCCGATCGCCGCACTCACGATCGCGCTCGCCCTCGGCGGGCTCGCCTGCCGGCGCGACGTCCAGCCCGCCGCGGCGGCCCCGCCTGCGCTCGACCAGCCGCCGGCCTCCGCCGCGGCGCGCGTGGCCGAGGTGGTCGTCGCCCACCCGACCCGGGAGCCGGTCCGCACGGAGGTGGAGGTCCCCGGCACGTTCGTCCCCTTCGACGAAACCACGATCAGCGCCGAGGGATCCGGACCCATCGTCGAGATCCGGGTGGACGAGGGCGACCGGGTCGCCGGCGGCCAAGTGCTCCTCGTCCAGGATCGGACGAAGGCGGCGCTCGCGGTCAAGCAGGCGGAGGCGATGCTCGACCAGGCGCGGGCGAACTACGCGCGGGCGAAGGCCGACCTCGAGCGCAAGCGGCAGCTCCTCGAGGAGCGGACGATCCCGCAGAATCAGTTCGACGCCTTCAAGGCGCAGCACGACGCGGCGGCGGCGGCCGTCGGCGCGGCCGAGAGCGCGCTGGCGCTGGCCCGGCGGCAGCTCGAGGAGCTCACGGTCGCGGCGCCGTACGCGGGCGTCATCAAGGCGCGGCGGGTGGCGGTGGGGACCTACGCCCGGCCCGGCGACGCCCTGTTCGTGCTCATGCGCGTCGACCCGATCAAGCTCCAGTTCGAGCTGCCCGAGAAGTACGCAGCGCGGGTGCGCGCCGGCCTCGACGTCCAGGCGGCCGTCACGGCGCTGCCGGGGCGCGTCTTCACGGGCCGCGTCCGCACGGTCGCGCCCGCCCTGGCCGTCGAGAGCCGCGCGGTCCGGGTCGAGGCGACTGTGCCGAACGCCCGCTACGAGCTCAAGCCGGGCTTTTTCGCCACCGTGCGGGTGCCGCTCGCCAGCCTGCCGGGCTCGGTCACGGTCCCGCACACCGCGCTGGTCCGCCGCGAGGGCGTCGAGCACGTGTTCGTCGTCCGGGGCGGCCGCGCGGAGCTGCAGCGCGTCCTGACGGGCGCCGAGACGGCCGACCGCGTCGAGGTCGTGACCGGCCTCGCCGAAACGGACGCCGTCGTGGTCGGCGGCGCCGACACGCTGCAGCCCGGGGATCGCGTGAAGGTGCGGGGGTGAGCCATGTGGATTTCGACCACGTCGATCCGCCAGCCCGTCTTCACCACGATGGTCATCTCCGCCCTGATCGTCTTCGGGCTGGTGTCGTACCGGGCGCTCGGCATCGACCTGTTTCCCCGGGTCGACTTCCCCATCGTGACCGTGACGGCGGTCTTGCCCGGGGCCGACCCGGAGACGGTGGAGACCGACGTCACCGAGCGTATCGAGGAGGCCCTCAACACGATCGGCGGCGTCAAGACGCTGCGCTCGACGAGCAGCGAGGGCGTGAGCATCGTGGTCGTCGAGTTCGAACTCGAGCGCGACGTCGAGGCCGCGGCGCAGGACGTGCGCGACCGGATCGCCTCGATCCGCCGCCTGCTGCCCGAGGATCTCGAGGATCCCGTCGTCGAGAAGCTCGACCCCGACGCCTCGCCCATTCTCGCTATTGCGCTGGCCGGGGACGCCCCGATCCGCAACCTCACGACCTTCGCCCGTGACGTCGTGAAGGACCGGCTCGAGCGGGTCGCCGGCGTCGGGTCGATCGAGGTCGTGGGCGGCCGCGAGCGCGAGGTCCGCGTCTGGCTGAGCGCCGCCCGCCTGGCCGCCTACCACCTCGCGGTCGACGACGTGACGCGCGCGCTGCAGATGGAGAACCTGGAGGTGCCCGGCGGCCGGATCGAGACGCCGGCCGAGGAGCTCGTCGTGCGGACCCGCGGCCGCATCCGCACGCCCGCGGACTTCGGCGACATCGTGGTGGCGCAGCGCCCGACCGGACCGGTCTACCTCCGGGACGTGGCCACGGTCGAGGACGGCATGGAGGACGAGCGCAGCCTCTCGCGGCTCAACGGGGAGCGCGCCGTCTCGCTGCTGGTGCGCCGGCAGTCGGGGACGAACGCCGTGGCCGTCGCGCGCGCGGTGAAAGCGGCGATGGAAGAGGTGCGCCGCGAGCTGCCGCCGGGCTACCGGATGGTGCTCGCCAGCGATACCTCGGAGTACATCGAGCACTCGGTGGCCGAGGTGCGGTTCCACCTCGTGGTGGGCGGACTCTTCGCGGTGCTGGTCATCTTCTTCTTCCTCCGCAACGTGACGAGCACCCTCATCTCGGCCGTCGCCATCCCGACGTCGATCATCGGGACGTTCATGTTCCTCAACATGTTCGGCTTTTCGCTGAACATGATGACGCTGCTCGCGCTCTCGCTTTCGGTGGGCATGCTCATCGACGATGCGATCGTCGTGCTGGAGAACATTTTCCGCCACATGGAGGAGGGGCTGCCGCGGCGCGAGGCGGCCGAGTTCGGCACCGCCGAGATCGGGCTCGCCGTGATGGCCACCACCTTCTCGATCGCCGCCGTCTTCATTCCGGTGGCGTTCATGCGGGGGATGGTCGGCCGGTTCTTCTACGCCTTCGGCGTCACCGTGACGGCCGCGGTCCTCATCTCGCTGTTCGTGTCGTTCACGCTCACGCCGATGCTCTGCTCCCGCTTCCTCACGATCCCGGAGCGGCACGGCCGGCTGTTCCGCGCCATCGAGGCGTTCCTCGATTTCATCGATCGCCGCTACCGCGGCACCCTCGCCTGGGCCCTGCGCCACCGGCTGGCGGTCGTGGCGATCGCCGTCATGGTGTTCGCCGCCAGCCTCTATCTCGTGCGGTTCGTCGGCGTCGAGTTCTTGCCGCAGGCCGACGAGGCGCAGTTCAACGTCGCGATCGAGACGCCCCCGGGCTCGTCGCTCCAGGCCACCGACGAGGTGACGCGCCGCGTCGAGGCGGTCGTCCGCCGGCACCCGGCCGTGACCGACCTGTTCACGACGGTGGGCGGCGGCACCCAGGGGCGGGTCAACGCCGCCTCCATCGTGGTGAAGCTGACGCCGCGCGACCAGCGCCCCCTCTCGCAGCAGCAGGTCATGGCCGAGCTCCGTGCGCAGCTCGCGGCCGTCTCGGACGCCACCGTCTCGGTCGAGCCTGTGCCGCGGGTGAGCGCGGCGGGGTTCCGCGCCGCGACACTCCAGGTCAACCTGCGCGGCCCGAAAACCGCGCCCCTCGACCAGTTGGCCGCGCTGGCCGACCGCCTGCTCGCCGAGATGCAGCGCACGCCGGGCTTCGTCGACCTCGACACGACCTACGAGGGCGGCAAGCCGCAGGCCTCCGTCCTCATCGACCGCCGGCGCGCCGCCGAGCTGGGGGTCAGCGCCGCGGCGATCGGCTCGGCCGTCCGCCTGCTCGTGGGCGGCGACACGGTCACGAAGTTCCAGGAAGGGGGCAAGCAGTACGACGTCCGCGTGCGCCTGCTCGAGGCCGACCGCCACGACCCGCGCCAGGTAGAGGCCCTCTCGCTCCGCGGCCGCGGCGGCGCCGTCGTGCAGCTCGCCAACGTCGCGCGCGTCGTCCGGGACACCGGCCCGACGCAGATCGACCATTTGGGGCGCCAGCGGCAGATCACCTTGCTCGCCAACCTCCAGGGCAAGGTGCTCGGCCAGGCCGTCGAGGACGTCCGCGCCATCGCGGCCCGCGTGGGGCTGCCGCCGGGCTACTCGATCGATTTCACCGGCCAGGCGCAGATCATGGCGGAGTCGTTCCAGAACCTGATCTTCGCGCTGTTCCTGGCGGTCATCCTGATCTACATGGTGCTGGCGTCGCAGTTCGGCAGCTTCGTGCACCCGTTCACCATCATGCTGTCGCTGCCCATGGCGGTCATCGGCGCGATCGGCGGCCTGCTCGCGACGGGCTACACCCTCAGCATCTTCTCGATGATCGGCATCATCCTGCTGATGGGCCTCGTGACGAAGAACGCCATCCTCCTGGTCGACTACACGAACACGCTGCGCGAGCGCGACCGCCTGCCGAGGAACGACGCGCTGCTGCGCGCCGGCCCCGTGCGGCTGCGCCCGATCCTCATGACGACCGCCGCCATGATCTTCGGGATGCTCCCGATCGCGCTCGGCATCGGCGCCGCCGGTAGCGAGCAGCGCGCCCCGATGGCCGTCGCCGTCATCGGCGGCCTCGTCACCTCCACGCTCCTCACCCTCATCGTCGTGCCCGTCGTCTACACCCTGCTCGACGACCTGACCGGCCTGCGCGTGCGCGACTGGCTGCCCGTGCGGCGGGCACCCGTCCCGCAGCCGCAGCCCATCGAGGCGCCCAGGCCCCGGGAAGTGTGACGAGGTGAACCATGAAGTGCGCGGTGCTCTTCTATCATTCCGTCTTCGACCAGGACATCCAGGCGATGCTCGACGGCATCGAGTGCCGCCACTACGTCGAGATCCCCAGAGCGTGGGCCCTCGACAACGGCGAGCGGCGTTTCGGCACGCACATCTATCCGGGAACCGATTCGGTGGTCCTGGCGTTTCTGGAGGACGAACCGGCGGCGCGGCTCGCCGAAGAGGTCCGGCGGTTCAAGCGCGACAAGATACGCATGCACACCCGCCTCGCCGTGTTGCCGGTGGAGCTGTTCCTGTAAGGCGCGGCGTGGCGCGTCCGGCAGCGCGTCTCCGGCGGGCAGAGGCCCGCCCTACGTGCGCCGTCGAACCCGTCTCCGGCGGCGCACCTGCCGCGCGCGGGCCGTCAGCTCCCGGAGCGCCCCTTCGCCCCCGACCACGAGGAGCGGTTGATCGGGATTCTTGAACAGGTTGTAGAACGCCCCGGCCGCGGTCCGCGCGTAGACATCGCGGCCGTCGGTGAGGAGCGTCACGGCGCCGCCGCCCCCGATCGCCTCGAAGAGCCGCACGCCGAACCGACGGTCGAGGGTGTCGACGAGCCGGCGCAACTTCGACACCGACACGCCGCGGCGGCGCAGGTCTGCCAGCACCATCAACTCGATCAGCTCGACCGGCGTGTAGCGGCGCTCGGTAAAACCGCCGGCGGGCGTCCGGTGAGGCGCGACCGCCGGCCGGACGAGCCGCCGGGCGTCCCACCACTGGAGCTGCCGCGCCGAAAGGCCCGTCAGGGCCGCCACCTCGCGGGCGCTGTAGAACTTCTTCAGCTTGAAGGACATCAGACCCACGCGACGCGGTCAGCCGCCCGCGCACCGTCGAAGTCCTTCACGGTCAAGCCGCCCTCGCTGTGCGTCGTGTAAGTCAACGACACGTGCTTGTAATTGATCGTGATGTCCGGATGGTGGTCCGCGGCTTCCGCCTGGAACGCGATCCGGACGACGAACGAGATCGCTTCGGGGAACGACCCGAAGGTGAACTGCCGGCGGATGGCCCGGTCGTCGACGAGCGTCCAGCGGGGGACATCCTTGAGGTGCTGCTGCACGTCCTGGTGCGAGAGCGTCGCCACGGCCCCTCCTCTCCGCCCTGCACGCACGACCCGCCGCAGAGCGCGCCACCAGTCTACCCCTTTCGCCGCGCCCAGGGCGGCGCGCCACGCGAGACGGGGCGCCCGGGGCGCCACCCGGCAAGACGTTTGCATCATCGCCGGCGGTCGTTGTAACCTAGTCGCCCCCAATCAAGCGTGGCACCGGCGGTGATCGCACGAGACGGCCTGCTCGCGAGCGTTCTTGTGGAGGCCCGCCGAGTCGTGCCGCGCGAGGTCGGGGGACGACCGCCTTCAAAAGGCTGGATCCGCGATTCGACTTTCGGGAGGTCGCACATGCCGCGTCTGAAGTTCGGATTCGCCGCCCTCACGGCGGTGCTCCTGCTCGCGGCGCCCGGATTCGCTCAGGTCCAGACGGGGAGCATCCTCGTCCGGGCGCTGGACGAACAGGGGGCCGTCTTGCCGGGCGTGACCGTCACGATCAGCAGCCCGGTCCTGGTGGCCGGCCAGATGACCAGCGTCACGGACACCGGTGGGACCGTCCGGTTCCCGTCTCTGACGCCCGGCGTCTACAGCGTGAAACTCGAGCTCCAGGGGTTCCAGACTCTCGTCCGCGAGAACGTCATTGTGAGCGTGGGCCAGACGACGCCCCTCGAGCTGACGCTGAAGGTGGCGGCTGTCGAGGAAACCATCACGGTTACGGGTGAGTCGCCGGTCGTCGACACGACGAGCGGCAACGTCAGCGTGACACTCAGCCAGGATCTGCTGCAGCGGACGCCGGGCGGCCGCGACATCTGGTCGCTCGTCGAGTACAAGGTGCCGGGGCTCATCTCGAGCCGGCCGGACGTCGGGGGCTCGGCCGGCGGGCTGCAGGGGGCGATGGTCGCGCGGGGCACGCCGAACAGCCAGAACGTGCAGTTCCTCAACGGCATCAACGTCGGGGACCCGGCGGCCATCGGCTACACCGGGTTCTACTACGACTACGACGCCTTCGAGGAAATCCAGGTATCGACGGGGGCGCACGACCTGTCGGTGCCGTCGGCGGGCGTGTTCCTCAACATGGTGACCAAGAGCGGGACCGACCGCTATCAGGGCAAGGCCTCGTTCTTCTGGCAGGGCGACGCCACGCAGTCGACCAACGTGAACGAGAACCTGCTCCGCTTCGGGTTCCGGAAAGACGCGGGGGCGGTCAACTACGTGTCGGACGCGACGGCGCAGCTCGGCGGCCCGATCGTCAAGAACAAGCTGCGGTTCTTCGGTTCGTACCGCGACTGGCGCGTGCACGTGAACGTGCCCGGCTTCCCCGAGGAAGAGTACACCGACATGAAGTCGGGCCTCTCGAACGTGGCCTGGCAGATGACGCAGAACAACCGGTTCACCGGGTTCTACGCGCGCCAGTACTACTACAAGCCGAACCGCGGGGCGAGCGCCAACAACAACCCGACCTCCAACTGGAAGGAAGACGACGTCTTCGACATCACGCAGGGGTTGTGGAACTCGGTGCTCTCGAACCGCTCGTACCTGGACGCGCGCTTCACGTTCAACCGCATCTTCTTCCCCCTGTACCTGAAGGGCAACGACCAGGCGCTCTTCGACCAGGCGACGGGCTTCCAGGACCGCAACAACACGATCGGCTACGTGTTCGAGCGGCGGCGTTTCCAGATGAACGCCAATTACCAGTACTATCTCGACAACTGGCTGGGCGGGCGCCACGAGTTCCGGGTCGGCTTCGACCACGCCCACATGCCGACCAAGACCGAGGTCTACCGGTACGACGACCTCAACCTCTCGTGGAACAGCGCGCTCGGGCGGGGAACAGAGGTTACGCTGTTCAACTCGCCGGTGAACTCGAAGGCGACGGTCGACCAGACGGCGCTCTTCGCCCAGGACAACTTCACGATCCGGCGCCTCACCCTGATGGCCGGCGTGCGGTGGGAGCGCGTCGAGGCGTATCTGCCCGAGCAGTCCAGCCCGCCGAGCCGGTGGTTCCCGGATCTGCAGCGCACCTTCCCTGAAGTGCGGGACATCATCAACTGGAAGACCGCTGGGCCGCGGTTCAGCGCGGTGTACGACCTGCAGGGGACCGGCCGCACCGCCGTCAAGGCGAACTGGGGCCGCTACTACTACACGGTGTCGAGCGGCGTGACCAACGCGGTCAACCCGAACTTTAGCGTGAGCGAGCGCTACGTGTGGAACGACCTCAACGGGGACCTGCACTTCCAGCCCGGCGAGCAGGGCCAGCTCCTGAGCCGCGCCGGCGGGTTGACGACGTCGTACGACCCGGACCTCAAGCGGCCGTACACCGACGAGTTCGCCACCGGAGTGGACCACGAACTCATCCCCAACCTCCGGCTGAGCGCGATCTTCACCTACCGCAAGGAGAAGGAACAGTACGGCAACGTGGATGTCGGGGTGCCGTTCAGCGCCTATACCCCCGTCAGCGTGCCGGACATTGGCCGGGACGGCCTGGCTGGGACGGCCGACGACACGACCATCACGGTCTTCAACCAGGACCGGGCGACCCTCGGCCAGAACCGCATCATCATCACGAACGATGACCGGCTGAGCCAGACCTACCGCGGTCTCGAAATCACGGCGAACAAGCGGTTCAGCAACCGGTGGCAGATGCTCGTCGGCTACACCGTGTCGAAGACGGAGGTCGAGGCCGCCAACGGGGTCGCGAACCCGAACGCGCTCATCAACGCCAAAGGGGTCATCGGGATCGACCGCACGCACACGCTGAAGATCACCGCCTCGTACTTGCTCCCCGGTGACTGGAACGTGGCGGCGAACTTCCGGACCCAGACGGGCGAACCCGTGACGCGGACGCTGCGCGTCAGCGGACTCAACCAGGGGGTCGTGACGGTCAACGCCGAACCCCTCGGCAGTTACCGGCTCGACCCGCTCACGACGCTCGATGTGCGCGTCTCGAAGATCTTCCGGGTGCAGCGGCAGCAGGAGCTCGAGCTGAACCTGGACGGGTACAACCTGACCAACGCCAACACGGTCTGGGCCGTCCGCACGCTCACGGGGCGCATCAACCTGCGGTATGCGGGGGATCCGGCGGGCCAGGTGATCAACCAGCAGCAGTTCCTCTCGCCCACCAACATCCTGGCGCCGCGGATCCTGCGCTTCGGGGTGACCTACCGGTTCTGATCCGGGGCGGCATCGACAGCAAGAGGGAGGCGGGTCCACCGGCGCCCGCCTCCCTCTGTTTGCCTCGGCTCGTCCTCTTCGCCGCCTTCCCGGCGCCCCTCCGTCCGGCTGCTACCGCCCCGCCGCGCTATCGGTCGTCTCCGCGCGCCGGCCCGCATCCAGGTCGTTCCAGTTCAGAATCGCGTTGAAGGCCAAAAAGTACGTCCCCTGCGTCTGCCAGCGCCAGAACGGCCGGATGGCGAACATCACGATGTGCCCTTTGCCGAGCGGCACGTCGGCCACCTGGACGCGGTTGGCCAGGAACTGACCGCCCACGAGCGTCCCGGAGAGCAGGATGTCGTTGGGGTTCTGCGGGAAGCGCAGCACGACGCGCGGCCGCGTCTGGTCGAAGCTGATGCCGAACTGGCGCGCCAGTTCCTGGAACTCCGCCGCCGCCTGCGCCTGCGGCCGCTCGGGCCGGCGCGGCTGGGCTTCGCCCTCCCACGGCGACAGGGGCAGGCGCGTGGCCATCGGCGTGACGTTCTGACCCACACCGGGGATCTGCCCTCCCTCGCCGCCGAAGCCGCCGCCCCGCCCGCCGAAGCCGCCGAACCCGCCGGGCCCGCCGGCGTTCAGGACGGGGCCCTGGTTGAAGTAGACCGGCACCTGCGCGTCGTATCCGTACGCGATGGGGCTCCGCCGGTCGGAGAAGACCCCTCGCATGACCGACCCGCGGGCGAAGAGCTGATCGGGCTCTTCCACCGTGATGCCCGTCGTCAGCCCGTAGGCGGGGAAGATCGTGGTCGTCGAGCCCTCGAGAATCAGGGTGCCGCCCTCGCGGACGAACTTCGCGAGCTCGAGCAGCCCTTCGAGCCCCATGCCGCCCCGGATGTCGTCGGCCTGGTCCTGCACCCCCAGGTTCGGCGTGAGCTCGCTCTTCTTGTACGGAATCGGCTCGGACCCCGACACGCCGTTGACCTGCGACTGCGGCGAGCCGCCGACGTGCGGGAACACGATGACGTCGTACTTCGCGCGGAGATTGCCCTCGCGGAGCCTGGTGTCGCCGAAGTAGGTGTACGGGACGCCGAAGTGATCGAACGCCGCCCGCACCCAGCCCTCGTCCTGGGTCCGCTGCCACGAGTGCACATAGCCGATCCGCGGCACATCGAGCTCGTGGGTCCTGACGTTGGGCACCGACGCGACCGCGAGTGCGGTCAGGCCCAGCTCCTTGAGCGACGGCTCGAGTGCCGCGCGGTCCGCGTTGGGCACAATGAAGGCGCCCGCGCGGAACGTGCGCCCCCCCGCCTCGAAGTCGTCCTCGGCGGCCAGCATCCGGACGCCGGCGTGCTTGAACCGGAACGTGACCAGCGAGTTGTCCGTCGTGTGGTCGATCACGAGGACGCCGCCCGTCCCGTCGATGCCGCCCGCCGGCCGCGCGTCAGCGGTCAGGCGCGCCATGGGCTGGTCGAGGATGCTCTTGTCGGTCACCTGCACGAGCTTCACGTTGCGCATGAGCTGCATCGTCCAGCCCGTGTCGTCGTAGGGCCGGGGATTGGCGGGCGAGAAGTTCTGGATCGACGTGTACATATCGACCAGCGTGCGGTACGGCTGGTCGGCCCGGATGATCCAGTCCCCGGGCTGGATGTCGACCGAGCCGGCCTTGAACGCCGTGGTCGCCGTGTGAATCTCCACCCCCTGAGCCTTGAGCGCATTCACCATGTCGGCCGCGTTGAACTTGGCCCGCTGCGACGCCGGCACGACCCACGCGTACACCGGCCCGTTCCGACCCTTCTCGACGGACCGCTTGTTCTTGAGCCAGTAGTTTTCGAGGTAGAGCTCTTTGTTCTTCGCGACGTGGTTGAGCGCGATGAGGATCGCGGACTGCTGAATGTTCGTGTTGTTGCGCGGCCCCCACTTGATCGAGGGGAGCGGCGGGTTCGGGCGGAACCACTCGCGGCTCGTCACGTTGCCGCCGGCGTTGAGCGTCCGCGGGTCCGGCCCGTAGCTCGCAACTTCATAGAACCGGCCGATGGCGTTGTGCGTGTGCGCGATGAAGAACATGTAGTTGGGCGTCCAGCCGTCGTAAAAACCGTAGGTCCAGACGCCCGGGACCCCCCGCTTGGTCATCTCCATGACCTCGGTCTTCGCCAGCAGCCACCACTCGTCGACCGTGATCGGGTCGAGCTGCTCGTTGTACGGGCCCGTCCCGGTGGAGGTGTACAGGTAGGTCTGCGCCTCGTGCAGGTCGTGGAGGATGGTCGGCTTCCACTCGAGGAACGTCCGGGTGACGTTCTTCGTGAGGGCCAGCATCTGCCCCATGCCGTCGCGGTTGTTGTCGTGCGCCACGTACTTGCCCCAGTACATCAAAGGCGGCCGCGGCTTGCCGGTCTTCTTCCCGTAGTAGTACGTGTCGACGTGCTTCTCGCGCCCGTCGACCTCGATCACCGGGGTGATGAACGTGATGAGATTGTTCCGAATCTGCTGGATGAAGGGCGTCTCCTCGACGATGAGGCGGTAGGCGAGCTCCATGAGCATTTCGGGCCCGCCGGTCTCACCTGAGTGCATGCCGCTCGTGATCCAGTAAATCGGCTTCGCCGTCCGGATGAGCTGCTGCGCCTGGACCTCGGTCGTCTGCCGCGGATCGGTGAGGGCCGCGAGCATGCTCTTGTACTTGTCGAGCTGCTTGATCGTCGCCTCGTCCGCGATCGCCAGCACAACCATGTCGCGCCCTTCTTCGCTCTTGCCGATCGTCCACAGCAACGCCCGATCCGAAGCCTGGTCGAGCGCCTGGTAGTAGCGCTGCATGTCCTTGTAATAGGTGAGCTCCCCGGGCGTCCCGATGATCCGCCCGAAGAACTTGAGGGGCGTCGGCACCGTGTCCGACGCAGGCAGGTGATCGACCAGCTCCGTGATGATGCGCGGGTCGGTCGTGTACTCCTTGATCTTCGCCGTGTACTCCTCGTCGATCTTCTGCGGCTTGGCCGGTGCTCTGGACTGGCCGGACGGCTGCGCCGCGCCGGTGACGAACACGAACACGGCGGCCGCCGCGAGACGAACGAGCGGGTTCCGCACGAGGCGTCGGGTCATGGCAGGCCTCCTCCGGGTCGCCTCCGCGCGACCCACGAAAACAGGACCTGCCTTATAGCACAAGCCCCCGGTAGGCACAACACGACGCGCCGCGCTCGAGCCTGCCGCGCGGCGCCCGCTCGCTGGGTGCCCCGGCCTAGCGCCGAGGCCTGGCCGCCTCCGGCGCCGGCGTCCAGGCGTCGGGCCGCAGCCGGCCGCCCCAGCCCCAGTAGACCGGCGCCGGCGGCGGAGGCGCAGCCCCCGATGTGGCCGCCACGATGGTGCCGAAGCCCGTCGAGACAGGACGGCCGCCGAAGCCGGGGGACACCTGCGTTCGGAGCGCCGGAACCGTGGGCACCTCAGCACGCCAGCGCGAGACCTTCACAGACGGCGCTGCCACGTACACCGGAACGGCCACCACGACAGGCGGAGGTGCCGGCTGGACGACCACGACCGGTGGCGCAGAGGACGAACACGCGTCGTCCGGCGGCGCGACGGGACCGACGGGCGGCAGGGGCGTTGGAGGAGGCCAGGCAGACGGCTGGGCGGGGTCAGGCAAGCCCTCGGTCTTGCGCGGTCGCCCGCTCCGGACAATCGCTTCGATGACACGAGGGCTCACCCCGGCGTCGTGAAGCCACTTGATGGTCTCGGCGTCGATCGGAAAGACCCGCGCGTCGACCTCGACGAGCGCGATCAACACTTCGTCCGCCAGACCGGCGCGGCTGAGCGCCACGAGCTCGGAAAGGGTGACGGCCTGGGCGGTGGGCCCGCCGACCCCGACTCCCGCCAACCACGTCACGGCGAAGACGACCCGTGCGAGCCGCATGGTTTGCCGCCGACCGCGTTTGCAACCCGGGGGCCAGCGGGGCCGGCGCTGCCCGCGGCTCGGACAGGCGCTCTCCACGTGCTCAGGCTCGGGTCGCCGAGGGCCGGGGCCAGCGCTCCGGCCGGACAGAGCCCACCCGTGAGGACACGGAGTGTCCCCTCCGGCGGCCTCGCGCGGCCCGCTCGATGGCGGCGCGGCGCCCCGGGCGAGCGGGAGTGAGAAGTACACTGAAGAGGAGACGGGCACAGTCCTTGCTGGGCCCGTGGTCGAGGAGCTAGCGCAGGAGCCCGCCATGTCGACCCGGTCGTCCGCCGTCGCCTTGATCGCCGCCGGTTGTATCGCTGCAGCCGGCCTGGGCGCGTACCTGGCCGTACGCCGCAACGCCGCGGACCTGAGGGCGCTGTCGGGCGCCTCTTCTGATCCAGGCGCTTCCGCCTCGACTCCCACGTCACCCTCGCCCGGCGTCGCCGAAACCGAGGCTGTCGTGAACCCGTCCGCTCCGGCTGCGCCGCCGGCCGCGCCGCCGCGCGAGGTACCGGAATCGTCCGCGTCGCCGGCGCCCGCGCCGCCGGAGCGGAAGCGGATCGCGGCGAGACCGGGGCCCGATCGGCGCCCGGTGCCCACGCGGCCGCGCTCCACCTCCGAAGCACGTGATACCGCCTCGGCCGGCAGCGGGGCCTGGACCGGTCCCGAGCATCCCTGGCCCTCGCGGGCGCCCCTGGACGCTGGAGCGGCCGTGTTGGTGTCGCCGGGCGCGCCGGTGGTGGGCGAGCCGGTGTCGCCGGAGCTGCTCGCGCCGCCCGAACCGCAGTACGAAGAGCTGGTGGTGGCGGCCGACTCGGTGATCGGCCTGCAAATCGAACATGCGATCAGCTCCGAGTCCGCTCGGGTGGAGGACCCGGTGGAGGCGCGGGTGACGCGGGACCTCGTGGTGGGGGGCAAGGTGGCGATCCCCGCCGGGACGCGGGCCCTCGGCTCGGTGACGTTCGTCGAGCGCGGGGGCAAGGTCAAGACGCGGGCGCGCCTGGGTCTGCGCTTCCACACGCTGGTCTTCGCCGACGCGACCCGCATGCCCATCCACACCGACACCATCTTCCGCGACGGCGAGCCGCCGGCCAACGAGAGCGTGGCGAAGATCGGCGGGGCGGCCGTCGGCGGCGCGATCCTCGGGGCCATCCTGGGGGGCACGAAAGGCGCCGTCATCGGCGGGGCCACCGGCGCGGCGGGGGGCACCGCGGCCGTGATGGCGGGCGACCGGCACGCCGCCACGCTGCCGGCCGGCGCCACCGTCACGGTCCGCCTCACGGCGCCGGTCACGGTCACGGTCCCGAAGTGAGCACGCGCGCGGGGGGGACGAGAGGTATACTGGCGGGCATGCCAGCCACGGTTCTCGTCCTTGCGCTCGCCGCGGGTGTCGCGGTCGGGACCCAGCCTGCGAAGCAAGACATCCCCGGGATTGTCAACTTCACCCGCGTCGACGCCACGGTCGCCTGCGGCGGGGCCACCGACGTCCAGGCGCTCGCCGAGCTGAAGCAGCAGGGGTTCCGGTCCGTCGTGAACCTCCGCCTGGCGACCGAAGACGGGGCCGACATCGACGCGTCGCGGGCGGAAGCGGCGCGCCTCGGCCTCAAGTACTTCCACCTGCCGTTCGACAGCCGCCAGCCCGACCCGACCGTGCCCGACGCGTTTCTGAAGATCGTGAACGATCCGGACAACCAGCCTGTGTTCATCCACTGTGCGCGCGGGTTTCGCGCGGCCGGCATGTGGATGATCAAGCGCGTGCTGGTCGACGGCTGGTCGATCGCGGCCGCCGAGAAAGAAGCGCGGGCGATGGGCCTGACGGAAAGCTCGCCGACCTGGGGGTTCGTTCAGGAGTATCTGAAGACGCGGAAGGGCGGGGGGCCCGGATCCAGCGGCGTATAATCGCCGCATGGTCCCGCCGCCTCCCGACATGCCCCCCGACGAGTTTCGGCGTCAGGCGCATCGCCTCGCCGACTGGATTGCCGAGTATCTCGCTGGCTCCGAACGCTATCCGGTGCTTCCGCGCGTCGCCCCCGGCGAGGTGCGCGCGTCGCTGCCGGCCGCGGCGCCCGAGACCGGCGAGCCGTTCGACACGATCTTCAGCGATTTCGAACGGGTCATCGTCCCCGCGCTCACGCACTGGAATCATCCCGGGTTTTTCGCGTACTTCGCGATCACGGCGAGTGCGCCGGGGGTGCTGGCCGAATTTCTCGCCGCGGCGCTGAACCAGCAGGCGATGCTCTGGCGCACTTCGCCGGCGGCGACCGAGCTCGAGGAGGTCGCCCTCGGCTGGCTGCGCCGCCTGCTCGGCCTGCCCGACACCTTCGAAGGGGTCATCTACGACACGGCCTCGATCGCCAGCCTCCACGGGCTGGCGGCGGCGCGCGAGTGGAAGGTGCCGGGCGTCCGCGAGCTGGGGCTCGCGGCGCGTGCCGAGGTGCCGCCGCTCGCGGTGTACTGCTCGGAGCACGCGCACTCGTCGATCGACAAGGCGGTGATCCTGCTCGGGCTCGGGCATCGGGCCCTCCGGAAGATTCCGGCGGACGCCGAGTACCGGATGCGACCCGACCTGCTCGCGCGGGCGATCGCGGAGGACCGCGCCGCCGGGCGCCTGCCCATCGCCGTGGTCGCCACGGTGGGGACCACGTCGACAACCAGCGTCGACCCGGTGCCGGCGATCGCGGACATCTGCGAGCAGGAAGGCCTGTGGCTGCACGTCGACGCCGCCTATGCCGGCGCGGCGGCGCTCGTGCCCGGCTACGAACGGACGCTCGCCGGGTGCGACCGCGCGCACTCGTTCGTCGTCAATCCACACAAGTGGCTGTTCACGCCCTTCGACCTGAGCGCCTTTTACTCGCGGCGGATGGACATGGTCCGCGCCGCGTTCGCGCTCACGCCCGAATACCTCCGCACGTCCGAAGGCGACCGCGTCCGCAACCTGATGGACACGGGGATCCAGCTCGGCCGCCGCTTCCGGGCGCTCAAGCTGTGGATGATCCTGCGCTACTTCGGCGCCGAGGGCGTTCGGGCCAGACTCGCCGAGCATATCCGGCTGGCGCGGCGCTTCGCCGAATGGGTCGACGCGGACCCGGACTTCGAGCGCATCGCGCCGGTCCCCTTCAGCGTCGTGTGCTTCAGGGCGAAGCCCCGCGCCGGCCCGGCGAGCGAAGCGGACCTCGAGCGCCTCAATGCGGAGCTGCTCGACGCGGTCAACGCCTCGGGCGAGGTGTTCCTGTCGCACACGAAGCTCGACGGGCGGTTCGTCCTGCGGCTGGCGGTCGGACACCTCCGCACCGAGGAACGCCACGTCTTGCGCGCGTGGGAGCTGTTGCGGGCGAACCTGCGGGCCCTGGTCGAGCGCCGCGCGCCGGGCTCCTCTGCCGCCGGGCACGAATCCCCCGCGGGCGTGCGCGGTCGCCGGTAGCGTGGGCCGTTTTTGTCCGCCCGCGGCGGCCGGCGCAGGGGTGTAGAATGGGGGCACTCGCGAACAGCCCAGCCTCTCCGACGCGCGTACGTCCAGAGCCGCTGGCGTCCGCGCGCGGCGGCCGAGAGAAGGAGGCCCCATGCGACCGAGACTGACCTGGTTCGCCGCCCTCATGATCGGGGTCCTGGCGCTGCCGGCCGACCGCTCCGCCGCCCAGACGGGCGACGCGGTCAGCCAGGCCATCAAACAGGCCTGGGCCGGCGCCAGGCGGAACATCAGCGAGTCCGCGGACCAGATGCCCGAAGACGGCTACGCCTTCCGGCCCGTCGACACGGTCCGAACGTTCGGACAGATCCTGGCGCACCTGGCCGGCGCGAACTACGTCTTCTGCGCCGCGGCGAAGGGCGAGAAGAGCCCGTATGCCGAAGATCACTTCGAGAAGACGGCCACGACGCGCGCGGCCATCAGGAAGGCGCTCGCCGACTCGCTGGCCTACTGCGACCAGGCCTACGACAGCCTGACCGACGCGAAAGCCGCCGAGCTCGTCGCCATGCCCTTCGGCATGGGCAAGAGCCCGCGCGCGGCGGCCCTGCTGGGCAACACGGGCCACCTGCAGGAGCACTACGGCAACCTGGTCACGTGCTTCCGACTCAAGGGCATGGTGCCGCCCTCGTCGCGGCGCGGCGGACAGCCGTGAGCCGGCCCGGCGCGGCCGTGCGGCGGTGGACGGGTCAGGGGGCAGCGCCCGGCGGACCGACCGGGGCCGACGCCCGGGCTCGGCCCGTATCCAATCGGCGCCGTCGACCGTCTTGACTTGGTGACACGGGAGCCAACCCGGTCACTCGACAAGGACGGTGCCATGCTGTTCGCGTTCCTGCTTTTCGCCCTCCTCGTGGCCCCGGGCGTCGACCTGTTCACGCCGGCGCCCGGGCACGACGAGCCCGCCGCCGTTCGGGCGCTGCTTGAACGTTACGTCGACGCCCTCGCGAGCGGGGATCCACGGCGCATCGAACGGGCGTTCTGGCCGGGCGCCACGATCGTGGGCGTCGTGGCGCCCGAGCCGGGAGGCCCGGCGTCGTTGATCGTGCAATCGGTCCCCGAGTTCGCCGCGTGCGTCCGCTCGGAGCTCGGACGCTCTGACGAGGACGAGGGGGCATAGCCCTCGACAGAAAGGACCCTGACGAGATGAGTCGAGTACGTGTGCTGGTGGGAACCCGGAAGGGCGCGTTCATCCTCGCGGCGGACGGCACGCGCACGTCGTGGAGAATCGACGGGCCGTACTTCGGGGGCTGGGAGGTCTACCACGTCAAGGGCTCCCCGGTGGACCCGAACCGACTTTACGCGTCCCAGTGGAGCGGCTGGTTCGGCCAGCTCATCCAGCGCTCGGACGACGGCGGCAAGACGTGGACGGCGAAGGGCAACACCTTCGCGTACGACGGGGTGCCGGGGACGCACCAGTGGTACGACGGAACGCCGCATCCCTGGGAGTTCAAGCGGGTCTGGCACCTCGAACCCTCGCCGGCCGACCCCGACACCGTGTACGCGGGCGTCGAGGACGCGGCCCTGTTCCGGTCGACCGACGGCGGCGCCACCTGGCACGAGCTGGCCGGCCTCCGCGGCCACGGGTCCGGACCGCAGTGGCAGCCGGGGGCGGGCGGCCTCTGCCTGCACACGATCCTCGTGGAGCCGTCCGACCCGAGCCGGATGGTCGTGGCTATCTCGGCGGCCGGCGCCTTCCGGACGCACGACGGCGGCGCGACGTGGGAGGCCATCAACCGCGGCCTGCGCTCGGCGTTCATTCCCGACCCGGACGCCGAGGTCGGCCACTGCGTCCACCGCATCGCCAGACATCCCTCGCGCCCGCACGTCCTCTTCATGCAGAAACACCCGGACGTCATGCGCAGCGACGACGGCGGGACGACGTGGCGGGAGGTGAGCGGGAACCTGCCGAGCGACTTCGGCTTCCCGATCGACGTGCACGCCCACGAGCCCGACACGATCTACGTCATCCCCATGAAGAGCGACGCGGAGCACTACCCGCTCGACGGCCGGCTCCGCGTCTACCGCAGCCGCACGGGCGGGCACGAGTGGAAGGCGCTCGGCCGGGGCCTGCCGGAACGGGACTGCTACGTCAACGTGCTCCGGGAAGCGATGGCGGTGGACACGCTCGACCCGTGCGGCATCTACTTCGGGACGACGGGGGGCCAGGTGTACGCGTCAGCCGACGCCGGCGAGACATGGACCCCCATCGTCCGGGACCTCCCGCCGGTGCTCTCCGTCGAGGTCCAGACGCTCGCATGATCCGGGTCGTCCTCCCGCACCACCTGCGCACCCTGGCCGGTGTCGGCGAAGAGGTGCCGCTCGCGGTTCGCCCGCCCGTGACCCTGGGCGCCGTCCTCGACGCGCTGGAGGCGAGGTACCCGGTGCTGCGGGGGACGATCCGCGACCACGTCACGCGCGACCGCCGCCCCTTCCTGCGCTTTTTCGCCTGCGCGGAGGACCTCTCGCACGAACCCTGGGACGCGCCGCTGCCGGAGGCGGTGGTGACGGGCACGGAGCCGCTGTTCATCGTGGCCGCGGTCGCCGGCGGCTCCGCCTGACCTCGGCCTCGGGCCGAAGCCGCCGCCCGGGCGGGGCGGCGGGGTCACAGAACCGCGCCGGACGGCGCGTCCTCGAAAGGCAACCGGTCGGAGCCGAGCGCGGCAGCCCACGACCCGACCGGGACCAGGTTGTGCACGCTCACGCCAAGCAGGCGGACCGGCCGGCGCCCCGCCTCGGTCCGCACCAGCAGCGCGCGGGCGCGTTCGGCCAGCTCCTCGCCGCGCTGCGTCAGGTGCGCCGCCGTGTGGCTCCGCGTGATCGTCGTGAAGTCGCGGTAGCGCACCTTGATCGTGACGGTCCGCGCCGCCAGGTCCCGGCGCACCAGCCAGTCACCGAGCTCCCGGGCCATGGCCTCGAGCTCGCCGCGGATCGCCGCCTCGCTCGTGAGGTCCGCCGGATACGTGCATTCCGAACCCGCCGACTTCCGCGCGCGGTCGGGCTCGACCGGCCGGTCGTCGACCCCGCACGCCAGCCGCCGCAGCGTTTCGGCGTAGCTGCCGGCGATGCGCCGGAGAAGCGGCAAGCCGGCGGTTCGCACCTCCACGAGCCTGGTGATCCCGTGCGCGCGCAGGCGCGCGGCGGTCTTGGGTCCGACCCCCCACAGCGCTTCGACGGGCAGCTTCTCGAGAAACGCCTCCGCCTTTTCGGGTGGGATCACCGTCAGGCCGTCGGGCTTGCGCCAGCCCGAGGCGAGCTTGGCGAGAAACTTGTTCGGGGCGACCCCGGCTGACGCCGTCAAACCGGTCGTCTCTTTGATGAGCGCCTTCAACCGCCGGGCCACGTTGACGCCGAGCGGTTCGCCCCAGGCGTTCTCCGTGACGTCCAGGTACGCTTCATCCAGCGACAGGGGCTCCACGAGCGGCGTCACGGCGCGGAAGATGGCGAAGATCTGCTCGGACACCGCCCGGTATCTCGCGAAGTCGGGCGGGACGATGACCAGGCCGGGGCAGAGCCGGAGCGCGCGGGCCATGGGCATGGCCGAGTGGACGCCGAAAGCGCGGGCCTCGTAGCTCGCCGCCGCCACGACGCCGCGGCCCTCCGGGCGGCCGCCGACCGCCACGGGCCGACCCGCGAGCTCCGGATGGTCGCGCTGCTCGACCGACGCGTAGAACGCGTCCATGTCGACGTGGACGATGCGGCGGACGCTCACACCGGTTTTTATACTCCGGAGCCGACCCGCCGCGCGCCGGCTGGGACCTCGGGCGCCGGCAGGCCGCCGTCAGTCAGCCCGGCGAGAGGCCGCGACCCAGGCGTCGACCTCCGCGAGCGCGCGGGCGACGGCCTCGGGATGGGTCGATTGCGGGGTGCGTTTGCGCAGGATGGAAGCGCGGGGCGAGATCCAGTCGGCGATGTCGGCGTCGAAGCGGTCGCTGGCCGCCCGCCACTCCTCGAGGGACAACGATCGGAAATCCCGGCCCTCGGCGGCGAGCCGGCGGACCAGAGCGCCGACGATCTCGTGGGCGCGCCGGAAGGGCACGCCCTTCGCCACCAGGTAGTCGGCGACGTCAGTGGCGACGAGCAGGCCCGACGCGGCGCGCTCGGCCGCCGCGCGGTCGAGGGCGAGCGTGGCCACCACCGCGCGGACCGCGGCCAGGGCGCCCGTGACGGTGTCCTCCGCGTCGAAGACCTTCGCCTTGTCTTCCTGCAGGTCCTTGTTATAGCCGGCGGGCAACCCCTTCATCGTGGCGAGCCACGCCGCGAGGTGTCCGATCGGGCGGCCGGCCTGGCCCCGCACCAGTTCGAGCGGGTCGGGGTTTTTTTTCTGCGGCATCAGGCTGCTGCCGGTGGCGACTTCGTCGGCGAGCTCGAAGAAGCCGAACTCTTCTCCGCTGAACAGGATCAGGTCTTCGGCGAGCCGGCTGAGGTGGACGAGCGCGAGGGCGCAGGCGTAGAGGAACGTCGCGGCGAAGTCGCGGTCGCCGGCGGCGTCGAGGCTGTTGGCGACGACCCGGGAGAAGCCGAGGCGCGCGGCCAGCCAGGCCGTGTCGACGGCGTAGTTGGTGCCGACCGCGGCGCCGGAACCGAGGGGCAGCGCGTCGGCCTCGTCGGCCGCCTGGGCGAAGCGGCGGTGGTCGCGGCGCAGCGGCTGCGCGTGGGCGAGGAAGAAGTGGGCCGCGAGCACCGGCTGGGCCCGCCGCAGGTGGGTGTAGGCGGGCATGATCGCGTCGCCGGCGCGGCGCGCCTGGTGGGCGAGCGCCCCGACCAGGTCGACGAGACCCTGCTGGATCGCGGGAATGCGCCGCTTCAGGTAGAGGCGGAGGTCGAGGGAGACCTGCTCGTTGCGCGAGCGGCCCGTGTGGAGGCGGCGGCCCAGGTCGCCGACGCGCTCGACGAGCACCCGTTCGACGAACGAGTGCACGTCTTCGTCGCCCGCCTCGACGCCGCGGGCGACCCAGCTCGGGTCGCGGCGCCCCTCGTCGAGGATCTCGGTGAGGGCGGTGACGAGCCGCCGGGCGTCGGCCTCGGCGATCGCGCCGGCCCGCCCGAGCGCCTCGGCCCACGCCAGGCTGCCCGTCACATCGTCTTCGAACAGGCGGCGGTCGACGGGGAAGGACGCCCCCCAGGCGAGGAGCGCCGGGTCGGGCGCGCGGTCGAACCGGCCGGACCAGACGGGCGGCATGCGGGCGGTACGTCAGCCGATCGCGACCTCGGCCGCTTTCTTCTTGCGGGCCAGGGTCTCGATGGGCAGGCCCCAGATCTTGATGAAGCCCACGGCGGCGGTGTGGTCGAAGCGGTCGCCGGCGTCGTAGGTGGCCAACCCGTGGTCGTAGAGCGCGTGGGGCGAGGAGCGGCCCACGACGGTGCAGGCGCCCTTGAACAGCTTGAGGCGCACCACGCCGGTCACGCGCTCCTGCACTTTCGCCACGAAGGCGTCGATCGCCTCGCGGGTCGGGGTGAACCACTGGCCGTTGTAGACCAGGTCGGCGTAGGTCCGCCCCAGGTCGCGGGCGATCCGCTCGAGGTCGCGGGGGATGACGAAGCTTTCGAGCTCGCGGTGCGCGGCGTGGAGCACGACCGCGGCGGGGGCTTCGTAGATCTCGCGCGACTTGATGCCGACCAGGCGGTTCTCCACCATGTCGACGCGCCCCACGCCGTGCGTGCCGGCGATCGTCTCGAGGCTCGAGATGAGCTCGACGAACCCCATGGCGACGCCGTTGACGGCGACCGGCACGCCCGCCTCGAAGGCGACCTCCACGTAGGCCGGGGTGTCGGGACACTCGGCCGGCGGGCGGGTGAGGGTGTAGATCTCTTCGGGCGGCTCGGCCCAGGGGTCCTCCAGTACGCCGCACTCGATCGAGCGGCCCCACAGATTCGCGTCGGTGCTGTAGGGGCTGTCGACCGTGGCGGGCACGGGGATGCCGCGCTGGCGCGCGTACTCGATCTCCTGGGGCCGCGTCAGGCCCCACTCGCGGGCCGGGGCGATCACCTGGATGTCGGGGTCGATCGCGCGCGCCGACACGTCGATGCGGACCTGGTCGTTGCCTTTGCCCGTGCAGCCGTGGGCGATGGCGGTGGCGCCCTCGATGCGCGCGATCTCGACGAGGGTCCGCGCGATGAGGGGCCGCCCGAGGGCGGTGGCCAGCGGGTAGCGTTCCTCGTAGATCGCGCCGGCCTGCAGGGCGGGGAGGATGAACTCGCGGGCGAACGTCTCGCGCGCGTCGATCACGTGGGCGCGCACCGCGCCGATGGCGAGGGCGCGGTCGCGGATGTCCGCGAGCTCGCGCCCCTGGCCCAGGTCGAGGGTGACGGCGATGACCTCCGCGCCGTAGCGCTCGGCCAGCCAGGGGATGGCGACCGAGGTATCCAGGCCGCCGGAATACGCCAGGACGATCTTCTGCATCGGGGGTCGCTCCTTTCTGGTCCTCGCCACCGCCGCGCGCCCGGCCTGCGCGCCTACGCGCGTGCCCAGCCCTCGAGCCGGCGGGCCAGCGCCCGCGCCCGACGCCCGTCCGGGGTCACCACGAGGATCGTGTCGTCGCCGGCGATCGTGCCGACGACCTCGGGCAAGAGCGCCCGGTCGATGGCGATCGCCAGCGGGTTGGCCTGTCCCGGGTCGGTCTTGAGGACGAGCAGTTGCTGCACCCGGGCGACCTTCCGCAGGTATTCGCCGACGACGTGGCGCAACTGGGCCTCGGCGAGCGGGCGCGAGGCGAGCTCGGGCCCGGGGCGGCGGTAGGCGCCGTCGGCGGCGCGCTTGACGAGCCCGAGCTCCTTGATGTCGCGCGAGAGCGTCGCCTGGGTCACGTCGAGGCCGCGCGCGTGCAGCCGGCGGCGCAACTGCTCCTGGCTCGTGATCGCTTCCCGGTCGACGAGGTCGAGGATGAGCGACTGGCGATAGGCCTTCATGACCATGCAGCGCGCCGCATCAGTATACAACACGCGGGTTGACGCGCGCCAGCCCCCTCGGGCATAATCATCCGCCAGGATGCATACGTATTCGCAGCTGCGGGTCGGGGTCGCGGGCGCCACGGGCTACGCGGGCCAGGAACTGCTCCGCCGCCTCGCCCG
>CAYZKQ010000016.1:0-31688 GCA_964478975.1 uncultured Vicinamibacterales bacterium | reverse complement strand
CGGGCCCTGGCCTACCTCGCCCACGAGTACCTCGGCAACGTGTTCGGCACGGTCTACGACTTCTCCACCGTGGCCATCCTGTGGTTCGCCGGCGCGAGCGCGATGGCCGGACTGCTCAACCTCGTGCCCCGCTTCCTGCCGCGCTACGGCATGGCGCCGGAGTGGGCTCGCGCGGTGCGACTGCGCGCGGACGCGTTGGTTGACCGGCTCCGGCGGGTGGCGTAGACTCCCGGCATCTGTCGCCATCGGCGATCCACGCCGCCGCGCGTGTCCGCGGGTCGTCCAGCTCGTCCGTTTCCGGGAGGTGTGCTGATGCGTGCGTCGGTCCTGCGCCGGCTCGGTGTCGCCGGCCTCGTCGTCATGGCGGTGGCCGCTGGGCTTCTGGCGGCCGCGACCCCCGCCGTCACCTTCACCGACACGCGGCTTAAGAACGGCCTGCGCGTGATCATCTCGGAGGATCACACGGCGCCGGTCTTCTCGATCGCGGTCACCTACAACGTCGGCTCCCGCGACGAACGGCGGGGCCGCACGGGTTTCGCGCACCTGTTCGAGCACATGATGTTCAAGGGGTCGGCCAACGTCGGCCCCGGCGAGCACTTCACGCTCATCTTCAACAACGGCGGCAGCATGAACGGGACGACGAACAAGGAGCGGACGTTGTACTTCGAGACGCTGCCGTCGAACCAGCTCGACCTCGCGCTCTTTCTCGAGTCGGACCGCATGCGGTCGCTCGAGATCACCCAGGAGAATCTCGATAATCAGCGGCACGCGGTGCAGGAGGAGCGGCGCCTCGGGGTGGACAACCAGCCGTACGGGAGGACCTCCGAGGCCATCGACGAACTGGCGTACGAGAACTTCGCGTACGAGCACTCGGTCATCGGGTCGATGGCGGACCTGAACGCGGCGACGGTCGAGGACGTCGCGGCGTTTTTCAAGACCTACTACGCCCCGAACAACGCGGTCCTGACGATCGTCGGCGACGTGGACACCCGGACGGCGCTCGAGAAGGTGCGGCGCTACTTCGAGTCCATCCCCGCGCAGCCGCCGCCGCCCGCGGTCGACGTGAGCGAGCCTCCGCAGACGGCCGAGCGGCGCCTGACGCTCGAAGACCGGCTCGCGCGGGTGGCGCGGGTGGACCTGGCCTACCACCGGCCCGACAGCAGCTCGCCGGACGACGAGCCGCTGTCCGTGCTGGCGACGATTCTCTCGAGCGGTCGCAGCTCGCGGTTCTACCGGGCGATCGTGCGGGAGCAGCAGCTCTCGACGAGCGTGGGGGCGTCGAGCGGCAGCTCGCGCGGCCCGGGTCTGTTCCGCATCTCCGCCGACGTCGTCCCGGGCAAGTCGCCCGAGGCGGTCGAGGCGGCGATCGACGCGGAGATCGAGAAGGTCAAGCAGGGGCCGATTGCCGAGTGGGAGATGGAGAAGGCGCGGAGCAACGCGAAGCGGAGCGTCGTCTCCACCCTGACGAGCTCGCTGTCGCGGGCGATTCTGCTCGGCGAGTACGCGCTCTTCTACGACGACCCCGGGCGCATCAACACGCGCATCGACCGCATCGCGAAAGTGACGGCCGCCGACGTGCAGCGCGTGGCGCGGCGGTATCTGACCCGGGAGAACCGAACGGTCGTCGTGACCGTGCCCAAGGCGGCGCAGCCGGTGAAGGGAGGTGCGTGATGCGCAGGCGAAGCGTTCGGCCGGCTGTCGCGGCGGCCGTGGTGGTCGCCGGTTCCACGTTGGGGGCGCTGGCCGCGGCACCCCGGATTTCGGCAGCGCAGGTCCAGGCCCCGCCCGTCCAGCCGCCGTCGAGCAAGGCCGTCGTCCTCAAGGGCAAAGCGCCGGTCTCGGACGAAGTCCTGCGGGTCAAGCTGCCGCGCCCGCGCGAGGTCGACCTGGCGAACGGCATCCACCTGATGGTGCTCGAGGACCGGCGGGCCCCCCAGGTCACGTTCACCCTCATCGTCCCGGGCGCGGGCGGGTACTACGACCCGCCGGACCAGGTGGGCCTGGCGCAAGCCACGGCGGCCCTCATGCGCGAAGGCACGGCGACGCGGACGAGCGACCAGATCTCGGAGGCGCTTGAGACGATCGCGGCCAGCCTGAGCGTGGGGACCGGCCTGTCGTCGCCGGACGCCACGATGTCGGGGTCGTGCCTGACGGAGCACTTCGAGCGCTTGCTCGACCTCGCCGCCGACGTGCTGCTCCACCCGGCGTTCCCCGACGAGGAACTCGCGCGCTACAAGGTGCGGCAGCGCGCCCAGCTCACCCAGCTCCGCGCGTCGCCGGGCTTCCTCGCCTCGGAACGATTCAACCGCGTGGTGTACGGCGACCATCCGGCGGCGCGCGTAGCGCCGACGCTGGAAGCGATCGAGCGGACGAATCGGGACGCGCTCGTCGAGTTCCACAGGACCCGGTATGTGCCCGACCACGCCATCCTGGCCATCGCCGGCGACGTCACGATGGCTGACGCGCGGCGTCTGGTCGAGGCGAAACTGGGGGCCTGGAAGCGCGCCGGCGCGCCCAAGCCCGTGGTGACCGAGCCGACGCCCGCCGAGCGGGCCGGCGTGTATCTGGTCGCGCGGCCGAACTCCGTGCAGACGAACCTCGTGGTGGGGACGCTGGCGATCGACCGCCTGAGCCCCGACTACTACGCGCTGACCGTGATGAACAGGATCCTGGGCGGCGGGCCGACCGGGCGGTTGTTCCTGCACCTGCGCGAAGAGAAGGGTTACACGTACGGCGCCTATAGCGGCTTCAGCGCCGGCCCGTTCCGTGGCGCGTGGCAAGCGTCGGCGGCGGTGCGCACGGAAGTGACGCGCCCGGCCCTGACCGACCTGCTCGACGAGATCCGCCGGATGCGCGACGTGCCCGTGCCGGAGCAGGAGTTCCGCGAGCACAAGCGCGCCATCGTGGCGAGCTTCGCCCTCGAGCTGGAGTCGCCGGTGGGGGTCCTGAGCGACCACATCACGCGCTACCGCTACGGGCTGCCCGTCGATTACTGGGACCGGTATCCCGAGCGCATCATGGCGGTCACGCAGGCGGAGGTGCAGGCGGTCGCCCGGAAGTACCTGGATCCTGCGCGCCTCCAGATCGTGGCCGTCGGGCACGCGGACGCAGTCGTGGATTTCTTGAAGACGCTCGGGCCACTCGAGGTCTACGACGTGGAGGGCAAGCGCATCGGGGAGCCGTGAGGCGGAGCCTCCGCCCGACCGCTGGTGGCGCGCGCTCCGGATGCGCAGCGCCGCCGGCGCCTTGCGAACGGAGGGGGGAGGGAGCTCGCTGGTCACGCCGTGCGTGCCGTCCCGCCGCGAATCGTACGAACGGTAGGCGGCCACTCGGCGGGGGTCGGCCCGGCGCCGTTCCGCCCGCGCGGGTCTGGGGATGGCTGGTAGTATGGTATTGGTATGGTCAAGCTCACCTTCACCCTGGACGAAGACACTGTGGCGCGCCTGCGCCGGTCAGCCCGACGCCTCGGGCTCCCCCAGAGCCGCATTGTTCGCGACGCCCTTCGGGACTTCGCCGATCGGGTCGGGCGGCTGAGCGAGTCGGAGCGCCTCCGGCTCCTCCGGGTGTTCGACGAAGTCGTGCCGGCCATGCCGCGGCGACCGGCTCGGGCGGTCGACGCGGAGCTCGCCGCCATTCGCCGGGCACGTCGCGCCGGCGGCCGTCGTCATCGCCAGGTTTGAGCGGTGATCCATCTCGATACCTCGGTGCTCGTCGACGCGCTGACCGGGCCGAGGCGGTCAGCGCCCGCCCTGCGCGCCGCGATCGCTGGCGGCGAACGCGTGGCGTTCTGTTCGCTCGTGCTCTACGAGTGGCTGCGGGGGCCCCGGCGCGCGGCCGAACTCAACGCTCAGGAGCACTTGTTTCCGCGCCAGACAGTGGTGGCTTTCGGACCGGAGGAGTCGGCCCTGGCGGCCGCGCTCTACCGGAAGGTGCGCCGGCCGCGAGGCCGGGAGCTCGATCTGGCGATCGCCGCGTGTGCCATCGCGCACGCGGCCGCGTTGTGGACGCTCAACCCCGAAGACTTCCGCGACATACCCGGCCTGAGCCTGTACGAGGCGACGACGTAGCCCGAGACGCGGCACACCCACGCGCCGAGGGGTCAGGCCGGACGGCGCGCGCCGGGCCCTTCGGCGCGAACGGCTTCCGAAGGAACCTGGCCCCCGCGTTCCGTGGCGCACGACCGGACTCTCGGCGCAGCCTGAGAGGGAGAGCACCTTGAGGCGCGGCTGGACTTCGAGGTGCGCCGCGGGCGCAGTCTCGCGATCGCTCGTCTCGCAGCGGCGTCCGCCAGGCGTCGCCAGGAGCCGGCCGCGGCCGGTCCGGACCGGCGTCTGTGGGAGGCCGGCCGACATACCGTATACTCTTCTGCATTCGGACTCACCGGGTGGTTCGCGCCTGTCGTGGGGCGCTCCGGAGGCCGGCGGGGGCCGCCGCCGTGGTCGCGGTGTGGACGACGGTCTCGGGCCAGCCGCTCCCGCCGAGCGCCGCCCCTGCGGTCCGGTCGATCGCCGTCGCCGACGCGGCGGAGTTCCCGTTCCTCCAGGACCAGTGGACGAGGGACAACGGGCTGCCGCAGAACTCGGTCAGGGCGCTGGTGCAGACGCGTGACGGCTACCTTTGGATCGGCACCTTCGGCGGGCTGGTCAGGTTCGACGGCGTCCGCTTCACCGTCCTGAACACCCTCAACACGCCGGCCCTCCCGAGCAATCGCATTTTGTCGCTCCACGAGGATGCCGGCGGCACGCTCTGGATCGGGACCGAGTACGGCGGGCTGGTGGGCCTGAAGGACGGCGCCTTCACGCGCCGTCTGACGGCGGCCGACGGGCTGGTCGGCGACAGCGTCAGCAAGATCTCGCCCGGCCGCGGCGGCAGCGTCTGGGCGTTCAGCCTCTGGGACGCGGTGGCGGTTCGGGAGGGACGCGTGGCGACGCGCCTGCCTCGCGGGGGCTAGCGGGAGCGACCGTGCAGTCGGTGGGCGAAGACGCTCGTGGGGTGATCTGGGTGGGCACGGCCGCGGGCGGCGCGGTCTCGATCGACGGGACCACAGTGGAGCGGTTTACCACACAGGACGGTCTGCCCGACAACGATGTGGACGAGGTGGTGGTCGACGCGGAGGGCGCCGCCTGGCTCGCGAGCGACGGCGGGGTACGTCAGCGGTGTGTCGGTGGCGTGGACGGTGATCGACCCGGAGAGTGCCATCGCGTCGCAGCCCGGCTGCGAGACCGTCCAGGTGAGGGAGGACACCGCCGGTATGACCCTGACCTGTGAGGCCACGAGCAGCGGCGGGACTGCGTCGCAGTCGGTGACGATCAAGCGCGACGCGACGCCGCCCGTCGTCACTGCGACCCGCACGCCGCCACCGAATGCGCTCGGGTGGAACAACACGGACGTGTCCGTGACGTTTACCTGCACCGATGCGCTCTCAGGTGTCGCCGCCTGTCCAGCGCCGAGGCTGATCACGACGGAGGGCGCCGGCCAGTTTGTGACGGGGCAGGCCACGGACCAGGCGGGCAACCTGGCGTCGCTCACGGTGAACGGCGTCAGCATCGACAAGACGCCGCCGGTGGTGTCCTGCGCCGCCACGCCAGCGATGCTGTGGCCGCCCGACCGCCAGCTCGTGCCGGTGAGCGTCGCGGTTGTCGTCGACGATGGGCTGTCGGGAAGGGCGGGCTTCGTGCTGAAGTCCGCAGCGAGCAACGAGCCTGACAGCAATCTCCCGGGCGATCCGCCGGAGGACGTGCAGGGCTTCGGCATCGGGACGAGCGACACCACTGGGCTGCTGCGCGCCGAGCGACTGCCGGCCGGCACGGGGCGCGTTTACACGCTCGTCTACGAGGGGTCGGACCTGGCGGGGAATGGCGCGCTTTGCCCGGCGGCTGTGGAGGTGCCGTGGAATCGCGCCCCGGTCAGTGGCGGGCGCGGCGGTCCCCACCGGTAGTTCCTGCGGCCGCGGCGCACGCGGATGGCGGTGGTGCGAAGCGCGGATGCCGCTCGCGCCGATCGCGCCGGGCCCGGCGTGTCATCCCGATGCTGCTCGAAGCGCGCCGGCCCGTGGTGGCCGCCGGGCGCGCGAGCGAGGTGGATTACTGGGCGGGAGGAGCCCTCACGAGCGCCGTGAATGGTGTGGCCGCATCTGGTACAATGTAGGCCCGTGGGTATCCAGGAACGGCGCATCGGCATCAGGGAGCTGAAAGCGACGCTCAGTGAATGCCTCCGCCAGGTCAAATCGGGTCGGAGCGTCGTGGTCACCGACCACGGCCAGCCGGTGGCTCGCATCGTTCCCGAAGGGCTCTCACTTCGGGAGCGTCTCGAGGTCTTGCGCACGGCCGGGGCCATCGCGTGGAGCGGCCGACGGCTGCGAGCAGCGAAGCCGGCTGGACAGGTTCGCCCGGGGGGAACGGTGGCCGATCTCATCGTCGAGAACCGCGAGTGATCGCCTACCTCGACGCCAGCGCCCTCGTGAAGCGGTACGTCATCGAACGCGGCTCGAGGGAGACGATGGCCCTCACTGCCGACGCCGAGCTGGTCGCCACCTCCATTGTCACGCGCGCCGAAATCGCGGCCGCCCTGGCGAAGGCGGTTCGCGTCGGCCTTCTGACCGCCGACCGCGCGCGGCGGGCGCACCGCTCGCTTGCCGAGGAGTGGGCGGACCTCGTCCGCGTACCGGTCACCGAGGCCCTCGTGGAGCGGGCGGGAGCCCTCGCCTGGGACCACGGACTGCGCGGCTACGACGCTGTGCAGCTCGCTTCCGCGGTCACGTGGCGGGAGTCCGTCGGGAGGGAAATCCTGCTCGCCACCTTCGATCGGCAGCTCTGGGAGGCGGCACCGAAACTTGGATTGACCGCCTGGCCGGCCAAGCTTTCGGCGTGAGGCGCGCCACGCGACCGCGAGCGGCCGTCAATCCGCGCCGAGCGGCAAACCCGGGTAGAGTCGCCGAATCCGTCGCAGGTGAAGAGGGCTGTGGCACCGTCGTGCCCCCAGAGTATCCCTCTTTCGCGCCTGGCCTTCTTTTCACTCGGGTTGGCGACGCTGGCCATGAATCTATACTCGTTCCCGACACCACCAGGGTCGGTAGCCGGTACGGGAGTGGATCTCGGACCGCTCGTCGGCCTGTGGACACTTCTCGTGTCCGTTCAGATGTTGCGATCGCGCGGCTGGGTCGAGCGGGTGCCGCGCGAACACGCTGGCGGCGTTCGATGAGCCATACCGCCCCAGGCCGAGGAGAGAGGGTCATGCGAGGGCCAGTATGACCTTCGTCGAGGGCAGAGGCCGGGTATTGTTCCGCTTGCCTGGCCTTCGTGCAGGAAAAGTGGGCATCGGTTCCGGTGGGCACGGGAGCAGCCGGTCACGCCGAGGATGCGGTCGGCACGAGCAGCGCGAGTGGAGACGGGCGGCCGGTTGAGAATCAAGGGGCGCCGCGCTACCATGCGCCCATGCATCGCATCTTCAAGATGCCGTTCGCCAGTGTGTACCCGCACTACATTCAGAAGGCAGCGCGGAAGGGGCGCACGAAGGAAGAAGTCGACAGGGTCATCTGCTGGTTGACGGGCTACAGCGCTCAAGCCCTCGCGAAGCAGATCGCCGAGAAGAAGGACGTCGAGACGTTTTTCAAGGAAGCTCCGTCGTATCATCCCAACGCGAGCAAGATCACCGGGGTCATCTGCGGGGTGCGTATCGAGGAAATCGACGATCCGTTGATGCGAAAGATCCGCTGCCTGGACAAACTCATCGACGAGCTGGCCAAAGGCAGGCCGCTGGAAAAAATCCTGCGCCAGTGAACGGCGGCACGCGGCTTGCTTCGAAGCGCCCCGGGACTGACCGGACCCCACGAAACGCTGCGGGAACCGACCCTAAGACGGTGCCAGTTCGGTCAGGCCGATTGCAGAATCGTGAGGAGGGCCCGGGACAAGGGTGGGGCCGATCAGGCCGATAAGAAGCGTATGAAGCGCATCCAGCGACAGAGGTGGATAGTGACGGCGCTGTCGGCGACCGTGGTGGCCGCGGCCGCCGGCTGCCTGCAACTCGAACGCAAGAGCACGCTGACGAGCCCGAGTCAGTTCACCGACCTCAAGGCGCTCCTGGGGACGTGGTCGTCGGCGAGCGCCACCCCGTCGCCCGAGTCGTGCACGGACTTCCGGTGGGAGGTGACCGAGCAGACGGGCACCAGCGCCTCGGGCACCTTCAGCGCGCGGTGTCCCGGGGGCCTCACGGTCGCGGGCTCGGCGCGCGGCACCCTGCTCGGCGACACGATCACGTGGACGGCGACGGGCGCGGCCACGGTCGCGGGGCTGCCGCCGTGCAGCATCTCGCTCGAAGGCCACGCCTATCTGGAGGCCGATCGCATCCGCGTGCCCTACACGGGGACGACGTGCCTCGGGCCGGTCAAGGGCGAGGAGATCCTGGTGCGGCGGTAGGCCGCGTCCTCCTACGCCGCGGGGAGGCCGGCCCGCGCGATCTGTTCCATCGCCGCGGCGAACGTGTCGACTTCCTCCAGCGTGGTGTAGACGTTCGGCGTCACGCGGAGGCCCTGGTACTCCTCGTGGACGATCGGCGTCACGATGATGCGCCACCTGGCCCACAGGTGCTCCGTGATCTTCGCGGGCGGGATGCCTTCGATCCCGACGGTGCCGATGGCGCCGGACATGCCGGGCTCGAGGCTCGTGTGGAGCTGGACGCGCGGCACGGTCTTCAGGCGCAGCGCCCATCGGTCGCGCAGGTAGCACAGGCGCGCGAACTTGCGTTCGATGCCGAGGCCCTGGTGGAAGGTCAGGGCTTCGGCGATGGCGTTGTGCGCCGCCGCCGGGTGCGTGCCGATCTCCTCGAACTTGCGGATGTTGTCGGTCAACTTCTCGGGCGCCGGCTGGAGCGGCCACAGGCCCGCGATGTTCTCCCGCCGCACATAGAGAAACCCGGTCCCCACCGGCGCGAGCAGCCACTTGTGCAAGCTGCACCCGTAGTAGTCGCACCCGAGTTCGCGCAGGGCGAACGGGAAATGCGCGTACGCGTGCGCGCCGTCCACGATCGTCTTGATGCCCCGGGCGCGGGCCATCGCGCAGATCTCCTTGACGGGGAAGATCTGGCCCGTGAGGTTCGTGATGTGGCAGAAGTGGATGACCTTCGTCCGCGGCGTGATGGCCTGCTCGAACCGGCGCACCAGATCCTGCAAGCTGGGCGGCGGCACCGGGAATGAGATCTTCCGGAGCACGATCTTGTCGCGGCGCACGCGCTGCTCCCACGTGTTCAACATGCGGCCGTAGTCCTGGTTGGTGGTCAGGACCTCGTCGCCCGGGGCGAGGTCGAGCCCCAGTTGGGCGATCTGTAGCGCTTCGCTCGCGTTGCGGGTGATGGCGAGCTCCTCCGGGTCGCAGCCGGCGTCGGCGGCGAGCCGCCGCCGCACGCTCTCGATGTTGGGCTCGAGGATCTGCCACATGTGGTACACGGGCGCCTGGTTGGAGATGTCCAGGTAGCGCTTGTAGGCTTCGTGGACCACCCGCGGGCTCGGGCAGACGCCGCCGTTATTCAAGTTAATGATGGTGCGGTCGAGGGTGAACGCCTGCTGGATTTCGCGCCAGAACGTCTCGTCCCGGGCGACCTCCTCGGGCGCCCGGTCGCCCAGCGCGGCGACGGCGCTCGCGACGCGCTCCAGCGCGTCCGCCTTCAGACTGGCCAGCGTGCACGTGCCGGCGAGGCCGGCGGTTCGCAGAAAGCCGCGGCGGGTCAGCATGGACACCTCCCTGGCGGGCGCCGCGCAGTATAGCGCGAATGGTGGCAGAATGGGGGTGGCGCCCGCGCCGAGGGAGCTGACCATGCGGGAGTGGGGACCGGCCATCCTGCGCGTCGTGGTGGGTGTAGTGTTCGTGGCCCACGGCCTGCAGAAGCTGCTCGGGGTGTGGGGCGGGGGCGGGCTCTCGGCGACGGCCGATTTTCTGGCCAAGTTCGGGCTGCCGGCGCCCTTCGCCCTCGCCGTCCTGGTGGGCGTGGTGGAGACCGCGGGCGGCGGGCTGCTCGTCGTCGGCGCCTACGCGCGGTGGGCGGCGGCCGTGCTGGCGATCGAGGCGGGGATCGCGATCTGGAAGGTGCACCTGCCGTACGGGTTCTTCCTCAACTGGGCGGTCGCGCCGGGCGTGGGCCACGGCTACGAATACACCCTGACGCTCGCCGCGTGTCTCGTCTGCCTGATCCTGACCGGCGCCGGGGCGCTGTCGGTGGACGCGGCGCGGGCGCGCGCGGCCGAGGAGGAAGCCCTGGGCCGCGCGCGGCTCCGCGCCAAGATCAACTGATCAGAAGCTCGGGCCGAGCAGCACCGCGTTCAGAAACAAGCGGTGCGCCGCGTGCAGGAACGTCCGGAACATCACATCGTCGGCGAACAGGACGACGTGGCCGCGGCCGGTCGGTTCGTCCCAGACGAACGGCGCGCCCTTGAGCGGCTCGCGGGCCTCGTCGAACGCGAAGCCGGCGACGAGCGGCCGTTCCTTGTGGAGCGTGGCGACGAGCGCGCCCCGCCGCGTGGGAGTGAAGACGATGTTCGACCGGAACAGCGCGACGATCGGCGCGTCGATGCCGGTGCCCAGGTAGTGCTCGCGGTCCACGTCGAGCTGCACGAAAGCGCCGGGGACGGTGTCGATGCGGCGCGGCGCCTCCTTGGCCGCCTGGCCCTTCTCGTCGGCCGGCGCCTGGTACCGGTCGCGCGCGCTCGTCAGGTTGACGCGCTCGCCGCTCGCCCACGCGGCGGCCCCCTTGATGCAGACGAGCGTCCCGCCGTCCTGCACCCACCGGCGCAACTGTTCGGCGCCCTCGGCGCCGAACACCCGGGTGTACCCGCCCGCCTGGCCGTCGGGGAGGACGATGACGTTGAAGCGGGCGAGCTCGGCCGAGAGCAGGTCCTGGGCCTTCACGACGGTGAACGGGATCCCGTACATCTGCTCGAGGGCGAACCAGATCGCTCCGAAGGCGGTCGACGAGGTGGGCGGTTCGCTCACGACGGCGATCGACGGCACCTTCAGGTCCACGACGGTACGGTCGCCGAGGTCACGGCCGGTGTCGACCATCGCGGTGTCCGCGGCCACGAGCTCGACCTCGTACTCTCTGGCGAGGGCGGCGATCCGATCGTGGAGCGAGGCGGGATTCGTGAGCGTCCGGACGACCACCGTGCCCGACGGGAACTGGCGCCCGTTCAGGGTGAAGGGCTCGCGCGCCAGCGCGACCTGGAACCGTTCTTTCCAGAGGGCGCCGACCAGCCGGGTCGCGCCGCGGCTGTTCCAGCGGAACAGGTACGCATAGCGCGCACGGGCGGGGGCAGCGAGGGTCGGTGCCGGACGCGCCGTCACCCGCTCGAGACCGGCCGGCGCGACGTCTTCGGTCCAGTAGGTTTCGACGCCGTAGGCCAGCGGGAGCGACCACGCGTTGATGTCGTAGAAGCCGTACGGCTTCCTGGGCGCCGCCTCGCCGACCTTGTCGTTGTACGCCTTGGCCTTGCGGACCTCGGCCAGGAACGCCTCTTCGAGGGGCGTCTCCCGGTCGAGCAGGGTCCGCAGCAGCCGCTTTTGCGGCTGCGCGGCGGGCACCACGAAGCTGCCGGCCGGGAAGGTGCGCTTGCTCGCGGCGTCGGTCAGGAGTTCGTGGGCGGCCGCCGAGGTGAAGGGCCCCGGGGCCCGGTAGACCTCGATCTGGTGTTTCAGCAGCAGGTCGACGAGGTCGGCGGCGCGGGTCGGGTCGGCGCCGGGGACGAGGACGAACTGCTTGACCTTTTCGCCGGCGACGTCGGCCATCGCGGTGGCGCGGAAGCGGTACAGGTCGAGCAGGCGCGCCTCCCGGTGGTCGGCGGTCGTGAGGAGCGACGCGACGGCGCCGGTGAAGTGGTGCAGGACGCCGTCGAAGAGCGTGGTGACGCGGCCGTCCGGCAGGCGGTAGGCGAGCCCCTTGTTGCCGCCGCCGTCGGTCTCGAAGGTCATGCCCGTCGCGCCGTTCAGGGCCGGATAGCTGTCGTAGTAGCCGGGATAGTGCAGGTCGTAGACCTGGCGGGTGAAGTACGTCCAGCCGCTCCGGTCGAACGCGGCGGCGATGTTCTTCCCGTAGGTTTCGACCCAGCGGCGCGAGGTCTGGTCGATCTGCGCATTGACCGGGAGGGCCCAGGGCGGAAAGAAGAAGCGGTCCGGGTTGCCGTGATGATCGATAAAGACCACGGGGTTCCAGCGGTGGATCTCCCGGACGATCGTCTGGCTCTCGACCTGGCTGAGGAACACCGCGTCGCGGTTCAGGTCGATCTGGTAGTGGTTGTTGTTCGTGTCCATGCGCCAGTCGCCGCGGTGTTCCTGGGCGACGGGCTCGGGGTTGCCCGTGGCCGACGCCCGCATCCAGGCGACGTGGCGCGAATGGCTGTCGGGGTTGTGCGCCGGATAGATGATCGTCACGACGTTCTTCAGGATCTTCTGCACCGTCGGGTCGGTGCCGGCCGCCAGGTGGTAGGCGAGCTGGATGCCGGTTTCGAAGGCCGCGGATTCGTTGCCGTCGTTGGCGAAGTTCATCCACGCGATCGCGGGGGTCGCCCGGGCGATCTCCTGGGCCTCCTTCTCGGTCAGGGTCCGCGGGTCGCCGAGCCGGGCGACGGCCGCGCGGATCTCCTCGAGGCGCGCGATGTTGGCGGGGTCGCTCACGGCGACGAGCAAGAGCTCGCGCCGCTCGTTGGACCGGCCCACGCTGAACACCTTCACGCGGCGCGAGGCGGCTTCGAGGCGGCGCATGTAGGCGGTCATCTGCTCGTGCTCGGTCCAGTAGTCCCCGATGTCGTACCCCAGAACCGACTGGGGGGTCGGCACCGCAGGGTCGTAGGTGGTGCCGGGCCACCACTCGCGCGGTTGGGCGCGGCCGAGCCCGGCGAGGAGAACGGCGATCAGGACGCTGACACAGAGCGCGGCGATGCTTGGACGACGCATAGGTCAACCCCCTCTTCTCGACTCTCTCGGGTCACTCGCTTCGAGGCCCGTGTCGCTAGCTTTCCCCCGCGCGCAGCCGCTCGAGCTGGGCGAGGCGTTCGTGGCTGCCGAGCAGCGCGAGCACGTCACCGGCCTGGATCGGGTCGTCCGCCCCGGGCGAGATGTTCGTCACGAGCCCGCGGTCCGTGGGGCGCTTGAGGGCGATGAGGGTCAGGCCGTAGCGCGACCGCAGCTCGAGCTGGCGCAGGGTCTTGCCGACGAACTCCGCCGGCGCGGGAATCTCCACGATGCTGAAGTCGCGCGAGAGCTCGATGTACTCGAGCACGTTCGGCACCACGAGACTGTGGGCGAGCCGCTGGGCCATCTCGCGCTCCGGGAAGACCACGCGGGAGACGCCCAGCTTCTCCAGGATGCGGCCGTGGAGCGGCGTGACGGCCTTCGCGATGATCGTCTTGATCCCGAGCTCCTTGACGAGCATCACGACGAGCACGCTCGACTCGATATTCTCCCCGATCGAGATGATCGCCACGTCCACCGTGTGGATCCCGGCGGCGCGGAGCGCCTTTTCGTCGGTGGCGTCGAGCTGCACGGCCTGGAGGAGCACGTCGCTCATCTCCCGCACGCGCTCCTCGCTGCTGTCGATCCCGATGACGTCCTGGCCCAGTTCGCTGAGGGTGACGGCGGTCGCCGAGCCGAAGCGGCCCAACCCGATGACGGCGAACGATCGGCGAGGCATAGCGAGCTCCCTTTCACCCGATGAGCACCCGGGCCTCCGGATAGCGGAGGCGCGGCACGGAGCGGCGGCCCACGACGGCGATCGCCAGGGTCAGGGGGCCGACGCGTCCCATGAACATCATGGCGGTCACGAGCAGCTTCCCGAGGGGGGTGAACTCGCCCGACAGGCTCACGACCCCGCCCGGCGGGCTTATCGACAGCCCGACGGTCCCGAACGCCGACGTCGTCTCGAAGAGCGTCGGCAGGAGGGGACGATGCTCGACGGCGAGCAGGGCGAGCGTGACGGCGTTCAGCGCGAGAAACGCCAGGAAGCACACGAGAAACGCCCGCGCCACCACCTCCGGCGGCACCCGGCGCCGGAAGAGGATCGTGTCGCTCTCGCCGCGCACCGTCGCCCAGAGGGCGGCCAGCGCGACCCCGAATGTGCTGGTCTTCACCCCGCCGCCGGTGCCTCCGGGCGAGGCGCCGATGAACATCAGGACGAGGAGGAGCAACAAGGTCGGCGGCGTCAGGCTCCCGATGTCCACGGTGTTGAACCCGGCCGTCCGCGGCGTGACGGCCTGGAAAAACGCCGCCAGCCAGGCCTCGCCCGGGCCGAGCGGGCCGAGCGTCGCCGGATTGGCCCGTTCCAGCCAGAAGACCGCCACCGTGCCCACACCGAGCAAGCACGCGGTGACGATGAGCACGAGGCGCGTGTGCACCGACAGCAGCGCCCAGCGGCGGCCGCGTCCGAGCTCGGAGAGCACCAGGAAGCCGAGCCCCCCGCAGATGACGAGCCCCGCGATCGTGAGGGTGACGACGGGGTCGCCGCGATAGGCCGTCAAGTTCGTGGAAAACAGGCTGAAGCCCGCGTTGTTGAAGGCGGAGACGGCGTGGAACAACCCTAGATAAGCGGCCCTCGCGAACCCGAAGTCGCCCATCCACCGCGCGGTCAGGACGAGGGCGCCGGCGAGCTCGAAGGCGGCCGTGAGGCGCAACACCATGAGCGTGAACCGCACCAGTCCCTCCATGGTGTCGAGGTTGAGGGCTTGTTTCAAGGCGAGCCGCTCGCGCATCGAGAGGCGCCGGCCCAGGGCCACCACGGCGGCCGTGGAGAGGGTCATGTAGCCGAGGCCGCCCGCCTGGATGAGCACAAGAAGCACGGCCTGGCCGAAGCCCGAGAACGCCTTCGGCGTGTCGACCACGATGAGGCCCGTGACGCACACGGCCGACGTCGAGGTAAAGAGCGCGTCGGCGAGCGGCAGGGCGTGGCGGCCGGCGGAGGCCGCGGGCAGCGAGAGGAGGACGGTGCCCGTGGCGATCAGGCCCGCGAAGCTCAGGGCGAGCACCTGGGCCGGGGAGAGCGGGCGCCGGCGCATCAGCCCGCATCATGGCACAACGGCGGGTCCCCTGCGTAGGGGGGCCTGGCGGGCCGGTTTCGGGGGAGGCGTCTCGACCCGCCGGCGACCCTCTTGCCCGGAGGCGGCCGGGCGCGCTAACCTGTAGCCTCCCCTGCATCCATCAACGGCCAACTCGGAGCGACGTCATGTCTGCGGACACACACGACGGATTCGCGGTCAGCCGGCGCGAGTTCATCCGGAGCGTCGGGGTCGGCGGCCTGGCCGCCGGGGTGCTCGTGCCCGGCGAGGCCGGGGCGCAGCCGGCGGTTCGGGAAGTGGGGCCGGGCGAAGTCCCGATCACTTTGACGATCAACGGGCGGCGGTACGACCTGCGGGTCGAGCCGCGCGTCACCCTGCTCGACGCCGTGCGGAACCGGTTGAACCTCACGGGCGTCAAGCGGGTCTGCGACCGCGGCAGTTGCGGCGCTTGCACCATGATCGTGGACGGGCGGACGGTCTATGCGTGCTCGATGCTGGCGGTCGAGGCGCAGGGCCGGGCCATCCGGACGGTCGAGGGGCTGGCCCCGGGCGACGGGCTGCATCCGGTGCAGGCGGCGTTTTGCGAGCACGACGCGCTCATGTGCGGGTTCTGCACGCCGGGGTTCGTCGTGGCGACCGCGGCGCTGCTCGAGCGGACGCCGGCCCCGACGCTCGAGCAGGTCACGCGCGGGCTCGATGGGAACATCTGCCGCTGCGGGACGTACGTGAAGGTGCTGCGCGCGGCGCTCAGCGCGAAGGAGGTGCGCCGTGGCTAGCTGGCCCTCCAAGCCGGTCTTGCTGGGACGCCCGACGCCGCGGGTCGACGGACCCGACAAGGCGCGGGGCCGGGCGAAATACACCTACGATCTGCAGCGTCCGGGGATGCTCTACGGGCGCATCATTCGGTCGCCGCACGCCCACGCGCGGGTGCGGGCCATCGATTTCAGCGAGGCGGAGAAGGCGCCCGGCGTCCGGGCGGCGATCCCGGTCATCGATCTGTCGAGCCCCGAGCCGCTCGCGCACAAGGTGCTCTACCAGGGCCAGGAGGTGGCGGCCATCGCGGCGGAGACCGAAGAGCAGGCGCGCGACGCCGCCCGCCTCGTGAAGGTGGACTACGAGGTGCTGCCGCCGGTGGCGACCGTCGAGCAGGCGATGCAGCCGGAAGCGCCGAAGATTTTCCCGGACGGCAATCTCCGCCCGCAGAACGTCGACGAGACCGGCGATGTCGAGACGGCGCTCAAGAACTCGGCGCACGTCGTCGAGGGCGTGTACTCGACGCAGGTCCAGACCCACATGTCGCTCGAGACCCACGGGTGCATCTGCGAGTGGGAGGGCGAGCGGCTGACCATCTGGGTGTCGACGCAGGGCGTCCACTCGATGCGCGAGGGGTTGGCCAAGGGGCTCAACATCCCGCAGGCCAACATCCGGGTCATCACCGAGTACATGGGGGGCGGGTTCGGGAGCAAGTTGAGCACCGACCCGCAGGACGTTATCTGCGCGCGCCTCGCGAAGGCGGCGGGCCGGCCGGTCAAGCTGATGCTGGACCGCAAGGAGGAGCAGCTCGCGACGGGCAACCGGCCGTCGGCCTACGCGCGGGTGCGCGCCGGCGTGAGCGCCGACGGCAAGCTGACGGCGTTCGACGCCGAGACGTGGGGGACGGGCGGGGCCGGCCGGGGCGCCGGCTTCCCGCTGCCGTACAACGTCTACCAGTTTCCCAACCGGCGGCGCCGGCACACGGACGTGTACATCAACGCCGGGCCGCAGCGCGCCATGCGCGCGCCGGGTCACCCGCAGGGCTGCTTCATCACCGAGGTCGTGATGGACGAGCTGGCCGACCGGCTCCGGATGGACCCGCTCGAGCTGCGGCTGCGTAACCTGCCGCCCGAGGCGCCCGACCAGATGTGGGCGGCCTACTTCAAGATGGGGGCGGAGAAGTTCGGGTGGAGCCGGCGCCACCCGACCGGCGACGCGACCCCCGGGCCGATCAAGCGCGGCATGGGATGCGCGGCCAACCGGTGGGCGGGCGGCGGCAGCCGGCAGACGCGGGCCCAGTGCGAGATCCTGCCGGACGGCGGGGTCGTGATGCGGATCGGGACGCAGGACATCGGGACCGGGACCCGCACGGTGGTGGAGATCGTGACGGCCGAAACCTTCGGCCTGGGCGTCGACCAGGTGGTCGCCGAGATCGGCGACACGCAGTACCCCTGGGCGCCGGGCAGCGGTGGCAGCGTCACGGTGGCGTCGGTGTCGGGCGCGGTCCGCGCCACCGCCGAGAAGGCCCTCGCGGCCCTCGCCGAGCGGGTCGCCCCCGTGCTCGGCGTCGCGCCGGCCGACATCGTGGCGGAGGCCGGGCGGCTCCGCGCGCGCACGGATCCGTCGAAGAGCCTCGCGTGGAAGGAAGCCTGCAAGCTGCTCGGGACGGCCTCGCTCGTGGTCGACGGCCAGTGGGAACCGGGACTGACGTCGGTGGGGACGAGCGGGGTGCAGTTCGCCGAGGTCGAGGTGGACATCGAGACCGGCGTGACGAAGGTGCGGCGGGTCCTGTGCGTGCAGGACTGCGGCACGCTCATCGACCGGCTCACGGCCGAGAGCCAGTGTTACGGCGGCATCACGATGGGGATCGGCTTCGCCCTGTTCGAGCACCGCATCCTGGACCGGAACACGGGGCTCATGGTGAACCCGAACATGGAGTTCTACCTGCTGCCCGGACCGTCGGACATCCCGGAGATCGAGGTCGTCCTGGTCGACCAGTACGACCGCGGGGTCGTCGGCCTGGGTGAACCGCCGACCATCTCGACGGCGGCCGCGATCGCCAACGCGGTGTCGAACGCGATCGGCGCGCGGATCCGCCGGTTGCCGATCACGCCGGACGTGGTGCTGAGCGCGCTGGCCGAGGAGCGCGCAGGAGGGACGCTGTGAAAGCGTTTGCGTACGTCGACGCGGCGAGCGAGCCGGAAGCCCTCGCGGCGCTGTCGCCCGAGCGGGGACGGGCGCTGCCCATCGCCGGCGGCATGGACCTGCTCGCCTTGATGAAGGACTACATCGCCCAGCCCGAGCGCCTGGTCAACGTCAAGCGCCTCGACCGGACGATCGCCGTGACGCCCGACGGCCTGCGCATCGGGGCGGCGGCCACGCTGGTGGAACTCATCGAGCACCCGGAGGTCCGCCGGCAGTACCCCGCGCTGGTGCAGGCGGCCGAGGAGGTGGGCACACCCCAGATCCGCCACGTGGGCACGGTCGGGGGCAACCTGACGCAGCGCCCGCGGTGCTGGTACTACCGGAACGAAGAGTTTCTGTGTCTCAAGAAGGGCGGCGCGCGGTGCTTCGCCGTCGACGGCGAGAACCAGTACCACGCCATCCTCGGCGGCGGGCCGTGCTACATCGTCCATCCGTCGAGCCTGGCCGTGCCCATCGTCGCGTACGGCGGGCGCCTGCGGATCGCGGGGCCGTCGGGGGCGCGGGAGGTCGCCGCAGCCGACTTCTTCCAGCGGCCCGACGTCAACCTGATGGGCGAGAACGTGCTGGCGCCCAACGAGCTCGTCACGCACATCCTGCTCCCGCCGCCGGGCGCGGCGCGCGCCGCGACCTACGAGGTCCGCTTCAAGCAGGCATACGACTGGCCCCTGGCGCTCGCGACCGCGGTCCTGACGATGAGCGGCCAGACGGTCCGGAGCGCCCGGATCGTGATGGGCGCGGTCGCCCCGGTGCCCTGGCGGGCGGCCGCCGCGGAGGCGGCGCTCGTCGGGAAGACCGTGACGGAAGAGTCGGCGGCGGCCGCGGGTGACGCCGCGGTGAAAGACGCGAAGCCTCTGTCGGGCAACGCCTACAAGGTCCAGATCGCCCGCACGGCGGTCAAGCGCGCCATCATGAAAGCAGCCGGGCTCGCCACGGTGTAGGGGGCAAAGGAGACGCACCATGAACCATCCAACGCCGACCTCGTCCAGAGTGGGATCCGGCTGCTGCGGGAACCTGCGGCACAAGATGATGTACGTCATGCCGGAGCCGGACCCGAACGAGGCCAAGTTCTTCGACCCCTACGATGCCGCGGCCTACTGGTGCACCAGCACCATGGGGGCCGTCGGCCCCGACGGCCGACCGGTGCACCCGGACGACTGCAAGCCCGGCCGTCGCTGCTGCGTCGCGTGAGGGCCGTCGACACGGGCTCGAGCGCCGCGGCGGCGTTCCCCCGCGAGCGTCCGCGGGAGGCATGACCTCGGCCGTACCGGTGCGGGGACGCACACCTGCAGGATCGCCGGTGGATCCCGCCGCGAGTGTGCTTCAATAACTCTGTGGCGCAACTGGACAAGCTTGGGACGGCGGGCACGCGACGCGAACTTCAGCGGACCCCCCCTCGCGCCGACGGCCTGGTCGTGCCGCGCGCGTGGCTCGTCGTCTTGACGGTGCTCGTCGTGCTGCCGTGGCTCGTGCTGGCCGGGTGGTACGCGTGGCACAACCGGACGGAGCACGCGCAGGCGGCCGCCACGGCGGCGCCGCCGGCACCGGCCTCGGCCGGGCGCACCGGTCCGTGGGGACACCTTCGGGTCACCCCGATCTTGATTTCTCCGCCACTCGAGTATGTCGCGGTGCCGGAGGTACAGAAGGCGGCCGAGTGGCATTTCCCCGCCACATCGCTCGACACGGTCGAGGCGTTCTTGCGTTCGGTCGGGTTGCCCCCTGACGACGTGCGGCGGCTCGTCGCGGGGGCGGCGATCGACCCGCGGACCGAAGGCGTCATCCTGCGTCCGGATCCCGAGCTGGTGCACCGCCTCGACCCGGAGGTGCGGGGCCGGCTCTATACGCAGCTCGCGCGCACGTCGCTCAATCCCGACCAGGCGCACGCCTATCGCTTTCCGGGCGAGTTGGTCGACCGGTGGCTCGGGTCGAGTCCCCTCGCGCCGTCCACCCGCGCCCTGGTGGAACCGCTCGTCTATCGGTTCGGCGGCCTGATGTATTTCGCGGACCTCGAGCTCGTGGCCCCGCAGATCGGGGACGTCGAGGAAGTCAGACGGCTCATCAAGGTGCTGAACCGACAGGAAACGCTGCGCGTCGAGGTGTCCGTGCCCGACGCGGCGCGGCTGGCGGAGGTCGCGGAGTACTGGGGTCGCGGGGGGCGGCGGACGGACATCCGCCCGCTGCTCGAGTCGGTCGGGGTCGGCGGGTGGATCGACGTGATCCACTTGCTCCCGTCGCTCACCCGAGAGCGGCTGTACCGGTATCCGAAGCTGACGGCGGCCGACTTCGAGCGGCCGGTGATCGCCAATTGCCTGTGGACCGCGCTGAACTTCTTCGCGGTGCAGCCGGACGATCGCTATCTCGACGTGGGCTACGCGCTCGAGCGGCTGAAGCGCGATTATTTCGTGGTGGAGAGCCAGTTCCAGCTCGGCGACGTGTTCGCGTTTCTCGACCGGCAGGAGAATCTCTTCCACGTGGCCGTGTACCTGGCCGATGACCTGCTGTTCACCAAGAACGGCACCTCGCCGATGGCGCCGTGGATGATCGTCACGCTCGAGCAGCTCAAGGCGTTCTATCGCACCCGCGCGGAAGATCCCGAGATCATCGTGCACCGGCGCAAGGACCTGTGAGCGCCGGACGACCCGAAGCCAGGCGCCGGCCGCGGCGCGGGGGCCTCGCGTGGGGCGCCGGTCGGGTATAATCGACGCACGCACGCCATCACCGGTCGAGAGGTCGCGCCGTCGAGGGGCGGCGGGCCGGTCGCGTCACCGCGGGCCCGGGTGGGCCCGTGCGGCGGTTCGGACGGCGTTCGGTCCAGGTCGGGTCCGCTCGGGTCGCCGCTCGAGAGCGGCCAGGGACGCGCGGGTCGGGGCGTGCCGAAAGGAGTTGGTCGATGCGCAAGCTGGCATGGCTCGGGGTCGCGACCCTGATGCTGTCGGGGGGAAGGGCGGCGGCCGGGCCGAACGGGACGGTCGTCGGGCAGTACGTGGAGGCGCGCACCGCGGAGGTGTTCGTCGGCGGCTGTCAGCTCGGGAACGAGGGCGAGCAGGCCGGGCGCCAGGCGGTGCTCGCGTGGCGTGTGGAGCGTGGCGTGTTCAACGGCGTCCGCCTGGACGGGCTGGCGGTCGTGGCGGCCGTCGCCGGCGACACGAACCTCGGGTGGTACGAGCTGGGCGGGCGCAAGCCGGTGGCGGTGAAGGCCGCCGTGATGGTCGACGAGCGGGCGACCCCGGCGCAGCGCCGGGCGCTGCTGGCGATGGCCCGGACCCTGTCGAACGGGCTCGTTTCGGACGTGGTCGAGGTCAAGGCGGTGCCGGTCGCGTTTCAGCGGCAGGCGGACCGGGTGACCGTGGTGGCGGGTGATGCCGGGGTGTCGGTGTCCACGACGCTGGAGCACGACCCGAGCTGCGGCGCGATGCGGTGGTTCTCGCCGCTCGCGGCGGCCGCCGACGCCGCGGTCGGGGCCACGCGGACGACCGGCTACTGGGGCTCCGCGCTCGGGACGCGCTGGAGCCAGCGCGACCGCCGCTCGGCGTTCTTCGGTACCTTCACGTACTGAGGCGTTCCCGGGTGCGGCCGCGGCCCGCCGCGCGGGGTGTGGCCCGCGGAGGCCCCGGGGCGGACTTCCCTGTAGAATGCGGGGCATGCGGTCGGGGTGTGCTGGTCGAGCGAGACGCGCCTTTCGGCGGGCGCGGTCGGCCCGAGCGCTGCGCCGGGTGGTTTTCGCGGCGGTGGCGGCGGCAGTCCTGGTCGCCGGCGCCGCCCGGGCGCAACCGATTACCGTCGCGCCGCATCAGGAGCCCGCGCCCGGCGAGCTCGCCCCGCCGGTGGCGGCGCTCCTCGGACCCGGCGGGGCCCGGGCGCAGGTGGGCGGCGTCGAGCTCATGTTCTGGTGGGTGCGGTCGCTCCCGCTCGTGCAGGGCGCTTCGGGGCGGCCGCAGTGGTCGCAGGTTCCGGAGGGGTCGCTCGTCGGAGCGGTGCGAATCGGGTCGGCCTTTCGCGACATCAGGGGCCGGACGATCAAGCCCGGCGTCTATACCCTGCGCTACGGGATCCAACCGGCCGACGGGGACCACCTCGGCGTGTCCACCTACCGCGATTTTCTGCTCCTCAGCCCGGCGGCCGTGGACCGGGACGCGGCACCCACCGGCCACGACGGCACCATTGCGATGTCGAAGCAGACCATCGGCGGTTCGCACCCGTGTCCCTGGATGCTCGACCCGCCGGTCACCGACGACCCCGTGCACGCGACGGGCACGAACGACATGGACTTCGCCTATGTCGTGTTCGAGGTGTCGGCGTCGGGTGGGGGCAGCCTGCGGTTCGGGCTGGTGCTCGTCGGAAAGGTCGAGGCGTGACGCTTCGCGGCAAGGCGGCGCTCGTGACCGGCGGGCGGCGTTTGGGAGCGGCGGTGGCGCTCGCGCTCGCCGAACGCGGCGCCGACGTCGCCGTGACGTACCGCCGGTCGGCCGCCGCGGCGGCGGATACCGTGGCGGCCATCCGCGCGTCGGGGGTCCGCGGAGAGGCGATCGAGGCCGACCTGGCCGAGGCGGCGGCGTGCGGGCGGGCGGTGGACCAGGCGGCGCGCGCGTTCGGCCGCCTGGACGTCCTGGTTCACGTGGCCTCGGTCTACCGGGCCAAGCCGCTGGCCGAGTTGACCGCCGCCGACTGGGACGCCCCGCTCGCGGTGGACCTGCGCGCCGCGTTCCTCTGCGCGCAAGCCGCCGTCCCCCACATGCGGGCCGCCGGGGGCGGCCGCATCGTGACCTTCGCCGACTGGGTCGCCGCGAGCGGACGGCCTCGCTACCGGGGCTACCTGCCGTACTACGTGGCGAAGGCGGGCGTGGTCGCCCTGACCGAGGCGCTCGCGCTCGAGCTGGCGCGGGACGGGATCCTGGTGAACGCGGTGGCGCCCGGGCCGATTCTGCCGCCGTCCGACCTCGACGGGGCCGAGGCGGCCGAGGTCGTGCGGGAGACGCCGCTCGGCCGCTGGGGCGGCGAGTCGGCGATCGTCCAGGCGGTCCTGTTTCTCGTGGAGACCGATTTCGTCACGGGCGAGACCCTGCGCGTCGACGGCGGCCGGCACCTGCGCTGAGAGGGCGGGCCGGCGAGCGGCCCGCCCTCCGGACGACCCCCCGCGCGCGTCAGTCGCGCCGGCCGAGCGGGTAGAGGTCCTTTACCGGCGCGTTCTTGTACGGGATCGTCGTGAGGTCCGCCGGGCCGAGCCCCGGGGCGTCGATCACGACGACGGCTTTGGCGAGTCCGTCCTCGACGAACCCCCGCCAGAAGTGCACCCGCGACTTGATGACGACGAGGTCGCAGTTCGCCAGGCCGATGTGCAGGTCCTCCAGGATCCCCGGGTCCGTGACCTGGTGGAGGACCGGCGTCAGGATCAGGTGATTCGCGTCGCCGTAGCCGAGGACCGCCACCGTCTCGTGGCGTTCGTACGGGCCGAGGAACTCCACGGTGCCGTCGATCGGCACGGGCCGTCCCGCGTACTGGTCGGCGTAGCCGCCCACCTGGACGCGGACGCGCTCGCCGACCTTGGCCGTCGCTTTGATGGCGTCGATGGCTTTGGCGTCGGCGATCGTGGCGACGCACACCCTGCGGGCCTGCCGCCGCATGAGCTCTTCGAGGATCCAGGTCGAGTTGCCCGTGCGGTCGGCGTGGTCGGCCACCACGACCGGCACGCGGCCCGCGCGCTGGGCGGCGAGGGCCTGGGCGACGCCTTCGGGCACCTTCGGGAATTTCTGGCCGGCGAAGGCCTCGCGCTTCCGCCAGATGAAATCCGACATGTCCTGCGCGATCCGGTCGGCGAGCGCCTGGTCGTTGTTCGTCACGACCATGACCGTGGCGCCGACGTCGGGCACGTCGGCGTAGGCGAACCCGAAGGCGACGGAGACGTACGCGTCCGGTGTGCGCTCTTCCCAGATCCGCGCCCGCTCCATGATCTCCATCGCGGGCGACACGCCGGTGCCCTGGGCGACGCTCGGGGTGATGACCCCCGGCTTGCGCGTGGCCCTGGTGGGCTTGTAGTCGCCCTTGATCATGCGGAGCAGCAGGTGCAACGCGCGCTCGCCTTGCAGCGCGGCGTCGTAATGGGGATAGCGCTTGACGATCAGGCCGGCGTCGGCCACCTCGAGGAACTCGTGGTCCTCGTTCGCGTGCAGGTCGAAGGTCGCCACGATGGGGAGTGACCCCACGACCGCGCGGACGCGCCGCACGATTTCGGCCTCCGGCTTGGGCACGCCCGTCACGGCCATCGCCCCGTGGAGCGCCAGGTACACGCCGTCGAAGGGCCCCTGCGCCTTGAGGTCGTCGGCGATGCCCTTCGTGTACTTGTCGAACGCCTCCTGGGTGATCCAACTGCCGGAGGACCCGCCCTTGGCTTCCCGCGGCGAGAGGATGCCCACGAGCTCGACGTTGTCGTATTCCCGCGCGGCCTTGACGAAGCCGCCGATGTAGCTCCCGCGTTTGAGGACGGCCTCGCCGCGCTCGGGTGGGCCGTAGAACTCCCACTCGGCGATGCCGGTGGGCTCGGGACAGAAGGTGCACGTCTCGTGGGAGAACGTGGCGACACCGATGCGGATCTTCTTCGCCTCGGCCGGCGGGGCGCACGCGAGGAGGAGCCCGCTGAGGGCCGTGACGAGGGTGATGGAGACGGGAATGAAGACAGCACGGCGGTGGACCATGAACGCCTCCCGCGCGGGTCTCGGCGGCGGCCGGGCGACCCGCGCGCCGATCATAGCAAGCCTGGGCCGGCTCGGGGCCGCGCGCCGCGATCGCGAACGCGCACGCCTGGGTGAGGTCACGCGCGCGGCGCGGCGGCGAACGCGGCGCGCATCGACTCGAGCGCGCCGCGCAGCTCCTGGCGCTCGCGGGCGAAGCAGAAGCGCACGTGGTCTTCGCCGCAGCGCCCGAAGTCGGCCCCCGGGATGCAGCCGACGCGGGCGTGCCGGATGAGGTACTCGGTCATGGCCCACGAGCGCGAGGGCTGCCGGCCGTCGGTGGGGTCGCGCCAGGCGGAGTCGATGCGGACGAAGGCGTAGAACGCGCCTTTCGGGGGCCGGCCGTCGAGAATGCCGGCGGCCGCCTCGGCCAGGCCCGCGTAGAAAAGGTCGCGCCGCGCCTGCAGCTCGCGCCGAAACGCGTCCACGCAAGCCTGCGACCCTTCGAGGGCGCCGATGCCGGCGTACTGGACGATCGAGCACACGTTGCTCGTCGTGTAGAGGAGCACCTTCCGCATGCGTTCCAGGAGCGTGCGGTCGCACGCGGCGAGGTAGCCGAGCCGCAGCCCGGTGATGGCGTAGGTCTTGCTGAACGTGTAGACCGGGATCGTCCGCTGGTAGAGACCGGGCAGCGAGGCGATGCTCACGTGTTCGGCCCCGTCGAACACGACATCTTCGTACGCCTCGTCCGAGAGGATCCACAGCCCGAACCGATCGGCCAGGCGCGCGATCGCTTCGAGGTCCGCCCGGGTCAGAACGCCGCCGGTCGGGTTGTTCGGCGAGTTGAGGTAGATCGCGCGGGTGCGCGGCGTGATCTTCGACGCCAGCTCGTCGAGGTCGTACCGCCACTCGAGGGCCTCGCGCAGGGGGCAGGGCACCGGGACGCCGCGCGCGCTCACGATGTTGCCCACCGCCGGCGGCCACGCCGGGTCGGGGACGATGACCTCGTCGCCTTCGTCCAGCAGCGCCTGGCAGGCGATGTACAGGGCGTGGATGCCGCCGTTGGTGACCAGCACCTCGTCCGGGCCGCCGACGGGGATGCCGTTTCGCGCCCGCAATTTCTCGGCGAGAAGTTCCCGCAACCGCGGCAGGCCGGTCGTCTGCACGTAGTGCGTCCGATTCTGGTGGACCGCCTGGATGAGGGCCGCCTTGACCGTGTCGGGCGCGTCGAAGCTGACGTCGCCCTGGTCCAGGCGGAACGGGCGCTCCACCCGATACATGAGGTCGCGGATCCGGATGATGCCGGAGAAGGGGACCGTGTCGAGGTAGTGGGCCATCGGGGTGTCAGGCATTATAGGCCGGGCCGCCGCCGGCGGGGGACGAGCTCATCCGCCGCCGAGGCCTGCGCACGCGAGGATTTCCGCGAGCGTCGCCCGCGCCCGGCTCACGGGGAGATTGCTCACGTAGAAGTGCCGCACGCCGGCCTCGTGCAGCGCGCGCAGGCTCCGCGCGCAGATCTCGACGGCGCTCGCGCCGGCCGCGAACTCCGCCGTCAGGGCCTCGGCGGGCACCGGCAGGAACTCGCCCAGCGCGGCCAACGTCCGGGGGTTGGCGCTCCGGTAATAGAACACGCCGAACAGGCCCGGCCGCGCGAGGCCCCGCCGGCGCGCTTCGCACACGAACGTCTCGACCCGCCGGCGGTCGTGGTGGGAAACGATCTGGGTCAGATAGAACTCGCCGGTGAACGCGTCGTCCAGCAGATAGTCGATCTGGCGGCTGACGTCCGCGTGGGGATTGGCCCAGCCGCCGAGGACGAGGTCGGGCTGGCGGCGCCGGATGGCCTGCCGGAGCTGCCAGGCGTGTTCCACGCACCGGGGCGGCCCGACGCGGCGGTCGCCGCCGAGCACGACCAGCGCCGGAAACCCGTGCTGGGCGGCGCGCGCGGCGTAGGCCAGGCAGTAGTCGAGGGCGTGCTTGCTCGTCAGGAACGGGACCACGCGCTCGCGCGGCGCGTCGGGGCCGAGGTTGGCGACCAGGTGGCGCAGGTTGTCTTCCTCGCGCGTCCCGACGGCGCTGTCGGTCACGAACACGAACGTCCCCTCGCGGCTGAGGCCCCGGACGGCGTGGTAGGTATCGATCCACGCGTCCATCCCGGCCGCGGCGTCGAGCTCGGCTTTCGGCGGGCGCAACTCCGCCGCTACGACCGGGCGGTCACCGGCGAGGGCGTCGAGCAGCGCGGTTGTGCGCATTCGCCCACTATACTATCGGGACCGGGTCCGCGCGCCGGACCCGGCCCGGCGGGTTCGGCGCGCTCGCGCCCCGGCGCCCCGTTCCACCGGCGACGCGGCGTCGTCCCGCGTCCCGCCGGACGCCGAGACGAGCGAGTCGTCCCTCGGGGTGGCGCCAGGGTCGCCGAATGACCGATCTCAGCGTCGGCCGCGCCGCGCTGGCGGCGCTTCCCACCGTCCCGATCGTCCCGACTCCGACCCCGGTCGAGGAGCTGGGCCGCCTCCGCCGCGCGCTCGGCGGCGGGCCGCGGCTGTTCGTCAAGCGCGACGATGCGATCGGCTTCGCCTTCGGCGGCAACAAGGTGCGGAAGTTGGGCCTGCTCGTGGCGCAGGCGCAGCGCGAAGGCGCGGACACCCTCGTGACGGCCGGCGGCGTGCAGTCGAATCATTGCCGCGCGACGGCGGCGGCCGCGGCCCGCTACGGGTTCCGCTGCGTGCTCGTCCTGAACGGTGCGGCCCCGCCGCGGCCGACGGCGAACCTCCTGCTCGACGAGCTGTTCGGCGCCGAAGTGCACTTCGTCCCCCGCCGCGAGGACCGCGCGCCGGCGATGGCGGCCCTCGCCGAGGCGCTCGCGCGCGCCGGACGGCGGCCGTTCGTCATTCCGGTCGGCGCGTCGACGCCGCTCGGCGCGGCGGCGTACGCCCTCGCGGTGGGCGAACTCGCCGAACAGGTGCGCGGCGTCCCGGGTCTGTGCGTGCCCGATGTGATCTTTCATGCGACGTCCTCTGGCGGGACGCAGGCCGGGATCGCCGCCGGGTGCCGCCTCTACGGCCTGCCGTCGCGCGTGGTCGGCATCAGTGCGGACGAGCCGGCGGGGGTGCTCGCCGCCGAGGTCAGCCGCTTGATTGCGGGACTGGAGGACCTGCTCGGGCTCGACCCGGAAGCGCTTCGGGACGCCGGTCCGCCGGAGGTCGACGACACGTTCGTGGGCGAGGGCTACGGCATCCCGACTGACGCGTCGCGGGAAGCCCTGACGCTGCTGGCGCGGACGGAGGCGATCGTGCTCGACCCGACCTACACGGCGAAGGCGATGGCCGGGCTGATCGCCTACGTGCGGACGGGCCGCCTCCGCGGCGACGAGACCGTGCTCTTCTGGCATACCGGCGGCCAGGTGGGGGTCTTTGCGTGAGGGTCCCGGCGGCGATCACGTTTCTCGGCGCGGCGCGCACGGTGACGGGGTCGAAGTATCTGCTGGAGGCGGGGGCGGCGCGCGTGCTGGTCGACTGCGGGCTGTTCCAGGGTTTGAAGGCCCTGCGGGAGCGCAACTGGCAGCCGCTCCCGGTCGACCCGGCCGACCTGCACGCGGTCGTGTTGACGCACGCGCACGTCGATCACTGCGGGTACCTGCCGAGGCTCGTGGCGGCCGGCTTCAGCGGCCGCGTGTTCTGCACGCCGGCGACAGCGCAGCTCTGCCGCATCGTCCTGCCCGACGCCGGGCGCCTGCAGGAGGAGGACGCGGCCGACGCGAACCGGCACGGCTACACGCGGCACCGGCCGGCGCTGCCGCTGTTCACCGAAGCCGACGCCGTGCGGGCGCTCGGCCACCTGCAGCCGGTCGGCTACGAGCGCCCGGTGCCGGTGGCGCCCGGGGTCGAAGTGGCGTTTCTCAACGCCGGGCACCTGCTCGGCTCGGCGTTCGTGCGGGTGCAGATCGCGAACGGCGCGCCGGCGACCATCCTGTTCGGCGGCGACCTCGGTCGCTACGACCGTCCCGTGCTGCCGGATCCATCGTCTCCGGGGGCGACCGACGTGTTGCTTCTGGAATCGACCTACGGGGATCGCCGGCACGAGCCAGACGACGACGGGGCGCGCCTCGCGCGCATCGTCAGCGAGACGGCGGCGCGTGGGGGGAAAGTGGTGATCCCGGCCTTCGCGATCGGCCGCGTCGAGGAGGTCCTCTACTGGTTGCGGCGGCTGGAGGACGAGCGTCGCATTCCGGAGCTGCCTGTCTATCTCGACAGCCCCATGGCGGCGAAGGCGCGGGAGCAGTACGCGGCGCGCCTGGACGAACTCGACCCGGAGATGCGGGCGATGGCTCGGGACGGGCGGGCCCGCGCCCGGGCGCAGGCGGAACGGAATCTGTGCGCGTTCTCGACGGCGCGGTTCCAGGTGGTGTCCTCCGTCGAGGACTCGCGCCGGCTCGCGTCGTCTCGGACGCCGGCTATCATCGTGTCGTCGAGCGGGATGGCGACGGGCGGTCGCGTTTTGCACCACCTGCGGGCGGTGCTCCCGGACGCCCGGCACACGGTCTTGTTCGTCGGCTACCAGGCGGCCGGCACCCGCGGGCGGCGGCTGCTCGACGGGGAGCGGGAAATCAAGATCCACGGCGAGCTCGTGCCGGTGCGCGCCCGGATCGAGGCGATCGACGCGATGTCGGCGCACGCGGACGCCGACGAGATCCTCCGCTGGCTGTCGGGCTTCGAGCGGCAGCCGGCGGTGACCTACCTCGTGCACGGCGAGGAGCCCGCCATGACGGCGCTCGCCGGGCGCATCGAGCGCGAACTGGGCTGGCGGACGTACATGCCGGAGTATCTGGAGCGAATCGATCTCGCCGGGGCCGGCGCGCGGGCGCCCGTACGCCCGGGCGGCGCGGCCTAGCGGGGTCGGATGGGTGCACCATGGTGGATGTGGACAACGCGTGGAGGTCGGTGCTCGTGTCCATGACGGTGGGGATCGCCGCAGCCTGCGGCGGCGGGCCGGAGCGATCGGTTCCGGTCGAGAACTCGGCGGCGCCGCCGGTGGTCGAAGCCGGGGCGCGCAAGTACCTGCTCGAGCGCATCGACGATGCGGCGGTGGCGCAGATCTATGCGGATGGGTTTGCGCAGCTCCCGCTGCGGGAGAAGACGCTCGTCTGGCATCTCTATCTAGCCGCGCTCGCCGGGCGCGACATCTTCTACGACCAGCGCTACGCCCACAACCTCGAGATGCGGGAGGTGCTCGAGGAAATCTTGACGCACGCCGAGGGCGTGGCGCCCGAGACGCGGCGGGAGATCGAGCGGTACACGAAGCTCTTCTGGCTCAACACGGGGCCCTACAACAACCTCACGGCGCGCAAGTTCGTGCTGAAGTGCACGCCGGCGGCGTTCGCCGAGGCGGCGCGGGCCGCCGCGGCGGCGGGTGCGCGGTTCCCGCTCCGTCCGGGCGAGACCCTCGAGGCGATGCTCCGGCGGATGGAGCCGCTCTTCTTCGACCCGGCGGTCGACCCGATCGTCACGAACAAGACGCCGGGCCCGGGCCGGGACATCCTCCAGGCGAGCGCCAACAATCTCTACGTCGGCGTCACGATGAAAGACCTCGAAGGCTTCGTCGAGAAGTATCCGCTCAATTCGCGGCTGGTCAAGCGCGACGGGCGACTCGTCGAGGAGGTCTACCGGATCGGCGGGCGCTACGACCGGGAGATCCGGGCCATCGTGAAGCACCTCGAGGACGCCCTTCCCTACGCGTCCGAGTCGATGGCGAAGGCGCTGCGGGCGCTCATCCGGTTCTATCGCACCGGGGAGACGGCCGACCGCGTGGCGTACGACATCGCGTGGGTGCAGGACCGGGATTCGCTCGTCGACACGATCAACGGCTTCGTCGAGGTGTACCTGGACCCGCGCGGGCAGAAGGGGGCGTGGGAGGGCCTGGTCTTCTACGTGAACCGCGAGAAGACCCAGGCCATCCGGACCCTGGCGGCGGCGGCCCAGTGGTTCGAGGACCACATGCCGTGGGACCCCAAGTACCGGAAAGCCGGCGTCCAGGGCATCACGGCGAACGCGATCGACGTGGTGATCGAAACGGGCGACTCGGGTCCGATCACGCCCATCGGGATCAACCTGCCGAACGACCAGGCGATCCGCGAGACCTACGGGAGCAAGTCCGTGTCGCTGTCGAACGTGATCGAGGCGTACGAGCAGTCGACCTCGCCCGCCTTTCGCCGCGAGTTCGCGTGGACGGCGGACGAGGCGGCGCGCGCCGAAAAGTGGAGCGCGTTCGCCGGCGAGCTGACGACGAACATGCACGAGGTCATCGGGCACGCCTCGGGCAAGGTGTCCGAGCGGCTGCGCGGTTCGCCCCAGGCGGCGCTCAAGGAGCACTTCTCGGCCCTCGAGGAGGCGCGGGCCGACCTGGTCGCCCTCTATTTCCTGCCCGACCCGAAGCTCGTCGAGCTGGGGCTGGTGCGCGCCGAGGATCACGCGGAGATCGTGCAGGCGGAGTACGAAGGCTACACGCGCAACGCCCTCGTCCAGCTCCGGCGCGTCCGCGAGGGCACGCAGCTCGAAGAAGACCACATGCGCAACCGCCAGATGATCGTCCGGTGGCTCATGGCCCACACGACGGCCGTCGACGTCCGGACGCGCGACGGGAAGACCTACTACGTCATGACCGACGCGAAGGCGTTCCGCGAGGGCGTCGGGCGGCTGCTGGCCGAGGTGCAGCGCATCAAAGCCGAAGGCGACTACCGGGCGGCGCGGGCGCTGTTCGAGACCTACGGCATCCACTTCGACCCGAAGCTGCGCGACGAGGTGGTGGCGCGGGTCGAGGCGCTGGATATGCCGTCCTACACGGGCTTCGTCATGCCGCGCCTCGAGGCCGTCTACGGGCCGGGTGGGGAGATCGTGGACGTCAAGATCTCCTACCCGCAGGACCTGCCCACGCAGATGTTGGAATACTCGGGCAAACTCAAGCGGCACGCCGGGTGAGGCGCCCGGCCGCCGGCCGGCGTGGCGGCGAGCCCCTGGAGGGACCGGGGCTGGCGGGTGCGGTGGCGTTGC
>CAYZKQ010000015.1:27816-32475 GCA_964478975.1 uncultured Vicinamibacterales bacterium | reverse complement strand
ACGGCCACCATCCACACGCCCCAGGCCCCGACCAGCACGACGATGAAGCCGGCGACCACCAGGCGTCGCGTCTGGCGATCGAGGCGGTCGAGCAGCCGGAAGTCTTCGATGAGCACGACGGCCCCCGGGCGCGCTCCGGCCGTCGCCGACGGGAACCAGCGTGACGTGGACGGGCCCGCCGGCGATCGTCCGCGACCGGGACCAGGGTTGCCGCCCGGACGTTCCGGCGGTCGCCGCACGGAACTCGCGCATCAACTCGCCACAGGAGAGTTCCGCCGGAAACGTCTCGGTGCGGCCAGCGTCTGGCCGTCGCCCAGGCACGCCCCGGCCGCCATGATGCGCTCGTCGCGGGCGATCGCCCCGAGCACCGCGGCGATGTCATCCGCCTCGGCGGGCTGCCAGTGCGAAGCGAGTCCCGGCCGCGGCGCCGCCACGACGAGTTGGGCCCGCGCGGTGGCATCGTGCTCGAACCAGGCGCGGTTCGCGCGGGTGGCGGCGTTCAGGACGCCCCAGCCGACGAGCGAGAGGCCCGGCAGGAGGACGAGCAGAAACCGGATCCACCGGGACATCGACTCGCCCAGTGTACTCCTCCACCGAGGCCATGCCCAACTTCCGCAGACACGCCTTCACGGACCCGCCGCGCCCGCCGCCGGACGCGGGCGAGATTCAGTGATCCTCGGGTGGGCCTGTGCCGGCGTCGCCCCGCGCCGGTCACAACAGGCGCGAACGAATCTCCGCCGGGAGGGTCTCGCACGCCGCCGCGGGTCCGGCGAGACGGTGGCGCCAGGCGGCGACGAGGCGATACGCGGCGTCCCGGATCGGCCGCGGGATGACGAGCAGGCCCGCCAGGAGCCACCACGGGAACGCGAGTCGCCACGCGATGCGCAGCACGGCGTCGGAGCGGAGCGAGCAGCGATCGCCCTCCACGAACACGATGCTGCGCGCGGCGGCGCGGTCCAGACCGTGCCGCGCCAGGCGGGCCTGGGCCGGCGGCGACCCGGCGGGGGCGAACCGGATCTGACCGGTGCGGTCGCGCGCGGCGACGAACCGGACGGCGCCCGCGCAGAACCCGCAGGTCCCGTCGAACACGACCACGCGCTCCGCGTGCCCTCGCGGCGGCTCCGCCATGCGTCCAGTCTACCCCGGACGGTCCGCGCGGCGCGCGGCGGCCGACCCGCGGGGCGCCGGCCCGCAGGTGAGGTGCAGCCTGGACCATTGGTATCATGGGCGGGTGCGCGGCGGCCCGGTGTCCGCCCGCGCGAACCAAAGGAGACGCCTCTGTGAACGCTGTCATCCAGGTCCCTCGGCCCGTCAACGAACCGAACAAGAGCTATGCGCCGGGCACGCCGGAACGGGCGAGCCTCAAGCGCCGCCTGGAAGAAATGTTGAAGGAGGTCGTCGACATCCCGGCGATCATCGGCGGCCGGGAGGTCCGGACCGGCAAGACGATCCCCGTCGTCTGCCCGCACGACCACCGCCACACCCTGGCCGTCGCCCATCAGGTGGGCGAAGCGGAGGTGGAACAGGCCGTCGCGGCGGCGCGCGAGGCCTGGCGCGAGTGGTCGGAGTTGCCCTGGGAGGCGCGCGCGGCGGTCGTGCTCAAGGCGGCCGAGCTGCTCGCCGGTCCCTGGCGCGACACGCTGAACGCGGCCACGATGCTGGGACAATCGAAGACGGTCTTCCAGGCGGAGATCGACTCGGCTTCGGAGATCGTGGACTTCTACCGGTTCAACCCCTACTACATGCGGCAGATTTACGAGGACCAGCCCATCTCGCCCACCGGCATCTGGGACTACGTCGAGTACCGGCCCCTCGAGGGCTTCGTCTTCGCGGTCTCGCCGTTCAACTTCACGTCGATCGGGGCCAACCTCCCGGTCTCGCCCGCCCTCATGGGGAATGTCGTGCTGTGGAAGCCGGCCTCGACGGCGCTGCTGTCCAACTACTACTTGATGAAGCTGCTCCAGGCGGCCGGGCTGCCCGACGGCGTCATCAACTTCGTGCCGGGCCGCGGCGCGTCGGTGGGGAACCCCGTGTTCGCGAGCCCGGAGTTCGCCGGGCTCCACTTCACCGGCTCGACGTCCACGTTCCAGCAGATGTGGAAGACGATCGCCGATGCGCTGCCCCGCTACAAGAGCTACCCGCGGATCGTGGGCGAGACGGGCGGGAAGGACTTCGTGTTCGCGCATCCGTCGGCGGAGGTCGACGCGCTGGCGACCGCCCTCGTGCGCGGCGCCTTCGAGTACCAGGGCCAGAAGTGTTCGGCCGCCTCGCGCGCCTACATTCCGCAGTCGCTCTGGCCGCGCGTCGCGAGTCGGATGAAAGCCATGCTCGCGGAGGTCAGGATGGGCCCGCCCACCGACTTCCGGAATTTCCTGTGCGCGGTCATCGACGAAGCGGCCTTCAAGAGCATCACCGGCTACATCGCGGAGGCCAAGCACGACGCGAACTACGAGATCGTCTGGGGCGGCGGCTCGGACATGTCGACGGGGTACTTCATCGAACCGACCGTGGTCCTGACGAAGGACCCGAAGGCGCGCCTGATGCGGGAAGAGATCTTCGGGCCCGTCCTCACGGTCTTCGTCTACCCCGACGCCGAGCTGGACCGGGCGCTGGAGCTCTGCGACACGACGAGCCCGTACGGGCTGACCGGGGCCATTTTCGCGACCGATCGCCTGGCGATCGTGAAGATGGCCAGGGCGCTCCGGCACGCCGCGGGCAACTTCTACATCAACGACAAGCCGACGGGGGCCGTGGTGGGCCAGCAGCCCTTCGGCGGGGCGCGCGCCTCGGGGACGAACGACAAGGCGGGCTCGCCGCTCAATCTGCTGCGCTGGGTCTCCACCCGGGCGGTGAAAGAGAACTTCGTGCCGCCGACCGACTACCGCTATCCGCACATGGCGGCGGAGTAGGCGACCAGCGGCGGATGCGAAGGTTTCGGGGATCGGGACGGCTCCGGGGAACATGACGAGTCCGTTAAGGAATCTTCACGCTGGACTCAGGCACCCCGGCGTATGCTGGAGCGGAGCGGGCGCCTGAGAGATACGCATCCTGATCGTCGAGGACGAAGCCAAGGTCGCCGAGGCACTCCGGGAAGGTTTGACCGGAGAGGGCTACGAGGCGGTCGCGGCGCGGACCGGGGAGGAAGGGTACTACCTGGCACAGGCCGAGGCGTTCGACCTCATCGTGCTGGACCTGATGCTCCCAGGTCGCGACGGGCTCGAGATCCTGAGGACGCTCAGGCGCTGGGGCGTGCAGGTCCCGGTGCTACGGTCTCCGCGGAGCACGTTGGCCGGCGGGTTCAGATGCAGGCCAGCTACCTCTTCTCGGACTTCGCGAACCGCGTGGACACGCTGGTCTGGGAGAACGTGTACACGACGGCTGCACCCGGGGCGACCTACGACGTGTGGGACCGCGCCGTGTCGACCTACGGCCGGCGCGCGCTGCCGCCGGACAATCGCTACCACCACGCGACGTTCGCCGTCGCCGGAGACCTGCCGGCCGAGGCGCGACTGAGCGCGACGGTCGCCTACGGACGCCTCGAGCAGAACCAGACGTTGCTCCCGTACAGCTACAACGCCGATATGCTCGTCAATCCAACGCTGCCACGCGCGACGGCGGAAGCCGAGATCACGACGACGCAGGTACTGGTCGACTACGTCGCCCACCCCGGCAACCGCGTGAGCGTCCGCGCGTGGGCCCACCGGTACGGGCTCGACAACCACACCCCCCCAGCGAACTGGCAGTACGTGACGCAGGACACGAGCAATCTGAACGGAACCGTTGCGTACAAGAACAAGCGTGTGAACCTGCCCTATGCCGCCGACCGCACGACGGCCGGGGTGGACGCCGCCTACCGGGTGAGGCAAGGGACGCTCAGCGTCGGCTACGAGCGCGAGGCTGTCGACCGCGACTACCGCGAGGCGGACACGACGGAACATCGGGTGACGGCCGCCCTCCGGGTGCGCCCGGCGCCGTGGGCCAGTCTGCGAGCGCGATACACCTTCGGCCGCCGCGACGGCACCTACGACCCGTTCGTGACCCGGCAGAGCTACTGGTACGCACCAACCGAGGTCACCGACAACGACAACCCGGCGCGAACGTTCAGTAACCACCCTGACATGGTTCGCTTCGACGTGGCCGACCGCCGGCGCCACCAGGGCGAGTTCTCGCTCACCGTGACCCCGAGCGACGGACTCTCCCTCTCGGGGAGCGTGCGCTACTCGCAGGACGATTTCGACTCGGACGTCCGGCCGATCCAGCCACTCGCCGGGACCGGGCTGCCGGACCAGAACGCGGTCACGCCAGGCGACCAGCTCGGGTGGCTCGAGAGCACCCGCCTGCGCTACGGGGTCGACGCGGCCTACATGCCGGCGGACCGGTTCTCGATCAACGCGTTCGTGAGCCTCGACCGCGGGACGTCGTTGCAGCGCTCGCTCGAGTTCAACGAGAGTTACAAGCAAAACCCCAGCGCCCTCGCGACGGCGGAACTGGGACCGTGGACGCGGGCGTCGAGCCAGTGGACGGCGGATTTCCACGACACGACGTGGGCCGGCGGCGTCGGCACCACGATCGGGCTCGTGCCAAACCGGTTCATCGTGAACGCCGCCTACACCGTGTCGCTGGGCGACGTGGACATCACCTACGACGGCTACGGGGTCA